>NZ_JAYKBO010000005.1:0-144528 GCF_035282635.1 Parvimonas sp. D2
AGGGTGGGGTTGTTATTGCGAAGCAACAAGGTTCCCGGGTACCCACCCGATGCAAAGCATCGTGGAAGGGTGGGGTTCTTATAGCTTAGAATTTTTTTCTGCTTCCCGGTTTTACTAGTTCAATTTTTCCTTCTCTACAAAGTGGACAATCCTCCTTGTCAAATGCTTGAACATTTAAGGAAATTGCAGGGAAAAGTTGATATCCGATATTTGATTTTCCATTTGTTCTATCAACAATTGAAGCGATTCCAACTACATTTGCACCATGTTCTTTTAGAACTTTTATTGTTTCCAATGAAGATTTCCCCGTTGTAACAACGTCTTCAACTACAAGCACATTTTCTCCCTCATTTATGAAAAATCCTCTTCTTAAAGTCATCATTTCATTTTCTCTTTCTGTGAACATCGCTCTTACTCCCAAGGCTCTTCCCAATTCGTAGGCAATTACAATTCCACCCATTGCAGGTCCAACTACTGCATCAACTTTTACATTTGCATCTTCAAGTTTTTTCTTAATTACCTTACAAACTTCTTCAGCTTTTTCTGGATACATCAAAAGTTTTGCACATTGAACATATTTGTCGCTATGTTTTCCTGATGATAATAAGAAATGTCCTTCTAATAATGCTTCACTTTCTTTTAATAATTCCAATACTCTTTGATCCATAATTTCCTCCTAAATAATTCCTCTAATTTCTTCTAAATTTTTTATATTTTGTTCTTTACAGAATTTTTCCATTCCTTCAATTATATCAATCATAACTCTCGGATTGATAAAGTTTGCTGTTCCGACTTGAATTGCAGTTGCTCCAGCCATAATAAATTCAATCGCATCTTGCCAATTCATTATTCCACCCATTCCGATAATTGGAACATCTACAACCGAAGCGACATCTCTTACCATTCTAAGAGCTATCGGTTTTATACAAGCTCCTGAAAGTCCTGCCGTTACATTGTCAAAAACTGCTTTTCTATTATAAATATCTATCGCCAAGGCATTAAATGTATTAACAAGTGAAAGACAATCCGCTCCCGCTTCAACACAAGTTTTTGCCATTTCTTTTATATTTTCAGCATTTGGAGATAATTTTACCATAAGGACTTTATCCGTATTTTCTCTAACTTTTCTTACGATTCCCTCTGCAATATCACATTTTATTCCAAAAGCCATTCCACCTGATTTTACATTCGGACAGGATATATTTAATTCAATTATTTTTATATTCGTCTTATTGATAAGTTCTACAGATTTTAAATAATCCTCTAATTGTGAACCTCCAATGTTTGCTAAAATCTGTGTATCAAAACTTTCCATAAAAGGTAAATCTTCTTCAATGAAAGTCGGTACTGAAGGATTTTGAAGTCCGATACTGTTCATTATCCCTGCAGGTGTTTCGTAAATTCTAATTCCCGTATTTCCGTCCTTACCTGCAAAAGTAAGTCCCTTTGTAGAAATACCGCCTATTCTGTTTAAGTCGATATATTCAGCATATTCTCTGCCGAATCCGAAAGTTCCGGACGCTCCGATAACGGGGTTTTTAAATTTAACTCCACAAATATCTACTTCCAACATTAAAAATTCACCTCCTTAACTTCAAATACAGGACCTTCCTTGCAAATTCTTTTCATTCCGTTTTTAGTTTTACAACTACAAGCTAGACAAGCCCCGATTCCACAACCCATTCTACTCTCTAAAGAAACATAGACAGGTATGTCAAAGCCTAAATTTTTTACAGAATTCATCATAGGATTTGGACCGCAACAATAAATTACATCATAATCATCTTTTATTATTTCAGTTATGAATCCCTTATGTCCTACACTTCCCGTATTTGTTGCGATATATGTATTTTTTGTAAATTCCTTAAATTCTTCAGTAAAATATATTTCATCTCTAAAGCCTGCATATAAATCCACATCTGCTTCCAATTTCTTTGCAAGATATAGCATTGGTGCAATTCCAATTCCCCCTGCAACAAGAGCAACTTTTTTGCCCTTATATTCATCAATCGGAAATCCGTTACCAAGCGGTCCTAAAATTTCTATGTTGTCTCCTACTTTCTTTTCAGACATAATCTTTGTCCCTTTTCCCACAACTGCATAAAGAAAAGTTAATTTATTGTCCTCCATATCGCAGATACTTATCGGACGGGGAAGCATAGTCCCGTCCTCAAAGCATTTAACCATATAAAATTGTCCGACTTTAGCTTTAAATTCTCCCTTAACATCCATTTTGTAAATGCCTTCAGAGATTTTTTCATTTAAAATTATTTCAACTTTTTCGTATGATTTATTCTCCATAAATATCCTTCCTCATATTCAAAACAGCTTCTCTTGTATAATGAGCAAATCTTTCTTCGCCGTCTTCAAATTTTTGATAGTATTTTATAATTCCTCTTGAAGAGTTTACAACTCCGCCGTTAAAGTCATTCAAGTAAGTTCTGATGTCTTCTGCTTTTGCGCCTTGCGCTCCATATCCCGGTAATAAGAAGAAAATATTTTTATATCTTTCTCTTATCTTCTTAGCTTCTTCACTATGAGTTGCTCCTACGACAAATCCCAAAGGGGAATATCCACATTCAGAAGTCAATTCATCAGCAAATTTTTTAAGTTCATCTCCAACTTTAAAATATAGAGCCTCTCCGTTGTAGTCAAGACATTCAATGTCCTTTGCTCCCTCATTTGAAGTTCTAAGTAAAACGAAAATTCCCTTTTCTCCTGTTTTCAAATAATCTAAATAAGGTGTGATACTGTCCATTCCCATATATGGATTAAGAGTTATAAAGTCTGCTTCAAACTCTCCTTTAAAATGTGCCTTTGCATATTCCTTTGCAGTACTTGCAATATCCCCTCTTTTAACATCTCCGATACTTAAAAGTCCCTTTTCTTTAAGATATCTTAAAGTTCTTTGATAAGCAATAAGGCCTTCAAGTCCGTTTGCTTCATAATATGCAATTTGTGGTTTGTAGATTGCTACAATATCACTTGTTGCATCAATTATTGTCTTATTGTATTCAAAAATTATATCTGAAATTTTTTCGTGCTTTTCTTTAATATAATTTGGAATATAGTCTAAATGGCTGTCAAGTCCAACACAAACAAACCCTTTTTCTTTTACTGCTTCATATAATCTATCTATTATCATTAAAATTCTCCTTTATACTTAATTTCTCCCGCTTTAATTGTCATAAGCACTTCTCCGTAAAGTTCCATTTTATCAAAAGGTGTATTTTTTGCTTTTGATGCAAATTTACTTGAATCTACAACAATTTTTTTATCAGTATCAACTATAACCAAATCTGCAAAATATCCCTCTTTTAAAAGACCTTTTTTAATTCCCATTAAATTAGCTCCACCATAGGACATTACTTTTGACAAAGTTCTTATGTCGATATTTCTCTCTTTAACCAATTTTGTATTACAAATCGCAAATGCAGTTTCAAGACCAACAAGTCCCGGACTTCCATTTGCCTTATCCTCTGCAGTATGTGGGGCATGATCCGTTGCAATCGCATCAACAGTTCCATCCAAAATTCCATCTATTAAAGCCTCAACATCTGCCTTTTCTCTTATCGGCGGATTTACTCTGTAGGAGTTATCCCAAAGTGCAATATGATGTGGAGTTACTTCACAAGTAACCTTTACTCCCTCTTTTTTCCCACGTCTTACAGCTTCCAAAGAGTCGATTGTACTGATGTGGCAAAGATGAATTCTTCCATCCAATCTCTTTGCAAGATAGACATCCCTTAAAGTCATAAGGTCTTCCGCTATTCTGTAATCAATTGGAGAAAGTTCACTTTCTGCATGTATCATTATGATTTTATCGTATTTTTTCACCTCTAAAATCGCTCTGTACATTGTAGTTTCAGAAAGCACACCCTTACCGTCATCGGATAAAAATTTTGCATTTTCAAATTTTGAATAGTCAACCAAATTTTTTCCGTCAAAATTTTTAGTAACTGCAACTATTTGATTTATATCTACTAAATCCAATTCCTTTGCTCTCTTCATTATATCATTATAAGTTTCCAAATCACCGCAAATCGGCTTTGTGTTTGCCATTGTATTTACAGTTGTATATCCACCTCTTAAAGCTGAAAGTGAGCCTGTTTTTAAATCTTCCTTATAAGTAAAACCCGGATCTCTAAAATGCACATGCAAATCCACAAATGCAGGCATAACAGTCTTTCTCTTCGCATCTATAATTTCAAAACTGTCATCAAAACTCAAATTTTTGCCAATCTCTACAATCTTTCCATCTTCAATCTTTATCTCTCCGACTCTATTTATATTTTTATCCACCAAGATTGCATTTTTAACTATTTTTTTCATTATGTCCTCCACAAGAATACAAATTATCACAGTAATTACATCTATAAATTCCCTTTTCTCTATTAACTAATATAAATTTATTTGGAACATTTTCGTGGCAAGTTATGCAACGTGGATTTTTACATTTTATAAAACCCTCTACTTTTTCCGGTAAAATCATTGAAAGTTTTTCCTTGATTTTTTCATTTTCTATGATGTTTACAGTCAAATCTTTGTCGATTAAACCTAAAATCGCAAGGTCAATATCCATAACATTTTCAATCTTTATCATGTCTTTTTTGCCATATTTTTTAGAATCTGCATTCATTATAAGTGCAACTGTAAAATCTGCACTATCCAATTCTAAAAGTTTAAAAATTTCATATCCAAGACCCGGTTTAATATGGTCTATTACAATTCCATTTGAAATACTATTAATATTTAACATTATTTTACCTCCAACAATTTTAAGATTAATGCCATTCTGATTATCATACCGAATTTAACTTGATTAAAATACTTTGCTCTAGGATCTTCATCAACTTCTGTCGCAATTTCATTTACTCTTGGCAATGGGTGAAGAATTATCATATCATCCTTTGCTGTTTTCATCTTCTTATTATCTAAAATGTAAGTATCTTTAAGCCTTACATAATCAGCCTCATTGAAAAATCTTTCCCTTTGAACTCTTGTCATATATAGAATATCAAGTTTATCCATAACTTCTTCTATTGTTCTAACTTCAATAAACTCTACATTATGATCATTTAGATACATCTTAATATATTCTGGAATAACAAGCTCAACAGGTGAAATAAAGATAAATTTATTTCCCTTAAACTTTGAAAGTGTCTTAACAAGTGAATGAACAGTTCTTCCGAATTTTAAGTCCCCACAAAGACCAATAGTCATATTTTCCAAACTTTTCTTATATTGAGAAATTGTAAGTAAATCTGTAAGAGTTTGAGTTGGATGTTGATGTCCACCGTCTCCCGCATTAATAAAAGGAACAAGTGTAACTTCTTTTGCAAGCTCTGCAGAACCCTCATGAGGATGACGCATAGCTATAATATCTGAATAACAACCCACTGTTTTTATTGTATCTTGTAGGCTTTCTCCCTTAGTTGCTGATGAAACTTTAGGATCCGGAACAGTTATACAACTTCCACCAAGTCTAAGCATAGCTGCTTCAAAACTCAATCTTGTTCTTGTTGACGGTTCAAAAAATAATGAAGCTAAAACTTTTCCCCTACATTTTTCTGAAAATTTTTCAGGATTATTATAAATCTCTGCTCCTAACTCCATAAGTTCAAGCAACTCTTCACAAGAAAAGTCCTCACTACTAACTAAATTTCTAAATTCTTTCATACAATCCCTCCTATTAAGTCATTTTGTCATAATCACAAAAAAAGGAAATAACTAAAAGTTATTTCCTAAAATTTAAAATATTAACGAAAAATATTAAATATAATTCCTTTACAAAGTCCTTAACAACTTTGATAAAAGGAAATTTTATAAACTTAAAAAAAATGCTAGAAATACATTTTTTAAAAAATGAATTCCTAGCTAAATTACTAAGTTTATTAAAAAGAGAAAATTTAAGACCAAAAACAGAAGAGTCAATTAAACAATTATTCTTGCTATTAAAAACCGACATTTGAACTGTATTTGTCATAAAATTTACCTCCGTCAAATTTTCTTTGATTATTATACAATAATAGAACTATATTGTCAATACATTTTTAAAAGATTTCACAAAAAAACTCCACCTTTTTGGTGGAGTGTTTCTATTGCGAAGCAACAAGGTTCTCGGGTACCCATCCGATGCGAAGCATCGTGGAAGGGTGGGGTTCTTACTTATTCAACAAATCAGGTTTAAATGTCGGAACCATATCTTTTAAGATGTCTGTAATTTCTTTTTTATCCAGAGTGTTTTTAACTTTATCAAGTCTTTCAAGTCCGTCTTTTAAAGCTTCTACATCGTGAACTATCGGTTTTTCTATAAATATTTTTTCATAGTCAGTTGCAACTGAATTTTCCATATTTAATAGTATTTCTTCATAAAGTTTTTCGCCCGGTCTAAGTCCTGTAATCTTTATGTCGATGTCTTTATAAGGTTCATAGCCAGAAAGTCTAATAAGGTTCTTTGCCAAATCAAGTATCTTAACTGGTTCACCCATATCAAGTATAAAGATTTCTCCCCCTTTGGCGATTGCTCCTGCTTGTAATACAAGTTGGCAAGCTTCAGGGATTGTCATAAAGTATCTTATTATATCTTCGTGAGTAACTGTAACAGGTCCACCCTCTTTAATTTGATTGATGAAAAGTGGAATTACAGATCCGTTTGAGCCCAATACATTTCCGAATCTAACTGCAACAAATTCTGTTTTGGATTTTTCGTTAAATGTTTGAACTAACATTTCACAAATTCTCTTTGTAGTTCCCATTACAGATGTCGGATTTACAGCTTTATCTGTTGAAATTAAAACGAATCTTGAAACACCGTGCTTATCGCAAGCTCTTAGAACATTTAATGTTCCAAAAACATTGTTTTTAATTGCAGAAGTTGAGCTGTTTTCCATAAGTGGAACATGTTTATGAGCAGCTGCATGAAATACTACATCCGGTTTATATTTTCCAAAGATAATATCCATTCTTACTGCATCTCTTATTGATTCAATTTCTACAACTAAATCCAAATCCTTATAATGTCTTACAAGTTCCATTTGAATTTCATAGGCATTATTTTCGTAGATGTCTAAAATTATCAATCTTTTTGGACTGAATTTCGCTATTTGTCTACAAAGCTCGGAGCCAATTGAACCACCTCCACCTGTTACCAAGACTGTTTTATTTCTCAAGAAATCATTTAGGACTTCTTGATCTAATTTAACTTCATCACGTCCAAGTAAATCTCCAATTTCAACATCTCTTAAATCTCTTATATTTAATTTTTGATCATCAATTAATTCATACATTCCAGGAATTATTTTAATCTTCATAGATAATTTTGAACAAATATCTGAAATGTCTTGTTGAATTTCCCTATTTGCTGAAGGCATTGCCAAAATAACTTCATCAATTCTAAATTCGTTAATTGCTGAAATTATTTTTTCTTTTCCACCAACAACTGGAATTCCTAAAATTTCTGTTCCTATTTTATTTTTATCGTCATCAATAAAAACTACAACCTTATATCCTAATTCTTTATGTTTTCTAAGTTCATTAAGAACTAAGACCCCTGCATCTCCAGCACCAACTATTAAAACTCTTTTAAGTTTTTCAACAGGGATTGAAAAAACTAAATTTTTTCTAGCTTTTGAAAGATATCTTGTACCAGTAACAAAGAACATATCAATTACAAATACAAGTGCCATAACACTTCTCGGAAATCCTACATTCATTGAAATCAAAAATATTCCTGTTAGAACATTTGCTACAACTATTGCCATAAAAATTCTAGACAATTCTTTAAAATCAGCATATCTCCACATTATTCTATATAATCCAAATAGAGCAAAAACTACAATTTTGATTAAAACTATAGGAATTATCCATTTGCTATACATATACCAATAATTTGCAGGAATATGCCAGTCAAATTTTAATAAAAATCCTAAATAGTAGCAAAGATTTATAACTATAATATCCAGTATTATTAAAAATATTTTTCTGACCATTATTATTCTCCCATTTTAAAATCCGATGAAACTAATTCTTTCAAATACTCCTTAATAGCATTTTTATTTGTTTCATCTTTCAAGCCATATTCAACACTTGCAATCAGAACTCCAAGTTTATTTCCAACGTCATAAGTTTTTCCGTCAAATTTATATCCTAATAAATCTCCTTTTAAAGTCAATTCATTTAAGGAGTCTGTAAATTGTATTTCTCCATTTTTTCCTGCTTTTTGATTTTCAAGAATTTCAAAGATTTCATTTTTAACAATGTATCTTCCGACCATCGCTAAATTTGAATTTGTTTCATCAATACTCGGCTTTTCTATAAGTCTAGTTGAGTCAAAAACATCTTTTTCGATTTCTTTTCCTTCCAAAATGCCATAATTGTGTCTTTTCTCATCAGGCACAACTTCAACTCCTACTACTGTTTTTCCGTATCTGTTATAAATATCAACAAGCTCTTTTGTGCATGAACTGTCTTTACAATCAATTATAACATCCCCCAAAACAACTGAAAAATCTTCGCCATTTACTGCTTCTTTTGCACAAAGAATTGCATGACCCAATCCTTTTTGTTCTTTTTGAATTATAAAACTTATCTTACATTCTAATATTTTTTCTAAAGATTCAATATCACTTTTTGATACATTATTCGAATTTTTAACTCTTGGATCAATTTCAGAGTTAAAATGCTTATCAATAGTAAAATAATCTTCATTTACAATAAGAATTACCTCATCAATTCCTGCCTCTACAACTTCTTCAATAACATATTGTAAAGTAGGTTTGTCAAAAATCGGCAACATTGCCTTTGGAACACCTTTAGTTGCAGGAAACATTCTAGTAGCGAGTCCAGCAGTTGGAATCACGACTTTTTTTATCTTCATAACTACACCAACGCCTTCAAATTTTCAATTACATAATCAACTTGTTCATCTGTCAATAAAGTATGAAGTGGCAAAGTAATTTCTGATTTATAATTATCATAGGCATTTGGATAATCCTTGATGTCAAAACCTAAATTCTTATAAGCAGTATGCATAGGCAAAGGCTTATAATGAACATTAGTTGAAATTCCTCTTTCAGCCATCTTTATAATTATTTCATTTCTCTCTTCTTCACTTGCACCATCGATATTTACAATATAAAGATGACAACAAGATTTTCTATCTTCTTCAAAGTGAACAAAAGGTTTAATTCTTGTTCCTTCAAATCCTCTATTATATCTTTCTACAATTTCAAAACGTCTTTTCAACAGATTTGGATATCTCTTTAACTGAGCTAAACCAATACCTGAAGCAATATCAGTTAAATTGCATTTATAATTAGGAGCAACAATATCATACTCCCAAGAACCAGGTTTCATCTTTGAAAGAGCATCCTTTGATTGCCCATGCAAAGATAAAAGTTGAAATTCTCTATAAATTTCATCATTATCCAAGCCTAAATCTCTATTCCAAGTAACTGAGCCACCCTCAGCAACAGTAAAATTTTTAACTGCATGGAAAGAAAAACAAGTAAAATCAGCAATACTTCCACTCGGTTTGCCTTTATATACAGCTCCAAGTGAATGAGCGGCATCAGCCATAACTATAACTCTACCGATTTTTTCTTGTAATTTATTATTAGGCTTAAATAAGGCTTTCTTTTTTTCTACAATTTCAAAAATTTCATCATATTTACAAGGCTTCCCAGCCAAATCAACTGGAATAATTACCTTTGTCTTTTCTGTAATAGCATTTTCTAAAGCTTTTAAGTCCATAAACTTATCTTCTTTATTACAATCAACTAAGACAATTTTTGCTCCAACATGATGAATAACACTTGCAGATGCAGTATAAGTATATGCACAAGTTATAACTTCATCTCCTTCTTCAACTCCAAGAACTCTTAAAGTAAGCTCCATTGCAGCTGTTGCAGAGTTTAAACAAACTGTTTTATCTGTATTTGTAAAAGCAGATAGTTCTTGTTCTAATCTTTTAGTTTTCGGACCAGTTGTTATCCAACCTGATTTTAAAGTATCAACAACTTCATCAATCTCTAATTGGGTAATATCTGGTGGAGAAAATTCTATTCTCATATAATCACTGTCCTATCTATTGTTGTTATTATTATTTCTATTATTGTTATTATTGTTATTATTATTTCTATTATTGTTGTTATTGTTGCTGTTATTTTTATTATTGCTATTATTACTGTTATTGTTGTTATCAGTATTTTCATTAGTCTTATCAGAAGATGAATTTTTCTTCTTATCTATAACAGCACCTTTGCCTTCTTTAATGTTTTTAATTAAAGATTCTTTGTCATCTTCATCAACAAGAATATATTCAACATTTTCAACTTTATCTTCTTTCTTTTCATCGTCTACAACAACTTTTCCTGTATGGAAACTTGAACAACCAACAAAAGAAAGACAAACTAAACAAATCGCAACTAAATTTCTTTTTTTCATAATGAACTCCTATTCACTATCCTTTTCAACCATAGGTTTCATTGTTGGGAAAAGTAATACATCTCTTATAGATTCTTGATTAGTCAAGTACATAATAAGTCTATCAATTCCAATTCCCATACCACCTGTTGGTGGAAGACCTATCTCAAGCGCATTGATGAAATCATAATCCATCATTTGTGCTTCGTCATCTCCATTTTCTCTGGCTTCAACTTGTTTTAAAAATCTTTGCTTTTGATCTATCGCATCATTTAATTCACTAAAAGCATTTGCAATCTCTCCACAATTTACAAAAGCCTCAAATCTTTGAGTATATCTCTTGTCCTTAGGATCTCTCTTAGCAAGTGGACTGATTTCCACAGGATGCTTAGTAACAAAAGTAGGTTGAACCATATATTCTTCGCAAAATTCTTCAAAGAATAGAGAAATAACTTCTCCTCTTGTAGTATGTTCTGTTACTTCTATTTTCTTTTCAATAGCAAGCTTTCTTGCTTCTTCATCAGTTAAAATTGTTTCAAAATCAACTCCTGCATATTCTTTTACAGCGTCAACCATTGAAATTCTTCTCCAAGGTGGTTTAAAGTCGATAACTTTACCTTGTAACTCAACTTCAGACTTTCCAACAACTTCCATACAAACAGTATAAACCATTTCTTCACAAAGTGTCATCATTTCTTCATAGTCAACATAGGCTTGATATAATTCAATTGCAGTATATTCAGGATTATGAAGTTTATCCATACCTTCATTTCTGAACATTCTTCCCATTTCATAAACTTTATCGAAACCACCTACAATCAATCTCTTTAAATATAATTCATTTGCAATTCTAAGATACATATCAATATCCAAAGTATTGTGATGAGTTATAAAAGGTCTTGCATTCGCTCCACCGGCAATTGTATTTAAAATAGGTGTTTCAACTTCTAAGAATCCTCTACTATCAAGATATTTTCTAATAGAAGAAATAATTTTACTTCTCATAACAAAAACATCTTTGATTTCAGGATTTACAATTAAATCTACATATCTTTGTCTATATCTTAAGTCAACATCTTTTAGGCCATGAAACTTTTCTGGTAAAAGTTGTAAAGATTTTGTAAGTAAGACAACCTTTGAACTTCTTATTGAAATTTCTCCTGCATGAGTTGTGAAAACTTCTCCTTCAACCCCTACAATATCTCCAATGTCTAAAGTCTTAACTTCTTCATAACTTTCGCCTAAAACATCAAGCTTATTGAAAAGTTGAATTTTTCCAGAAAAATCTTGCAAGTCCATAAAACAAACTTTACCATGTCCTCTTTTTGTTCTAATACGACCAGCAAGTCTTACAACTTTTCCTTCATAATTTTCATAATTATCTTTTATCTCTTTTGAATAAATAGTACCTTCAAACTTTTCTATCTCATGTGGGTCTTTTCCTGCATCAACTAACTCTTGTAATTTTTGTCTTCTAACTAAGAGCATTTCATTTAAATTTTGTTCTTCCACTATATCACCTCTTAATTTACCTTAATATTTTGTATTTTATATTCTACAACATTTCCGTTAGGTAATTGTACTTGAACTTTATTTCCTTTTTTCTTTCCTAAAATAGCTCTACCGACCGGAGATTCATTTGAAATTTTTCCTTCAAGTGGATTACTTTCAGCAGAACCTACAATAGTATATTCTATTTTTTTCTTGCTTTCAACTTGAACTAAAGTAACTGTAGCACCAACATTTACAGTTTTTGTATCTAATTCAACTTCATCAATTATCTTTGCATTTGCAATCATATTGTCAAGTTTAACTATTTTTTCTTCTATCTGAGCTTGTTCATTTTTAGCTTCATCATATTCAGAGTTTTCAGAAAGGTCTCCAAAATCTCTAGCAATCTTTATTTTTTCTGCAATTTCTTGTCTTTTTACAGTTTTTAATTCTTCTAATTCTAATTCCAATTTTTTTAACCCTTCAGCGGTTAAAAATATTTCTTTTTCGTCCATAATATCTCTCCTTAAAAATCTACAATACTATTCAAATAATTATACTAAAAACATAAAAAAAAGTCAATCAAACTATGAATATTACATATAAAATACTAAAATTATATTTATGAAATTGCTTGACTAAAGTTTAAATATATGTTAAAATGTATTTGTCAAAGTATTAATGTTTTACTTTGTTTTTATAATAAAGTAAAAGGTATTTAAATAGTTATTTTACAAAGGGAGGATTTTATGACTAGACTTAAAAAACTTGTTAGTTTATTATTAGTTTCTTTGGCATTATGTTCTTGTGCATCTACAGGAATGTTGAAAAAAATTGAAAACAAGGTTTATGAAGGAGATGGCGGAGCACAATTGGTTATAGTAAAAGAAAAATTTAAGTCTCCAAAACTTATGTTTCATGGCCCAAGTCTAATTAAACCTAACACAAATCCCGAACAAATTGAAAAAAATAGAGATAAATATGAAAAAAGTAAAAATAAAGAATATTCTGGTGTAAAAATCGAAGAAAGAGATGGCAAAAAATATATTGTTGCCAAAGATTTTAAATATAAACTAGTTGTTGTAGATGAAAATACAATTTTAGACGAAGAAGATAATGTAAATTATAGATGCTTACCGGATTTATATAAAGACAGCAAAAAATAAGAATTGACTAAACTCCACACAAGTGGAGTTTTTTGTTTAATATATCGAAGATACATATATAAATTGTATTTTTGATTTCTTTCAGAAATACTATTGCTTGCCATCAAGCAATAGTATGAGATTTCCAGATCAATTGTATCTAACGATACAATTACCCCGTCAGACCTACTTTTGTTTACAAGTAAACAAAGTTAGGGCTAGATTAACCGTGTTCGAGATAATATATAAGAAATTGTAACCACTTAATATATGATATGAAGCTTAAAAATTTTTTCCTATAAGTAAAAATTCTAAAAAAAATGCAAGAATTTCATAGAAAATTAAATCACTATGTTTTTATTTTTTTGCCTTTTATCATATTTTATTATAGTACAGTTTTAATTTCACAGCTAAATATGTTTAATAATAAATTTTTTTGTGTTTTAAAATTGATTTTTATGGTATATATAAACTGTGTGGTAGTGTTTAAAGATAATAAACTCCTCCCATAAGTTTTCCTTTTCTTCGCTACCACATTTTACATATTAACAGTATAGTTATTGGTCCTTTTAAATCCTCCCAATTTTTATAAAGATAAATTAACTTGCTGTGATATTTAACTTTCCTAAACAAAAAATGGATGCAAAAGCATCCATTTTTTTTGATTTTATTTTAATCTGCATCTCCGAATAAATCAACAAAATTATATTCAAGTTTCTTTGATTCAATAACTAATAAATTTTTGTCTTTTATTAAGATGTCTTCAGGAATTCCATCTGCTGTTATATATTTTTTACCATTTTTCTCAATTATTCTTGGATTGTAATATAGTTTAGGAATTGAATAAGCTCCTTTTTCATCTTCTCCTTCTGTATCTATTTCTATAAAATCAGCATGTTTTTTTGCAACCTTTAGAGTATCTTCCTCTCTATTATATTCTACTGCTGTAGAATTTAAATAAATTCTAAGATATCCCTTATAGGAAAAATAGTCTCTATTTGTAAAAGGTTTCATTTCTTCATAAGTTATACATTCAGAATAAACATATCCTGAAAAAGCTAATACACAACAACAAACTAACAAATATTTAATAAATCTCTTCATTGGCAATCCTCCTTTAAATAAATTACTCACAGCATTTAATTAAATTAATACTGTAATTAAATTATATCATATTAAATGATGCTTGTAAACAGATTTTTGCACCTTTTTATAATAAATATTTACGATATATCTTTTTTATATAATGGTTTCACAACAAAAAAAGCGTAGAACACTCTACGCTTAATTTTTTATGTTAAATTATTTCTAACCTAATCTTTGTTTTGCATCTGATGCTCTTCTTAATGCTTGTCCAGCATAGTTAATTGAAAGCATTAGTACAAGTACTAATAATGATGCAGGTAACCAAATGTACATTCTATCTCTTAAAACTATAGGATCCAATGCCTTGTTGATTAGTGTTCCAAGTGAAGGTATTCCATCTGGTAAACCGAAACCAAGGAATGTAAGTCCGATTTCAATTCCCATATTACCAGCTAAATCTAAGATAAAACTAATTATAAGAATTGAGCTGATATTTGGTAAGATTCCACCGAACATTATCTTCCAAGCTGGTGTTCCCATTGTCTTAGAAGCACTTATATAATCACGTCTTCCTTCAGAAAGAGCTTTTGATCTTACAAGTCTTGCAATACCAACCCAGTAGAATACAGTCATTATGATTACGAATGTAAATACATTGTATCTAGGAACTAATGTTATGAATACGATAATAAGCATAAGAATTGGTAATACTTGAATAAAGTCTATAATTCTCATGATGATATTATCAACTATACCACCATAGTATCCGATAATCAAACCAACTATTATACCAATTAAATTAGTTAAAATAGTTACTGATACACCTATAAGGATTGAATTCCTAGTTCCAAGGAAAAGTTGTCCTAAAAGTGGTCGTCCTGCTTGGTCAGTTCCTAGCAAATGTCCACCTTCTCCTGGTCTTAGGAATGATTCCATAAGATTTACTTTCATTACTTCTTCTAAATTGAAGAACAAACTTCCTATAAACACTACTAATATTATCGTAATAAATACTAAAAGTGAAAATGTCGCTAATTTGTCTTTTCTAAATTCCCTAACAATTACGTGAAAAGCACTTGGTGTAATTTCTTGATTATGTAGGGAAGCATCTTTTTCCATTTCTTTTTTCTTACTCATTTTATCACTCCCCCTATTAGTCTATTCTTATTCTTGGATCAACTATACTCATAATGATGTCTGATAACAAACTTCCAAGTAGAGTCATAAATCCGTAAATCATAATTAATGCTGTTAACAATGAATAATCTCTTGATGAAATTGATTCAAAGAATAATTTACCCATTCCAGGATAACTAAAGATTGTTTCCATAAATACAGAACCTGAAATAAGTCCTGTTAATGTAAAACCAAAGAATGCGGCTATTGGCAAAACAGAATTTCTAAAGATATGATGTGAATAAACTTTATCTATAGGAACTCCCTTACTTCTTGCAGTTCTTACATAGTCTGAACTTTTAGCATCTATAACTTCATTTCTCAAATATTGAACTGTTACTGTTGTAGCAATTAAAGTATAACATATTGCAGGTAATATCATATGTCTAAATCTACTTATTACATAGGCAAAACCCGTAACACCAGCATCAACAGAACCAGATGCTGGGAACCAATGTAATGTATAACCAAATACTAAAATCATAACTAAGTAGAAGATATAACCTGGAATCGCATAAGTTACGAAGTTATACAATGTAACTGCTCTATCAAACTTGCCTCCACTATATCTACCTGATATCATACCAAGTGGTAATGAAACGGCATATGAACATATTACACAAAGTAAAGCTAACCAAAATGTATTGCTAACTCTTTGAGCTAAAAGAGTAGATACTGGTAACTTAAATGTATAACTAGTACCAAAATCTCCATGCATTATATTAGTAATCCATCTCCAATATTGTTGGTACCATGGATCATAGAAACCATATTTTATTCTTAAAGCTTCTATTTGTTTAGGATCAGTTGTTGGTGTAATTTGTCCAGAGAATGGATCCCCTGGCATCATCTTAGCCAAAATAAATACAAGAAGGCTTAATATTACTAATTGAGGTATCATTAAAAGAAATCTCTTTAATACGGTTTTCCACATATTATTTTACCTCCTTTTTTGCTACATAGTGAGTATCTGTAAGTTTAATCAAATCAAATACTTTACCATTTTCATCATAATATTCTTTTTCTAATTCTTTATATTCTTCTTCTACTCTAAGTCTGTTTGCAATTAATTGTTCCTTAATTCTAGGATCAGTTTCAGGAATCGCTGCAATTAATCTCTTAGTGTAGATATGTTGTGGATCTTTGTAAATATCTTCCTTTGTTCCTCTTTCTACAAGTCTTCCTCTGTACATAATATTTATGTAATCACACATATGTTTTACAACACCAAGGTCGTGAGAAATGAAAAGGTAAGATAATCCTAAATCTTTTTGAATCTTTTTCATAAAGTTCAAAACTTGTGCTTGAACTGAAAGGTCAAGTGCTGAAACAGGTTCGTCAGCTATGATAAGTTTAGGATTTAAACTTATTGCTCTAGCAACCCCTATTCTTTGTCTTTGTCCACCTGAAAATTCGAATGAATATTTGTATAATGCATCTTCAGGCATACCAACTATATCTAATAGTTCTAAAACTCTTTTTCTTTCTTCTGTTACAGTCATCTTTTCGAAGTTTCTTAAGGGCTCTGCAATGATGTCAATAACTCTTTTCTTAGGGTCTAAACTCGCCATATTATCTTGGAAAATCATTTGAACATCCCTTGTAAACTCTTTATCTTTTCTTACCATTCTTTTAGTAAGTTTTTTGTCTTCAAAAATAACTTCTCCACTTGTAATTTTTTCAAGACCAATTATAGCTTTACCGATAGTACTTTTACCACTACCACTTTCTCCGATAAGTCCATAAGTCTTTCCCTTTTCAATAACCATATCTACGCCATCAACAGCTAAAACATGGTCGATTATCCTATTGAAAAAGCCTCCTCTTATTGGATAGTGAACCTTTAAGTCTTTAATTTCTAAAAAGCTCATTAATTACCCCCCTTTTCATCAAAATGAAAATTCTTATAACAAGTACATCTTACTAAATGCCCTGGTGATACTTCATGCATTGTAGGATTTTCTTCATGTTCTTCTTCACTTATCCAAGGGATTCTAGCCTTAAATCTACAACCTTGTCTTGGTAAATTTTTAAGTGAAGGAACCATCCCTTGTATTACATATAAATCTTCATCATCTGCGTCCATTTGAGGAATACTGTTCAACAAACTTCTAGTATAAGGATGCTTTGGATTTGTAAATAATTCTACAACTGGTGCTTCTTCTACAATTTGTCCAGCATACATTACACAAACTCTGTCAGCAAGTTGAGCAACAACTCCTAAATCGTGAGTAATCAAAATAATTCCTGCATTAATTTCCTTTTGAATTTGAACTAAAAGGTCTAAGATTTGAGCTTGAATTGTTACGTCAAGTGCAGTTGTTGGTTCATCTGCAATAATAATCTTAGGTTTACAAGCAAGAGCAATTGCGATGATAACTCTTTGTCTCATACCACCTGATAATTCATGTGGATATTGTCTTGCAACACGAGGAGGATTAGGAATACCTACTTGTTCAATCAATTCCAAAACTCTCGCTTTTCTTTCTTCAGCATTCATTTTTGTATGATAAATCAAACCTTCCTCGATTTGTTTTCCTATTCTTTGTAAAGGATTTAAAGCTGAAAGCGGATCTTGGAAAATCATTCCAATCCCTTCCCCTCTAATTTCATTAAATTCTTTTTCTGACAAACCTACTAAATTTTTTCCTTCAAACAAAATTTCTCCTGTTGAACGAGTGAAGTTTGGATTGTGTAAACCCATAACAGTAGTAGCTAAAGTCGATTTACCGCAACCACTTTCTCCTACTATAGCTAGTATTTCATCAGAGAATAATTTCATATCAACGCCATCAACTGCGTCAAAATATTCATCACGGATTCTAAAACTTGTGTGTAAATCTTTAATTTCCAAAAGCAATTCCTTTTGATCCATTGATTCTCTCCCCCTAACTTTGTGTTTTGGTATTATTCTCTATAAAAGCATAAATACATCTTGATAGCTAAATTCGTTTTTAAAAAACTAAAGTGAAAAGGAATAAAAAGTTTAAAAAATAATTCCTTATGAAACAAAAATCAACCTAACAAATAAATCAATTTTTAACAATCAATGTATCTATGTTATAAATTCAATTATAATTATACAATATTTAAAATTAATAATCAAGTACCTTGAAAACATTTTTAAAGTTTATTATTCTAAATAGCAGGTAATTTCAAAAATGTATAATTATGCTTTTTTATGAAAATAATCTAAAATATATAATATCTTTTTGTTATTCTTTTCTTATTTTTATTTTGTCATAACTTTTGTAATATACTACATTAAGTGTTAAACCAATTATATTGATTTAAGATATCCCATACAAAAATGAAATTTTGAATAATTTTACAGATTGTAGAAAGTTAATCAAAGAATTTTTTGTGATTTTTTGAACTAATTAAAAAAATTTGTGAAATTAATTTCTTAAATTTTCATAAAAATTTTATAAGAACCCCACCCTTCCACGATGCTTTGCATCGGCTGGGTGCCCGGGAACCTTGTTGCTTCGCAATAATAACCACACCCTTCCACGATGCTTTGCATCGGCTGGATGCCCGCGAACCTTGTTGCTTCGCAATAATAACCCCTCCCTTCCACGATGCTTTGCATCGGCTGGGTACCCGCGAACCTTGTTGTTTCACAATAATAACCCCTCCCTTCCACGATGCTTTGCATCGGCTGGGTACCCGCGAACCTTGTTGTTTCACAATAAAAAAGACATCTAAATTTTAGATGTCTTAAGTTTAATTTATTTTTCTACGATTTCAATTTTATCGTCGGCTTTTATCTTTCCACCTTTTATTACTTTTGTGAAAATTCCCTCTCTTGGCATAACACAGTCGCCAACAATATGTCTGATTTCACAGCCTAGATGACATTCTTTTCCTATTTGTGTAACTTCAAGAATACATTCTCCTACCTTTAAGATTGTTCCAATCGGTAATTTGTAAAGGACAATTCCTTCAGTTAAGATGTTTTCTGCAAAGTCTCCTGCTGAAAGGGTAGGAAGTTTTTCTTTCATCGTTTCCATACTTTCAACTCCAAGCAAACTTACTTGTCTATGCCATTTTCCTGCATGTGCATCGCCGTCTATTCCGTAATCTTCAATTAATTCTATGTACTCTACGGGATGTTTTTTTATTCCCTTTCTTTCACTTATACTTACTGCTAAAACTTTCATTACTTACTCCTCACAAAATCTCCGCTTTTCCCACCTGATTTTTCCAATAATTTAATATCCGTTATTTCAATATCTCTTTGAACTGCCTTACACATATCATATATCGTTAGAGCAGCTATTGAAACTGCTGACAGTGCTTCCATTTCAACTCCAGTTTCCCCGACACATTTAGTTGTGGCAATTATTTCTATTTCAAAGTTTTCATAATCCATATTAAATTCAATGTCAACACCTACTAAGTTTATCGGATGGCACATTGGAATTATATCGGAAGTCTTTTTTGCTCCCATAATTCCGGCGACTTGAGAAACAGCTAAAACATCACCCTTTTTAGCTTTTCCATTTACAACTATATTAAAAGTTTCTTCATTTAATTTAACTTTTGAAAAAGCTTTGGCAATTCTCTTTGTCTTTTCTTTTTCTCCAACATCGACCATTTTCGCTCGGCCTTGATCATTAATATGAGTTAAAACTTTTTCTTCCATTTTAACCTCCAATTTTATTCATATCTCTTGCACTTTCACTCTTTCCGTCTTCAAGATGATGTTTTTCAGGTTTTTCATAAATTCCTCTCTTGAAAACTTCTTCAAGTTCTTCTCCACTCAAGCCTTTAAGATTTATTTCATCTTTTGAATGTAGGCAAGGTTTTAGTTTTCCATCACTTGTTAATCTTATACGATTGCAATCTTCACAGAATGAACAACTTATAGGGCTTATGAGTCCTATTCTACCTTTTTGTCCCTTTATCTTATAGATTTTTGCAACTCCTGAAACTCCGTCGAACTCCAATTTTGGAACTTTTTCTAAAACAATTTTGTTTGAAATGAACTTATCCTTAGACCAATTTGCAGTTTCTCCGATTTGCATAAGCTCTATAAAACGAACTTCCAAATCGTATTTATTTGCTAAATTTACAAAGTCTTCTATTTCATCATCATTAAAGCCACCGATTAGAACTACATTTATCTTGACCTTAAAGCCCTTTTTTATAGCATAAAAAAGACTCTCCATAGTCTTATCAAAATCATTTCTCCTTGTTATATCATTGTACTTTTCTTTTATCAAAGTGTCAAGGCTAAAATTTATTCTTCTAACTTTATTTTCAAAAAGTTCATCTGCCATCTCTTTTAGATAAACTCCATTTGTAGTTATTGCAATATCTTCAATTTCATTAATTTCGGAAATCTGTTTACACAAATTAATAAAACCGCGACGAACCAAAGGTTCCCCGCCTGTCAACCTAATTTTTTTTATTCCGTTTTTCGATGCGACTTTAACTATTTCAACAATTTCTTCAATGGATAGAATATCACTGTGACAAAGACTTTCAACCCCACTTTCAGGCATACAGTATTTGCATCTTAGATTACATAAATCAGTAACTGAAATTCTAAGGTAGGTGATATTTCTTCCAAATCTATCTTTCATATAATCTCCTATCTAGATTTTTAATTATTTTCTGCTTCCAACAAAATTAAATCTTCCTTTTTTAATGTTATATAAATATGTTCTTGTCTTTCCACCTTTTCCCAAATGTCTTTAGTTACTTCAACTCTTATGGATTTTCTTGCACCTTTTTTACGAACTAGGATTATAAAAGTAAAAACATCCTCAATAACCTTGTCGATTTCAACTTCAAATGAGTTTTCTTCTGATTTTACAAATTCGATAAAATGTGCACGAACTCCTAAAACTTTATGATTTTCTAAAATCACATCGTTAGTTTCAAGCTCAACATTCCAGTCTTTTGCAATAAGTCTATTTTCTGAAATTTTTTCAATTTCAGAAAAGTTTTTACAACCTGAAATAAGGCAGGAAGAAAAAGTTTTTGGATTTTTAAAAAGCTCTTTCTTTTTCATAAGCTCTTCGCTTTTCCCTTTGCACATTACACAAATTTCATTACAAAGTCTATAGACTTCTTCTCTACTATGTGAAACTAAAATTGTAGGAATTTTGTATTTTCTTAAAACTTCAGAAACTTCCAATTCTATTTTCCATTTTAAATAGTCATCTAAGGCAGAAAAAGGCTCATCTAAAAGGATAATTTCCGGCTTGTTTATAAGTAATCTCGCAAGAGCAACTCTCTGTTTTTCTCCGCCAGAAATTTCATTTATTTTTTTATCTTTTAAATGAGAAATCCTCATTTCTTCAAGTTTTTCCATAATTAATTTATCAAAATTTTCTCCTTCTCTTATACCCACTTTAATATTTTCATAGACATTCATATTAGGAAAAAGGGCATTGTCTTGAAATAAATAACCTATTTTTCTATCCTTTGGAGAAACATTTATCTTTTTTTCAGAGTCGAATAGAACTCTATCATTTAATACAATTCTTCCTTTATCGGGTTTTTCAATTCCTGCAATACATTTTAAAGTAAGACTTTTTCCGCTTCCTGAAGCCCCTAAAAGTCCCATTATTTCATTGTCAAATTCAAATTTAGTTCTTAAATTAAATTTGCCAAAACTTTTTTCAATATCAACATAAATCATAAATTACTCCAATTTTTTATTCTTTAATCGCTTTATTTTCCAACATATTTATAATGATAAGAACTGTAAATGAAATTACAATATTAACAAGCACCCATCTATAAGCCAAAGCATCATTTCCCGTTCTCCAAAGTTGATAAACAGTTGTTGAAATTGTCGCAGTATCATTTGGAGTATAGCCTGAAACCATACTTGTCGCCCCATATTCTCCCAAGGCTCTTGCAAAACTTAAAACAAGTCCTGCCAAAATCCCCTGTTTACAATTAGGCAAAGTTATTCTCCAAAAAATCCAAGTATTGCTCTTTCCAAGTGTTTGAGCAACGTATTTTAAATTCATATCGAAATTTTGAAAAGAACTTCTGGCTATTCTATACATTAGAGGAAAAGTTACGACTACAGTTGCAAAGATTGCAGAATACCAATTCATAACAAGTCTTATTGAAAATTTTTCCAAGAAAAAACTTCCGATTGCACTTTTCGGAGATAATAATCTCAAAATGAAAAAGCCGATAACCGTAGGTGGTAATACTAAGGGAAGTGTTAGAATAACATCCAAAATTCCCCTTACAAATCTATTAAGTTTTGAAATATAATATGCTAAGAATATCCCGATAAAAAAAGTTATCACAGAAGAAATTAATGCAATTCTTAGCGAATTCAAAAGAGGATAAAAATCCATAAACACTTCCCTTTCATACTACTATTTTTTTATATTATTTTTTTAAATTACTTTGCTCTTGTAAAACCAACTTTTTCAAAAATTGCCTTACATTCGTCGCCTTTTAAGAATTCTAAAAATTCTTTAGCTTCTTTAGAGTTTTTAGAATTTTTCAAAACTGCTGCTGGATATAAAACAGGAGTCTTAATCATTCCTTCTTTTGCAGTTGCAACAACTTCAAGTCCTGCTGAATAAGCATCAGTTGCATAGATGATACCACAGTTTGCAACCCCTTCTTTAATCCAAGTTGTAACTTCTTTAACATTGCTTCCTAAAGTAACTTTCTTTTGAATTTCATCCCAGATTTTTAAGTTTTTCAAAAGTTCTTCTGAATATTGTCCAACTGGAACATCAGAGTTCCCAAGTGCGATTTTAGAAATTTCAGCTTTTGTTAAATCTGTAAAATCTTTAAGACCCAAAGAATTTCCCTTTGAAACCGCAAGAACAACTTTATTTTCTAAAAGATTGAATCTAGTTGCTTCGTCAATAACTACATTAGCTTCCGGAGTCTTTGACTTATCCAAAGCATTCATTTGTTTTTGAGCAGCAGAAATGAAAATATCTACTTCAGCTCCTTGTTCGATTTGTTTCTTTAAAGTTCCTGAAGAATCAAAAGTATAAACTAATTCAATATCCTTATGTTTTTCTTCATATACTTTTTTGATTTGTTCCATTGTTTCAGTCATTGAGGCTGCACAATAAACATTTAGTTTTTTCTTTTCTGTCTTTTCAACTGTAGTTTCTTTCTTTTCTGCAGGTTTTGAAGAACAAGCAGTAATTCCAAGAATCATAGTTAAAACTAAAAATATTCTTAGTAATTTTTTCATAAAATACTCCTTAAAATATATTTGACTTTTAGTCAAATAAATTTTATCATCTAAAGGAAAATAAGTCAATAACTATGGTTAAGTTATCTTAAATATAATCGAACGTTTTTTGTTAAAATAACCAATTAGTAAATTTTTTTATGTATCTACGATACATATAGAAATTTTGTTTTTTTATTTCTTTCAGAAATACTATTGCTTACCAGCAATAGTTGAGATTTCCAGAGTCCTTTTATCAAATGCTACAATGACTCCGTCAGACCTACTTCTGCTTACAAGTAAGCAGAGTTAGGGCTAGATTCATTCCGCTAACGCTACAGTCGAAATGACGTGTTGGTAGCATTTCTTTACAAAGTGCTATGACGTGAACTATTTTGTTTTATATATTAAAGTGAATTTTTAGCAATAAGAACCCCACCTTTCCACGATGCTTTGCATCGGGTGGGTTCCCGGGAACCTTGTTGTTTCACAATAAAAAAGAGATAATTTCCATTATCTCTGTACTATAATATCTTTTAAATAATCTACATCTTTTATTAGTATTTTTTTCGTTTCAATCAGCTCTATTACTCCCTTTGCATTTAGTTCTGCAAGTTTACGAGTTACGGTTTCTCTTGTAAGTCCTGCGAATGAGCCCATATTTTCACGACTTATATTTAATTCCAACATTATTCCGTCTATTTTTTTTACTCCAAAGTTTCTAGCTAAACTTAAAAGAAGTGATGCTACTTTTACATCTGCGCTGTTTTCTATAAGTCTAGTGACTAAATCTTCTGCATGACGAATTCTCAAAAAGGATTCTTCCAAAATCTTTATTGTAACTTTTGGATATTTATTTATAATCTTGTCAAAGTTTTCTTTAGAAAGAGAGATTACATAAGTATCTTCAATAGCTTGTCCATAGTAGATATAACCAGTCTTTTTGATAAGATTAAGTCCACCTATAAAATCATCTTTTTGATAGATATATAGCATTTGTTCAATTCCAGAACTACTTATCGTAAAGACTTTTATTTTACCACTTACAATTATATACATGGTATTGGCTTTATCTCCAGGTTTAAATAAAAATGTATTTTTTTTGTATCTCATTATATTTAATTCATCTTTAAAAGTATCAATCTCTTCAGTTGATAAATCAGAAAAAATTAGCAAATTTTGTAAATTAATATCCTTGTTTTTCATTTAAACCTCCTTGACTATTTTGTAATTTTAATTCTAACATTTATTATAAATAAAATCAACATATTCATATTTTTTCGCTTGATGAGAGAATAATTATTTTAATGTTGTATTATTTTAAAGTTCTGGACAAAAAAATTTAAAAAAAGTATTGACAAATATTTTTTTAGATGATAAAATAATGAAAATAAATTTTAAATTTGAAAGAAAGAGTAGAAAATTGAAAGTTTAAGAGAGTTAGTGGTTGGTGTGAACTAATACGGAAAATTTTTGAAAATCATCTTTTACAAAGGATTCGTGAAATGAGTAAGGAATCCCGCAGTGGTTTGCGTTACAAAAACCCGACATTGTTAGATGTTTGAGTGTTTCATTTTTTGAAAAATTAAGGTGGTACCGCGGAAAGTTATTTCGTCCTTTGTTCTATTAGAACAAAGGACTTTTTTTTTGAAATAATTTACCACCATTTATATAATGAGATTATTTAAACAAAATGTCCAAGATTAAATTTTAGGAGGTTTTTTATGAAAAACAATTTATCAAGAGAACAATTTTTTAGCGTAGCGATAATGCTATTTGGGTTATTTTTCGGAGCAGGAAATTTAATATTCCCTCCTCTATTAGGAAAACAAGCAGGTTCTGCAAGTTTTCAAAGTTTATTAGCCTTTGGAGTAACAGCAGTTGTATTCCCTATCTTGGGTGTAGTTTGTGTTGCAAAGACTAAAGGTCTTTCGAATTTAGCAGGAAAAGTAGATAAATATTTTGCAATTATATTTACTACTATGATATATATGGCAATAGGACCTGGACTTGGAATCCCAAGAGCAGGAAGCCTTCCTTTTGAAATGGCAGTTGCTCCATTTTTACCAGAAAATGTTTCAGTAAGTGTTTCAAGACTTGTTTACACTTTTGTATTCTTTTTAGTTGCATATTTAGTTTGCTTAAAACCAAGTAAATTAGTAACAAGAATGGGAAAATTCTTAACTCCTGCACTTTTACTTCTTATAACAGTAATGTTTGTTGGAGTACTTTTCAACAATCCTAATGCTGTAACAAGTCCTGTTGGAGATTACGCGACTTCTTCAACTGTTAAAGGATTTTTAGAAGGATATAATACAATGGATACAATAGCCGCTTTAAACTTCGGCCTTGTAATCTCACTTGCTATAAAATCTTTCCAAGTTAACGATGAGGAAAAAGTTATAAGTTATACTGTAAAAGTTGGTTTAGTTGCTGGTTCTTTCCTTTTTGTAATCTATGCAATGCTTGCTTATATAGGAATGACAACTTCAGGTTTAACTGAAAATGTAAAAAATGGTGCTGAAATATTAACAACAGTTTCACAATATGTATTTGGAAAATTCGGAATAGTTTTACTTGCAAGTATATTCACTCTAGCTTGTTTAACAACTTGTATAGGTCTTATAACAAGTATAAGTAAATTCTTCGAAACTATGACAAAAGAAAAAGTATCTTATAATAAATGGATAGTTTTCTGGACATTTTTATCATTCTTAGTTGCAAACTTCGGACTTAACACAATATTAAAAGTTTCAGTTCCAGTTTTAGTTGCAATCTATCCTGTTTCAATAGTTTTAATACTACTTGGACTTACAGAAAAATATTTTGGATACAATAAATTTACTTATAGATTAGTTTGTTATACAGTAACTTTTATAGCTGTTGTAGAATCATTACAAAGTGTAAATTTAACCTTACCATTAGTAACAAAATTAGTTTCAAGTCTTCCTTTCTACAGCTTAAGTCTTGGTTGGGTAATCCCAATGGTCTTAACTTGGTTTGTAGGAATGAGTTCAAAACTCTTAGAAAATAGTAGAAGTACAGCATTCAATAAGTAGAATCTCTACCTTCATTGTTGCTCTACATCATATAAACAAGATTAACCTTATTACTTCACAATAATATTGATATAGATACTGTTTTGTGTTAAAATATAGTTCAAGAACTTTATAAGGAGGTTTTTATGGACGATATTTTAAAAATAAGAGGTCTTACTAAAATGTTCGGACAAAATTATGCCGTAAATAACGTTGATATGAATATTCAACGTGGAGATATTTACGGTTTTATCGGAAGAAATGGTGCTGGTAAGACTACTTTAATTCGAATTTTATTGGGACTTTGTGAAAAAAACAGTGGTGAAATTGAGCTTTTTGGTTCAAGTAATCTAAGCGAAGGAAGAGATAAAACAGGTTGTATTATAGAAAATCCTGCATTATTCCCTAAGATGACAGCAAAAGATAATATAATTGCTCAATCTAAGGCTGTAGGAGTTAAACTTAGCAGTTCAGAAATTGACGATTTGCTTAGTGTTGTAGGACTTGAGTCTACAGGCAAGAAAAAAGCTAAAGATTTTTCTCTTGGTATGAAACAAAGACTTTCAATAGCTCTTGCACTTGTAGGAAATCCTGAATTTTTAGTGCTTGACGAACCTACAAATGGACTAGATCCTGAAGGTATTAGAGATGTTAGAAATTTGATTTTAAGATTAAATAAAGAAAAGAATATTACTGTTTTAGTTTCAAGCCATATCTTAGGAGAACTTCATAAATTGGCAACAAGATATGGAGTTATAGATAAAGGTAGACTTATTAAAGAATTTACTGCTAAAGAACTTGATGAAAAAACAGAAGATGGCTTTGAAATAAAAGTTAAAGAAGATGATGTTCAGAGCGCAGAAGATTTCTTAAAAGAAAGTAATATTGATTACTCATTTGATAAAGAAAAATGTAAGTTTACAATTTCCAAAAATGAAAATTCAGATGAAATTCTTAAACAAATAACTGCAAAAGGTGTAATTCCTACATCTTATGGATTTAAGAATGTTGACTTGGAAGATTATTTTATGGAACTTATAGGAGGTAAACATGAATAGAGTTTTAAGTTATGACAGATTTAAATTACACAAATCAAAATTTTGGTGGATTTGTATATTAATTTCAATGGCTATTGCTGATTTGACTATATTCACATTTGCCGCTGGAGCATCAAAATTGGGAGCTAAAGTTATTCCTTTTTCCTATTATAGAACTGTAACAAATCCTTCAACATTAATATTCTTAATAATTGTTTGTATGTTTATAGGAACTGATTTTAAAACAGGAACGATTAAAAATGTTGCATCCAAAGGAATAAAGAGACATGAAATAGTTCTTTCAAAATTAATTTGGAGTTATATATTAGCAATAGTTTTTGTAGCTTTAACAGTTGCTACAGCTTTAGCTACAATGATTATATTTACAAAAACTTCAATAAAATCTAGTGAACTAATAGAGATTTTAAAATTATCAGGACTTTCAATTCTTTCACTTTGGGCATTTAGCTCAATTTATACACTAATTACTTTTATAGTTAAAAGTTCAGGAGCCGCTATTGCAATTTCTATAATTTTAAGTATATTCTCAACAATAATTATAACTTTAGTTGAACAACTAATTTTAAAATCAAAGAGCATATCAAGACTTTTTCCTAATTTTATAGCAACTATTGCTAGCGGAGCTTCAACAGCGAAGAGTACCACAATATTTATTATTGCAATGTTTGTATGGATTATAGTTTGTTCAGCTTTAACTATTTTAATTTTTCAAAAACAAGATATAAAATAGGATTTATTCCACAATAAGATAATTAATTATGGGAGTCAATAGACTCCCTTTTTTATGAAAATTACAAAGATAGAGGTGATAAAATGCAAGATGTTTTATGGTTATTTCCAGTTGTTTTTATGGTTCATGAAATGGAAGAGATAATAGGACTTCGAATTTGGCTTGAAAAAAATATAGATATTACAAAAAAATACAGCAGAATTTCAAAAACTTATCAAAATATAACTACAGAAGCTTTTTCAGTTGCTGTTTTAGAGGAGTATTTATTAACTATAATCATAACTACTGTAAGTATTTATTTTAAGATTTATCTTCTTTGGATTGGAGTATTTATTGCCTTTGCAGTACATCTAGTTATCCATATAATCTCAAGTATTATAATAAGAAGATATATTCCAGCACTTGTAACTAGTATTCTACTTTTACCTATAAGTTTATTTTTAATAAACAAAGTAATTGTTGAGCTTCTTTATTCAACATTTAGTGTAATTATAGCTTCTTTATTGTGTTTTATAATAATGCTAATTAACTTAATGTTTATTCATAAATTGATGAGAAAAGTAAGTGAAAAATTTAATAATTAAAAAATAATTATCCTATTTATATAACAATACTCCAACCATTTCCTAAAAATAAATTTGATATTAGAAAAGCTAGTAAGTTAGAAAATATTACCATTGGAAATAGTATAAGTATTATTTCAACAAAACCAAAAAGAAAGAACCCACCATCTCTTTCTCCAAAAAAGAGACTGTAAAGATGATATTTAAAGTAGTATAATGGAGCTTTTCCTTTACTATAATCTCCATATTTTTTAAAAAACGATAACCAAGCCATTTCTCTAACATAAACCATAAGTCTATAAGCTGTTGTTACGGATATGATTATTCCAATAACAAATGTATATGAAAGAAAGCTGTATTCAAAATATAATCGCATTAGTATTACATAAAAAATCAAGATAATTTCTATTAAAATAATCCATTTTATGTATTTTTTTGCTTCAAATTTATTTTCTTTTGTTGGTTTCTTTGCAAAGAACATTAAAATTGATATTAAAACAACTAATCCTATTGCTTTTACAATACCTTCTAGAATATACATCAGATTTTAACTCCCTTTAAAATTGAACTATTGTTACTTATAAGATAAATCCGTTTCAATTAGTTTTCCATTTTTAGCATCTTCAGGGATTATTATTTCCTTAACTTCGTCTATATCAGAATATTTTACGGTAAATTCTTCGTCTAAAGAAACGGAAATAATTCTTTGCCCATCTTTGAAATATGCAAATTTAGCTTTTATTTCACATTCTGTTGGTAAAAATGTATTTTTATCAATTATATATCTTACTTCAACTTTTTCAACCAATAGTTGCTTTCTTATTTCTTCAGTTCCTGTTTGAACAGAGTCTAGAATTTCATTAAGGACTTTACTAACAACGGTTTCACTTCCTGAGTAAGTAATTTCATAGCTTAATTCCTTTTCTTCTACTTTCATTTTATTTTGAATAGCAGTTAGAAATTCCGTTACTATTTCAAAGTTTGTAAGTTTTCTTTTTCCATTATATCCTTCTCTAAACTTCTCGTTAGTAGCCCTCTTCCAACTTGTATTTTTAATATCTTCTATATAGATAGTATCATCTGTAATATATAACATGCTCTCAAACTTCTGTCCATCTCTTTCTGCATTACGTTCTATTTTTACAATGGCTGGATTTACTGTCATTGATGTATCTAATTTTATAATTGAGTGGGCATTTTGATCTGGACTTGTAAAATTTTGTATAGTTTCTATTTTTGCATTTGCGCTTTTTACTGATTTTGTAGCTTCTGCTACTTTCTTAACCAATTCATCATTTTTAGTATTATCAACCTTAGATGAACAGCCAACTGCTATAGTAAAAAATAGGCAAATAGAAAAAACAAAAAGAATTTTTTTCATTATTTTCATATAAAACCCCCACTAAATTGTAATATATTTATAATAAAAAGTAAATATAAGGAATGAATTGCTATATTTGGAGTATTTATATTTTGACATACAAAAACCCCCAAAGTCTTTGTTCAGATTTAGGGGTTCATATCATTATTTGGGAACTGAAGGTGCTTCAGGCAAATTTGGATCTGCATTTTTCGCATTTAGAACATTTTCAGGAATTGTTATAGCTTCAACATTATTTACATCTGAATATTTTGCGGATATTTCTTCAACCATTCCAAGTCCATCAACTTTTTGCCCATTTTCATAATAATCATAATTAGCTTTAATATAAAATTCTGTTGGTAAAAAAGTCTTTGCATCTACTATAAATTTAAATTCAAAACCACTAGATTTTACCTGTTTAAGTAATTTTTCTGTACTCCTATCAATATAAATTAAGACCTTTGAAATTACATCTCCAAATGAAGAATCATTTCCTGAATAAGTAACTTCATAAGTTGAGCTTTTTTGTACTACTGTTAAATTATCTTTTACAGATGTCAAAAATTCTAGAGCATTCTTATAGTTTACAAGATCTCTTCTTCCATCACTTAGCTTTCTAATGGCTTCAAATGTAGCTTTTGACCATTCTTTAGTTTGATAATGTTGACTATAAATTACACTATCTGTAATATATTGCTCATTATCTGTCTTTTTATTTTCAGAACTTAGACTAGTACGATAAATTTTTATAATAGTTGGATTATCAGACATTGACATATCCATAGTTACAGTAGAAACAAATGTTCCATTATCACCATTTATTGTTTGTTTTTTTTCAACAACAGCCTTTGAACTTTTTACTGTTTTAATTGCTTCAGTATATTTTTGAAGAAACTCTGAACTATCTACTTTAGTTCCTTTTTCTTCTTCTTTTTTATTTTCTTCTTTTTTACTATTATCTTTATTTTCTGTTGTAGTAGTTTTCTTTTTATCCTCTTTAGATGAACAAGCTACCACGACAACAGAAAGTGAACAAATAGCAAGAGCCATTAAAATTCTTTGTACTTTTTTCATATTAAACCTCCTTAATAAATGTACAACTATATAGTAATATATTTTTTCATAAAAGTAAAGCCTTAAACTAATTTAAAAAATGCAGATAAATCGAAATTTATCTGCATTAAAATATTTCTGTTTTCTTTTCGCTTTATTTCATTTCTTTTGCATTTTTAACTTCATCTGGTATTTTTAACGACTCAACCTTATTTATATCAGAATAGGTAAATTTCGTTTCTGAATCAAATGATACAGACCCTTGTTCCTGTTTAACTGTAGCTTTTATCTTTATCTCACTTTCTACTGGATAAAAAGTAGTTTTATCAATTATATATTTTACTTCATAATTTTCAAGAGTCATATTTTCAAATGATTTTGCCAAAGTAGGTTGAGTTGAAAGTATGGATTTTGTAAGTGATTGTTTAGCTACTTCATCTTTTCCAGAATAAGTAACTACATAGTTTGAACCCTCCTCAACTATTGAAAGATTTTCTCCTAGAACCTTAATTAATTCAGGAATAGCATCTAAATTTCCAACATTCTTTTGTTGTCCAAAAATTTTTTTGAAATTTCCTTCCTTAACTTTATACCATTTTTTATCCAATGATGATAGAAAATACATTTCTTCTTTACTAAAATACATATTGTATCCACTGGATTGTTGTCCAACTATAGTAGTCTTACCATCTAATTTAACTGTAAATGGTTCTAAAGACATTGTTGCTTCAATTTCCGAATTACAAATTGCCCCTTTGCCAAAAATATCACTTGTTACTTTACTTTGAACTTTAACTTTTGAACTCTTTACATTTTTTGAAGCTTCTAAAACTTTATTATAAAGTTATTCAGCTGATATAACATTTTCTTTTTTTTGATTATTATTTGAATTATTGTTATTATTATTGTTGTTATTATTGTTGTTATCTTTTGATGAACACCCTACTGCTACAAGAGAAACTGAGCAAATAGCAAGAGCCATTAATATTCTTTGTACTTTTTTCATATTGTACCTCCTTATTAAAATGTACAACTATATTGTAATACATACCTAATAAAAAGTAAAGTTTTTGATTATTTTTAAGTTAAAAAGCAGATAAAATAGAGTTTATCTGCTTAAAATTTTAATTACCTTTATATTCCTGTGCATTTTTTACTTCATCTGGTAATTTTATTGGTTCAACTTTATTGATTTCAGAATATACTGCTTTTAAATTTATTTTAAAATGATCATCTTCCTTGCCTTCTCGTATTTTTAGTTTAATTTGAAGAGTATATTCTTTTGGCATAAAAGTACTTTTGTCAACTTTATAATTTATCTCAATTTTTTCTATATCCACTATATCCAGAAGTTTTTCTAAAATATCTTCATCCATAAAAGTAACTTTTTTTAAATAATCTTTAATGGATGCATCTGCACCTGAATAGCTAATTTCATATTCAGAATCTTTTTCTTCCATTTTTAACTTATCTTTTACGGACTCTATGATTTCCATAATTCCATTAATTTCTGTAAATTCTTTTTCTGTGTATAATGATTTTTTTAGTTCCTCATCTTCAATACTAAACCATTCATTTGATTTCTCATTTTTAGCATAAACAACTCCATCGGTAAAATATGATTCAACATTAGATTTTTTTTCTAGTAAATTCACTGTACTATATAGTTTAGTAATGCTTGGATTATCAGTTGTTATTGCCTCTGTATTTACTAATGTTTCAGTTTTCTTACCAGCAGCCGACATAATTTCGCTATAATCCATTTTTCTTTTTGAACTCTTAATTTCTTTTGTGGCATCATTAACTTTTTTAAAAATTTCTTCACCTGATAATTTACTAGATTTATTTTCTTTTTTTGAGTTGCTATATTTTTCTTATCTTCCTCCTTATTTGAAGAACAACCAACTACCCCAATAGAAATCAAAAAAATTGCTAGCATTATTAGAATTTTTTGTGTTTTTTTCATAACTCCTCCTTAATAAATATCTAGCTATATAGTAATATATTTTTTTAAAAAAGTAAAGACTTAAAATATTGCATAAAAAATGCAGATAAACACGAGTTTATCTGCATTAATTTTTTAATTATTGGTTAGTTTTCATTTCTTTTGCATTTTTAACTTCATCAGGTAATGTAATTGGAGCAACCTTATTGATATCTGATAGTGTTGCTTTTAAATCCATATCAAAAGACATTTCTTTTTCACCTTGAGAAATTTTTATAACAGTTTTCATTGAATATTCTTTTGGCATAAATGTACTTTTATCAACCTTATAGAAGAAATCAAATTTTTCAATACTTACATTTTGCATATAATTTTTTAAGTTTGGTTGGCTCTTACCTATAGCTTCTTTCAATGCTTCCTTAACTGATTCATCATTTCCTGAGTAAGAAATTTCATATTCTGAACCTTTATCTTCAATTTTTAGATTTTTTTGAACAGAATCCATAATACTTAACATTTGATCCATATTTGAAGCATTTTTTTGAGCTTCCATTGTTTTTCTCATTGATGGATCTGTAATCTTAACCCATTCTTTTGTTATAACATTTTTAGAATAAACAGCATCTTCTGTAAAATACATATCTAAGCTAACTTGTTGTCCCATTGCATTCATTGAGCCACTCATTTTAACAACAACAGGATCAGAGCTTGTTTCCATATTCATATTTATAGCTGTTTCTGTTTTGTTACCGGCTAAATTCATAACCATCTTATTTTCAGCTTGTATTTTTGAGCTCTTAATTTCTTTTGTAGCTTCATTTATCTTCTTTACAATTTCCTCATTTGATAATTTTTCAGATTTTGTTTCTTTTGTTTCATTCGTATTGTTAGTAGTATTTTTCTTTTCATCAGAAGAACATCCTACTGCAACTATAGAAAGTGAACAAATAGCTAATGCCATTAAAATTCTTTTTATTTTTTTCATATTATACCTCCTAAATAAAATGTACAACTATATAGTAATATATTTTTTTAAAAATGTAAAGACTTAAAATAAATTTCGTAAAAAAATACAGACAAACTAGAGCTTATCTGTATTAAAAATTTTTTATATTTAATTTTTTTTGTTATTCCATTCTTGAGAATTTTTAACTTCATCAGGAATAATTATTTCTTTAACACCATTTACATCAGAATATTTAATATTAAAATCTACATCTATATTTAATGTTTGTTTTGCAACAAGAACTTTAAATTTAGTTTTTATATTAAATTCTGTTGGGTTAAATGTTTTTTTATCAATTATAAATTTTACATCAAATTGTTCCAATTCTATATCATTATTAAGAACACCTTTTGAAGTAGGTTGACTAGCTATTATAATTTTCTTCAAAGGTTCCTTAATTGCATCATCAGTTCCTGAGTAAGTAGCTTCATAGTTTGAATCTTTTTGTTCTATTTTCAAATTCTTTTCCAAAGCAGTCAAAAGTTCAACTATATTTGCATAATCAGCTGAATTTTTTTGACCATCATATAATTTTCTAGTACTTTCTTCTTTAAGATTATACCACTGTTTATTATAATTATTTTGAAAATAATAAGTATCTGTAGTAATATACTGATTATTAATAACAGTATTTCCGGAAGTTTCAGACTTTCCACTAATTTTTACCACTGATGGTTCTTTAGTCATTTCAGTTTCTAAATCAAATTTAGTTGTTACTTTTTTACTATTAACATCTATACTTACTGTACTTGCATTTTTAGATTTTAAACTTGTTACTGATTTTGTAGCTTCATTAACTTTTTTAACAAGGTCTTCATTGCTTATCTTACTAGATGAACAAGCAACCGCTCCAATAGAAATTGAACAAAGAACAAGAGCCATCATTATTTTTTGTATTTTTTTCATAATACACCTCCTTAATAAATGTATAACTATATAGTAATACATTTCTAATAAAAAGTAAAGTGATTAAATTAATTCGCTTAATATTATCTGAAATTATTCTTATTTCCTATTTTTAGTATAAATACTGTCGAGATTATTAGGAAAAAGCCAATAAAGTCAATTAATTTTAATTTCAAATTAAGTAAAACTACACTAAAAAATATTGCTGATAGTGGTTCAAATGTATTTAAAAGACTTGCATTTACAGATCCGATTAAATTAACTCCACTCATAAAAAGGAAAAATGAAATTACAGTTCCAATTACTATAAGTCCTAAAAATGCAAGAATAGTTAAAAAATCCCATTCAACAGATATTGTCCAAGGTTTTAAAAGTAAAGTCAAAAAAACTCCCCCAATAAACATTGAATAACTTAAAACTGAAAAGCAATTAAATTTTTTAAGTAATTCAACGGGGGTTAAACTATAGGCTGCAAGTCCAATTCCCCCAAGCAATCCCCAAAATAACGCCTTTGAATTTATTGAAAGAGAATTTAAATTTCCATGTGTTGTAATTAAAAATGTCCCGACTAATGCAAATAACAAAGATACAAATTCAACCTTTGTCGGAAATCTTAAGTTTCTTATACATACATATAAAACTAGATAAGATACTCCTAAACATTGTAAAACTGTAGCAGTAGCTGCATTTGAATAGGAAATTGCCATAAGATATGTAAATTGAGCCCCTACAAGTCCAGATATTCCAAAGTTAATAAGTCTTAAAATATCTTTTTTATCTTTTAGTGGGTCAAAAGTTTTTTTACCAACCACAAAAAGTGATAAGAAAAATAGAATTATAGATGCAGTCAAAAGTCTTATCGGAGAAACCCAAAGTGGAGATATTTTCTTAACAGAAAATAAATAATCACTACAAAATCCCGAAAATCCCCAACAAATCGCGCCGGAAATTGCATATAAAAATCCTTTTGTATTATTGTTCATTTATGTCATACACCTTCTTATTTGCCAATGCTTCATCAATAAGTTTATCAACTTCTAAAAGAGCTAAACTATTATTTATATCTTCAATCTTTGGTTTTGTTACCGGATGTTTTGGCAAGAACACAGTACAACAGTCCTCAAAAGGTAAGATACTTGTTTCATAAGTGTCAATCGTTCTTGCAATATCAATGATTTCAGTTTTATCCATTGCTATTAAAGGTCTTAAAATTGATATTTCAGTAGATTTATCCACAACTGTAATTCCTTGAATAGTTTGACTTGCAACCTGTCCAAGACTTTCTCCTGTAATTAGTGCATGATAATTTTGTTTAATTGCAAGTTTTTCTGCAATTTTCATCATAAAAATTCTACCTAGAATAGTAATTTCTTTTTCAGGACATTTACTTGCAATTTCCTTTTGAATAGGTAAAAGATTTATGCTTGTCATTGTGAATTTTCCAACATAATTTGAAAGGATTTTCGCAAGGTCTTTAACTTTTTCCTCTCCTCTTTCACTTGTAAAAGGATAGGAATGAAAATGTATTGCACCAATTTCCATACCTCTTTTGCCCATAACAAAACCAGCAACGGGACTGTCAATTCCACCTGAAAGAAGCAAAAGTCCTCTTCCACTTGAGCCTATTGGAAGTCCACCAAAGCCCTTATATCTCTTTACATAGACATATACATATTCTTTAACATCTACGAAAATTGGCATTTGTGGATTATGAACATCAACCTTTAAAAGATTTCCGAAATTTCTAAGAACAGCGCCTCCAAGCTCTCTTGAAAGCTCAGGAGATTTTGGAGTAAATTTCTTATCAACTCTATTTACAAATACTTTAAAAGTTTTTTCTTCATTTATTCCTAAATCACTCACTAAAACTCTTGTAGCTTCTTTTATATTTTCAAGCTTTTTTTCAGTTCTTAAAACTTCACAGATATAAAAAATTCCAAAAACTTTTTTAATTTGTTCAATCATTTCATCAAAAAGCTCTCTATCTGCCTTTATATAGACTTTTCCCTGCTCTTTGTAAAATTCTTCAACTTCAAAATCTGCTATCGCTTTTTTTATCTTTCTTATTATCCTATTTTCAAAATCTTTTCTATTATCTCCCTTTAAAGTCAGCTCTCCAAAGCTGACACTGATTAAATAATCCATTATCTTCCTCTTTTCATAATCATTCTAATTTCATTTACATACTTTTCTAATTTTTCAATAAAAACTTTAATTTCTTCTTCTGTATTAAACTCGGAAAGAGAAATCCTTACAACCCCATCATTGTATTTGTTATCAAGACCTATTCCATCAAAAGTTCTACTCTTTTTACCCTTGCTACAAGCAGAGCCTGTTGAAATATAAATCTTTTCACTCTCCAAGAAATGTAAAAGCACCTCGCTTCTGATATTTTCAAAAGCGACTGTTACAATATTTGGAACTCCGTCTTTATTAGTTAAAAATTTATGATTTTCAATTTTTGAAATACCTGAAATCAGTAAATCTCTTAAATTTTTCAATTGTTTTTTTCTATTCTCAAGATTTTCATACATAAATTCGGTAGCGACTTTTAAACCCATTATTCCAGCCACATTTTCCGTTCCGGATCTAAAGTCTTTTTCCTGACCTCCACCTAAAACAAAAGGTCTTAAATTTATATTTTTACTTACATAGATTGCTCCAATTCCCTTTTGAGCGTGAATTTTATGTCCACTCAAAGTTAAAATATCAATCTTGGATTTTTTTACATCAATATTGACTTTCCCAAAAGCCTGTGCAGAGTCAACATGAAAAATACATTTCTTATTCTTTTCCTTAATAGCTTTTCCAATGCTTTCAACATCTTGAATAATGCCAAGTTCATTATGAACATAGGCTATTGAAACTATTTCAGTATTTTCATCTACGAGATTTTTTACACTCTCAATGTCGATATATCCAAATTCATCCAATTTTAAAAATCTAATCTCTTTTTTCTCTTTTAAAAATTTATAGACATTAAAAACGGAAGAGTGTTCTATCTCCGTTGAAACAATATTTTTTCCCTTTGCAGTTGAAATCGCTCCAAAAATTGCAGTATTATTACCCTCTGTTGCACAGGAGTTAAAAAATACCTCTTCAGCCTTGCAATTTATATATTTTGCTATAACTTCTCTACAAGAATTTATATCTTTAGAAACGGAATATCCAAAATCATAAAGAGATGATGGATTTCCATAATTTTCTTTTAAATATTTGACCATAATATCTATAACTTCATCGCGAACTCTCGTAGTCGCGGCATTATCTAAATAAATCATAATAACTCCTTAAAAAAACTCATTTCACTAACAATATTTTAATATAAAATGATGAAATAAGCAATAATAGTTTTTTAGATAAAGCATTTCTTCTTAAAAAGACACAAAAAAGTGGTTACATTGTAACCACTTTTTAAATTATCTTTTTCTATTTATTTTTTCTTTTTTTACCTACAACTATTGTCATTCCCAAAGAGCCAATTGCAACTACAACAAGTCCTAAAACTTTAGAATCAAGATTTGTCTTAACAAGTCCTTTTTTCTTAGAACCCTTTCTACTATTATCTTTAGGTGGATTTGTTGAGTTCTTTCCATCTTGTCCAGGTTTTTGATTATCATCTTCTCCCGGTTGTCCTGGATTAGTAGGATTTCCTGGGTTAGGATTTGGATTTTGTGGGTCTTCCGGTTTTTGTGGGTCCTCTGGTTTTTGTGGATCTTGATTAACCTTACCGTAATCAACCGCATAACCTGAGAAGTGAGTTGTTGTAAATGTTACATTTTTATCATTTTGATCAATTTCAAATTTTTCTGCATCAAGTTCACCTTTATCATTTACATAGTAAACATTTTTTGCAGTCTTTCCTTCAGCTTTTACTATAGAAACATTATATTCTCCGTTAGGTAATTTAATCTTTTGACCATTTTTATCAAGGAAGTAAATGTCATATAAATCAGCTTCAGAATCTTTTAGTTTTTCAACTGAATTTTTATCTTTAACTTCAGCAACTAAAGTCCAATCTTCTTTTAAATCAAAACTTGAAACTGTAACTTTCTTGTTTTTATCTGTTAGTGTTACTAACTTATTGATATTTACAATTTCTTTAACTTTAGCATTATTAACTGTAATATCAAATGAATCTCTATCAACTCTATATCCTTCTGGAACTTTTATTGTAACTTTGTATTTACCATTTGGAATATCTCCATAGAATACTTTTTTATTAAATTTACTTTCTTTTAAAGCGATTTTTTCTTTAGTTTCAAGATTTTCTAAAGTTACTTTGATTCCTTCAGGAAGTTTATCTAAACCTTCAAAGGAAATATTTACAATATCATTGATAGTTTCTTGTGTTTTGAAGATTACTTTCTTTGGTTTATTTTCTTCAACTGTAAATTTAATTGAAGTTGTTTCAAATTTTAGAGAATCATCTTTTGTTTTAATTTCTACAGTATATTCTCCAACAGGTAAAATAGTCATTAAATCTTTAAAGAAATTAAGTCCTGTTAGTTTTCCGTTTTTATCTTTTACTGCAGTTTCATATAGTTTAGTATATGTTTTTAAAGTATCTCTATTAATTTCTTTTCCGTCTTTATCTTTGATTACATAAGTAGCGCCTGGTCCCATATAGTTATCAGAATAGTCGTTTATTTGTAATCTGATATTAACTTCTCCAAATCCCTTTGGAATCTTTTCTTCTTTTTGTTTAGTTTCAAAAACAACTTCTGATTCTTTACCTTTTTCAACCTTAACAGTCTTTGATTGTTCTTTTAATGGTTCATAAACATCAGGAATTTGGTCTATATAGAATTCATGACTTCCTGGAGTAACATTTAGTAATCCATTAACATAGTTAAATGCACTCATAGAATTCCAACCTTGTCCATTAGAGTTAATCCAAACTTTTTCTCTCCAATTAATTTCAATTGGGAACATATTAAGTTTTTCAGAACCTTCAATATGATTTCCTTCAAAGTCTTTATAATTTGTTACTCTAAATACTGGTTTAATATTTGCTCCTAAATCTTGTGGTTTTATTTGAGGTGCAGAATATTCAGAGCCATCTAAATTAAGTGATGCGATATTTCCTGCATGGTCAAAAGTATGAATATAAATATTCTTATGATCTATTCCTTCAGGAATTTCAAAAGTACCATCATCTTTAGCGGTAATCCATTGAGTTTTTCCATCTTTATCAATATATCTTAAGAATGTTTCTTCAACACCACTTAGATTATCTGTAATTTCTGGTTTATAGATATTTCCTTCAACCTTAGGTTTAGCAATCTTTGGAGCAGTAACGTCAACTTTTACTTCAAATTCTGTTTTTTGTTCAGCAAAAGCAGAACCACCTGTTTCAGAGTTAGCACTTATAACATATTTGTACTTTCCTTCTTGAAGAGCTTTGCCATCAGTTGTTGTTCCAGCCCAATAAGTTTGATTTACATAGTTTGATCTTGAAGCATCTGCACTGTAGTTATCACTATTTTTATATGCATAACCTGAGCCATTTTCATAAACAAGATTTCCCTTTTCATCATAAACACTAGCTTTTATATATTGCGCATTTCTATAGAACACACCTTTGAATGCGACAAAGTCTTTATTATTATCTCCATTTGGAGAGATTGCCAAGTTTTCTTTTGAAAATTTGAAATTACCAGCATCGAAACCTAAAGGAATTTCTCCCTTGCTTCCAACAAAATTATATTGTGTTCCTTTACCGTCATTCCATTGTTTTCCTCTTGCATAAGGATTATTTTCAGAAGTTACAAGAGATGTAACATCTCCTGTATAAGTATTTCCTTGTAACATATACATTGGAAATTCTTTGTTTAAATCAAATTCATAAACAGGTTTTTCCCAAAGAGGTACATTTGCCCATTTTCCTTTAAATCCACTAAATGCTATATTAACTTCTTTTGTTCCGTCTTTTGCATCTTCAAAGAATACAAAGCCTTCTAAGAAGTAACCATTTGGCATTTGTTTACTTAATTTTTCTTCAAACTTACTTGCATCAACTGTTATTGTTACATCTACTGAACTCTTTGCAGGTACAGTGATTTCTTTTCCTTGAATTGTTTCAAGAGTTCTTGTCTTTAAAGCAAATTTTTTACCATCATTTTCATCAGTACCTAAAACTGTTTTATATTTTAAAGTTTTTGCTTCATTTCCAATATTTACAACTTTTAATTTGATATCAAATTTACTATCAACATCATTTAACCAAACTTTTGGATTATTATTGCTATCTAATACATAAAGTTCACTTGAAGTAGCTTTTTCAACATTGATAGCACCAGCACCTTGTTTTCTAGGAGAAACATAATTTTCAGTTCCAGCTTCCTTAACAGGATCTGCTGTACTCATCATCATTGCCTTTAGAATATCATATTCTTGTTCTCCCTTAATTTCAGGATGTCTTTGGCTTAAACTTTCTCTTATAAGGGCAACAGCACCTGCTATATGAGGAGTTGCCATTGAAGTACCACTCATTGTTGTATATTTATTATTATTTATTGAAGAATAAATAAGTCCACCTGGAGCAGTTATATCAGGTTTAAAAGTTCCGTCAGATGCCCAACCATAAGATGAGAAATCAGTTAGTTGTCCACCATTAGCATAAGGTATAATGCTTAATTGTTTTGTAAATTTAACTTTTTTATCTAAATTTGCAAGAATTTTCTTACCAGCTGTGTTTCCAACAAATACAGATGGAATCTTTACTTGTGACATTTGCTCTCCAAATGCCATATTGATGATATCATCTCCACCGTCTTCGTGGTTGTATATTATAACACCTTTTGCACCTTTAGAGTGAGCCATAATAATCTTATCTGCAAAAGTAGCTCCACCTCTTTTTACAATAACAAGTTTGTCTTTAACTTCTTTATCTTTATAGTCAGCTTCTGTATTTCCAAGACCTGCATCAACTACATTATAGCTTTGTGAATCTTGACCAGAAGGGATAAAGTTTTGTTCAGGAATAGGATCTCCCTCATCATCATAAGCAGGGAAGAAATCACCTGTCTTTAATCCACCCTTAACTCCTTCAATACTTATAGTTCTTACTCTTTCAACATCAGTATACATAGCTGCAACAGTCAAAGCGTCTTTTGCAACCCCTGGACTTCCAACTGTACCATAGTCAGGATTTGTAACAGGAGGTTTGTCATTGAATGCACCAAAATGGCCATCATTACCAGCTGCGATAGCTACGATAACTCCCATTTTTCTTGCATAAGCAATAGCTTTTTCCATAGCTTTCCCAACAGATGCGATAGATCCGTTAGGAGCACCTAAACTTAAGTTAATACTGTCAGCACCAAGTTTTACAGAGTCTTCAACAGCTTTCGCATAAATATGAGTAAATGTTGATTGTCCTTGGAAAACTCCCATAAAAATAAGTTGTGCTTCAGGAGCAGTACCTATAATTCTTTCTTTTTTAGTTGTTCCATCTTCTTTATTAAATTCAGCTTCATTTTTAGGATTACCTACTGAAATACCGGAAACATGCATACCATGAGATTCTTCTCTGATTTCTTCTTTTACATTTTTTCCGTTTGTGCTGTAATTATGAGCATAAACAACTTTGTCAGTTCTCCAGCTACCATAACTAATTCCAGCTTCTTTCATCTTATCATCCATAGACGCTTTAGTTGGATATTTTCCTTTTGAAACATCTGTAACTCTTAAGATATCATGATTTATATCAACACCTGTGTCTAATACAGATACAACACGACCTTGACCATTATATTTCTTTCTAAGTTCGTCTGTAACTTTCATTAGATTGTTTGAATCTAAACTTCTTGTTCTTCTCTTAGAATTAAATTCTTTATTAGATTCTTTAACTGTAGGTTTTAAATATTCATTTGAAACTTCAACAGATTCAACGGAATTCATTTTTGAAATTGTTTTAATATTTTTAACCTTAGTTTTTAAAGCAATTCCAGCAAATAACAAGTCATATTCATAATATGCTTCATAACTTATTTCAGCTTTAGCAAGCTCATCTTTAAAAGCTTTGATTAATGCTTTACTTTTAGCTTCTCTTGCTTTCTTTCCTTCTGCTGTCTTTAAGCTCTCAAAATCTACTTTAGAATCCTCTTTTAAAACTACAATATAAGTTTTTTCTTCGTTTTCGTCGCCTTTAAACTTATTTTCAGTTTTTGTAATTTTTGGAGCTGTATTAACTTTTTCATTAGCAAAAAGAGTGCTTGTGCTTCCTAATAATAATGAAAACGTTAATAGCAGAGTCAAAAATCTTTTCTTCATAGAAAAATCCTCCTTAAACGTAAAAATAAATAAATTTCTTGAGTATAAAATATACTACTTTATCAGTATAACATATTTATTTAGTTTTGTATATACTATTTAAAGTAATATTTTAAAAGAAATGTTAAATTTTAAAGAATATTTCTAAAAATAAAATAAAAAGGGAGTATTTTTAAAAATTTATTATCCAACCTTATTTACTTAATCATTATTCCTTACTAAAAAATATAAAAGTCTTAATATATGAATACATCGGACATGAATTTTCAATGTAATTAAAAAAGTAATAATTTTTGAAGTGGAAAAAATTTAGTATTAGTGATATAATATAGAACAATATAAAAAGATATAACTTTCAATTATAGAGGTAATAAAATGACTGAAATTTCTAGAATAAAATGTGGAACTGGTAGTTGCTATATTGTATCAAATGGAAATAATGCAATCTTGGTCGATACGGGAAGCAAAGAAAATTTAAATAAAGTAATATCAGAATGTAATAAATATGATATGAAACTTATTGTTCTTACTCATGTTCATTTTGACCATGCAGAAAATGCTGCAGTATTGTCTGAAAAATACAATATTCCTGTAGCTATAAATCAATTAGATGAAGAACTTTTTGATAGTTATGATAAACAGCCACTCAATTCTTACGGAATAATTGGAAAAGTTATTCTTTCTCTATCTATCAAAAAACTTGAAAATAGGAAAGTTGAAAAACCAAAAAATCTAATATTTGTAAAAGATGAAGATAAACTTTCAGAATATGGAATAGATGCAAAAATAATTGAACTTGCAGGACATACTAAAGGGTCAATAGGAGTTGATACAGGCAATGGACTTATAGTTGGTGATGCACTTGATAACTGGATTTTCCCTGCAACTGGACATCTGTATAGTGACTTTGACGAAATAAAAAGAACTGCTGAAAAAATTAAATCTCTTAGCAATAGAACTCTGTATTATGGGCATGGAAAGCCAACAAATAACAGCTTTAAATAATTTTAATTAAAACAACAAAAAATCAACGGATTTCCGTTGATTTTTTCACTATTTTAATCTTATATATTTTGTAGCTCTGCCTATGTCCTCTCTTTAGATTTCCCCTTAATAATCTTTTTATCCCTTAAAATATACCTTAATTTAAGGGATAAAATTGTTTACTTTTAACATATAATATTATAAATCCAATAAATATACTGTCTCTGGACTTACGACACCATTTTCAGTATGAATCCTCCAATCACTCACATAATCTATAGAATATGTCCCCTCATCGCCTTCATGTAAATTAGGAATGTTATAAGATTCTTGAGTCAATCTTGCCTTAAAACTATCTCCTTCCATAGAAAGAGCCTCAAACCAAATATGTTCACGATTTTTCTTATCCAAATTACCATCTTCATCAATTGTTTCAAGACCTAATTTAATAATAATCCCAATATCTTTACCATCTTGTTTTTCCCTAAGCATCCTTTCGACATAAGAAAATCTTTCTCTCGCCAAAGAACTCATTCTTGCAGTTTCTTCAGTACTTATATAATACAGAGGATTATTCTCCAGTTTTTTTGTGAACTCTGAAGGCTTTCTTAAACGATTTTTATTAAAATCTTCTTCACTTCCATAAAGGAAAAGTATATTTGTTTTAGAATTATGTGATTCTTTTCTATCTTCAATACCTCCAAGAATATCCTTAGGATAATATTTCAAAGCATTTATCCATTTTTTTGACGTAGCAACTATCGGTTCTCCATTATAAAAAACTCCCATATTTATAGTTTCTTCACCAATTTCATTTACATCATCCTCTTCAACAGGATTGTTTTCATCTAACAATCTACAAGCATAACTTGAAATTAAGTCATAATGTGTTCCGGAGTCGTCCTTATTTGAACCTAAAATTTCAATTTCATGCAAATTACATCTACACAATCCATGTGTATGTAGCCAAACTTCATTTTCATCATAAACAGCTTGAACAGTATATAAACTTATAGGAGCAGGAAGCACATTAGAATTTGCTGCTAATTCAACCCATTTTTTATTTAATAATCTCTCAGCACTTTCATCACAAAGAGCCACCATCTCAGGAATCATAGCATAGACAAGTTTTAGCTGTAAATGATAACATTTTTTAGGATTACCTTCAAACTTCATATAAACATTTAAGGCATTTTTTACTTTTAAAATCTGTTCTTTTTCCTCTTCAGTAAAATATTGTAGTTGCCATTGATACATTTCTTCTGTATAAAAATCTCCAATATAAAATCCTACTTCATATTCTACTCCATCATATGATATAACAAGTTTTCCTGGTAAATCTTCACTTGGCATAATTTTTTCTTTAATTTCAACACCATCTATGGCTTTAATATTAGCAAAAGTATCTTCAGTAATTGTGTAATTTTCAGGTGTTAAAGCCAACATATATGAAAATTCTTCCCAATAAGTAAGATGTGCTTCTTTAATCAAAGCAGGAGAATACTCTTCATTAGAATGCTCTTCTTTCTTTTCCTTTGAATCTTTGATTAATCCTTTAAACAAATTTTTAAAATAACCCATAATTTTTCTCCTTTGTAATTTATTAAAAACTTATAAGAAGTATATCACAATAAAAATAACGGTTATCAGTTATTTTTTATATCTTACTTGTAAATTTAAAGTAAAATAAATTTCTCCTTCTTGTTCTTCTAGACGTAGCATATCATACCTAGAACTACTTGGTGAATCTAATTTTGTTTCATTTATTAAATACTTTTTAACTTCATTATAAAAATATATCATATCTAAAACATAAACTTCTGAATTCATAGTAACAATTATTAATCCACCATTAGCAGAATATCTTCCATTCCATTGTTCACTAGGAAACATCCCAAAACTAACAGCAGTTAAAAAGTCTTCTAATTTTTTTATTGATATGTTCAAATTAGAATAAACAGAAGACTTCTCAAATAATTTTTTTAAATCTTTTTCTCCTTCTTCATATGATTTTATTAAACATTCTGCCAAAGCTTCTGGAAGTAGCATATCAATCATTTTTAAATTAGTTTCAAAAGTTTCACTTATAACTTTATCAAAAAATATTTTACCACGATAACTATAGATTTTTTCAATTCTATCTTTTAATTTAGTTCTGGTATTTATCGAATTAATTTCATTTATTTGTTCTGTATTTAGACCTTTTACTTTATATCTAAAATTAGTATGATTACTTGCATTTAATATAGTAGCAGGACTTCCGAGTTGTGACTTTATACTATATCCTAAATTATATATTTTATTTGTCCTGACATCAAAATTTAGTAAATTTATATCTTCTTTCAACTGTGAAGAACCTTTAAAATTACTAATATTTATACTATTTTTACAAAGCCATTTTTCAATAGATTTAATTTCAAATGAACCTTTCCCATTACCTCCTAATGTAATGATACTCTTAAAAAGTACATTTTTTAAAAATTCGATATCTCTAATTTTTATTGGATTAATCATTTCTCCAAAAATTGTAGGTATTACAAATTCATTATTAATATCAAATCTTATAATTCCATTTTTCTTACTAGAAAATATACTTTCAACCAAAAAAATATTATTACTTATAGCTTTTAAATTAGAATCAACTATATGTAGTTTTCTATTACATAACAAATAAAAAATTGCATATAATTCTGACCATTCACCTTTATTAAATTTCATATATCATTTTTCCTTTTAATTATAAATTTCATCTAATCTATCAATCATATACTCTGCCATACTCTCAATAACAGGAATACAAACCGAATTCCCAAACAATTTATATTTTTGTGTATTACTAATTGTACTAGGTAATTTAAATTTATCTATTTCATTTTCAATAAAAGCATAATTTACAAATCCTTGTAATTTACCCCATTCTAAAGGTGTCATATATCTAATTCCTTCATTATTTAGAGCACCTTTTTTCCCTGAAATATTCTCTAATCCTACATATTCTTTCTTATACTGCCTTATTAGATTTCTTTCTTTTCCAGAACCACCAGTAGCCATTATTGTATTTGCTATTGGATTAGGTTCGTCATTAACAATAATATATCCAAATCCAGAATTATTAGTTTTATGTCTTTTCTTATGTTTATTTAAAGTATCTATATATTTTTGAGAAAGATAATATTTTGGTTCTACATCTTTTTCTAACAAGTCATTTAAATCTTTATATAAATTTAATTTACGTTCTTTTGGTAACATTGGAAATTTATACCCCTTTGGAATATCATTTTTCCTAAAACCCATAATAAATACTCTTGCTCGTTTTTGGGGTATTCCAAAATTATAGGGTGTCCTAACTATACTTTCCTGTTTTACAGAATATTTTTTACCAAAAAATGTTTTTTCTATGTCAACTCCTACCACATAATATCCTAATTCATCTAATGTTTTTGCAATTACATTAAATGTATTTCCTTTATCATGCTTTAATAATCCTTCTACATTTTCTAATAAAAAAGCCTTAGGCTTAGTCATCTGTAATATCTTAGCTATATCAAAAAATAATGTTCCTCTTGTTTCATCTTCAAATCCTTCTTTTAGTCCAGCTATTGAAAAAGCTTGACAAGGAAATCCACCTAAAAGAATATCATAATCTGTATCTTTAACTAATTGTTTAAATTCATCCGTTGTAACATCATTATAAGGATTCTCTCCATATATAAATTCATAAGATTCACAAGCATACTTATCTACTTCAGCAGATAGTACATTTTTAAATCTACCTGTTTTTTCAAAACCTCTTCTTATTCCACCTATTCCCGCAAATAAATCAATGGTTTTATAAATTTTATTCAATATAATCTCCCCCATCAGCTTTTATTGCTTATACGAATTTTATAACACTTATTTATTTCAATTTAGTAAAATTTTCATAACTGCTTTTTTTTATATTATATATAAATAATTATAACATAAAATATTTTAAAAATCTTTATTTATACTAGATATTAATAATAATTCTAACAACTTCCCACACAAAAAATCAACGGCTTCCCGTTGATTTTTCTCCTAAATTTACATATTCAATTCTTCTCTAAATTTTGCAAGGGCTTTTTTTTCGAGACGACTTACTGTCATCTGTGAAATGTTTAGCTCTTTTGCAAGGGCAACTTGCGTTTTTTGTTCAAAATATCTTCCAAGTATTATTTGTTTTTCAACTTCTGTTAGTTTTTCTAAAGTTTTTTTAATAAAATCTTGATTGTCAACAAAGTCAAATTCTTTGTCTTCTTCTCCAACAATATCAATTAAGTTTGTGTCTTTGTCTTCACTATCTGAATTTTCAAAACTTTGATCTAATGATTGAGGTGTATAAACTTTACTAGCTTCCATAATTTCCAACACTTCTTCTTCAGAAAGTTCTACATAGTCTGCAATATCCTTAATTGTTGGAGTTCTTCCAAGCTCTTGTGTTAAATGATATTTTGCATTATTAACTTTTTTAGAGTTCTCTTGTATTCTTCTTGGAACTCGAATTACCCAACCTTTGTCTCTGAAATATCTTTTTATTTCTCCGACGATAGTCGGCATAGCGAAACTTGAAAATTCAAAGCCTTTTGAGATGTCATATCTATCTATGGCATAAATTAAGCCAAGACTTGCAACTTGGAATAGATCATCATAGTCTATTCCACGATTTACATATTTTTTAGCTAAAATTTCAGCCATATATAGATTTTTTTCTATTAATTTATCTCTAAGTTCTGGTGTGGGATTTTCAAAATACTCTTTAAATAGAGCTTTTATTTGTTCTGAGTCCGGTTTGTTATATACCTTTTTCATTTTTTTATCCTTTATTTTTAACTAAAAGTACACTATTTTCTCTGAATTCTACTTTATCAACTAAATTTTCCAAAATTAGTAAAGCAAATTTATTTTCTTCTTTTTCTTGAATTCCTGAAAGGGAAATGTCAGGCATGACTTCAATTTCGATTTTATCTTCAAAGACATCCATACTGATTTCAAAAAATTCACTTTCATCTACAAATAAATTTACAACTTCAGAAATTGAAACTTTTAAATCTTCGATATTTTCAATATCCATAGAGATTGTATTAGCTATGGAAGATATTGAAAGTCTTAAAGTTGAAATATATTTTTTTTCTGAAGGAAATTTTACAAATATTTTATCCATAATTACCCCTCGATTTCAAAAACTTTATCTAAGTCAGTTATAAGAAAGATTTTTTTGATATGTGGTTTTAAGCCTGTAATAACAAGTTTCTCTCCTTTTTCTTTTATATGTTTGTAGATACTTATAAAAGCACCGAGTCCTGTTGAATCAATATATGAAAGATTTTCACAATTCACTGTTATTTTTTTTACTCCTTGAACGGAATTAACTTTTTCTTTAAATTCTTTATTGGAATTTATATCCAAATCACCTTGTAAGTCGACAAAAAGTTTTTCTCCCTCTTGTCTTAAATCAACTTTTAATTCCATAGCATCTCCTTATTCAACATCATTTACATATTTTGCAACTGCAACGATTTTATCTTCGTCTTTATTTACATCTTTTATTATAACACCTTGTGTATCTCTACCTTTTACTGGTATGTCTTTAACAAGAAGTCTAATAATTCCTCCACTTTGTGAAAGTACGATGACTTCATCATTTGGATTTACCATTTTAGATGAAACTACAAAACCTGTTTTTTCAGTTACTTTATAAGTTTTAACACCTTTTCCGCCTCTGTTTTGTACTTTGTAGTTTGAAGCTAAAGTTCTCTTTCCATAGCCATATTCAGAGAATACAAGTAGGTGTTTTCCTTCAGAGTCAAGATTCATTGAAACAACTTCATCGTCTTTATCAAGTTTAATTCCTCTTACACCCTGTCCAGTTCTTCCGATTTCTCTAAGGTCTGAGAGTGCAAATTTAATCGCAAGACCTTTTTTTGTAACTAGAATAGCTGAATCTTCAACTGGTGAAACTCTAACTTGGATTAATTCGTCATCATCAACTAAATTAATTGCTTTCATTCCAACTTTTCTAATAGCCTTGAAAAGTTCAACAGATGTTCTCTTGATTGTTCCCTTCTTTGTAGCCATAATCAAGTATTCATCAGCTTCTGCATCTTTTACCGGAATTACTGCATTTACTTTTTCTCCATGCATTAATTCTAAAAGATTTATAATATTTTGACCTTTTGCTTGTCTTTTTCCTTCAGGAATTTCATAAGCCTTTAGTTTATAAACTCTTCCTTTATTCGTAAAGAATAAAATCAAGCTATGAGTTGAAGTTACGAAAAGACTGTCAACATAGTCATCTTCTTTTGTAGTAAGAGCAACAACACCTTTTCCACCTCTGTTTTGTACTTTGTAAGTATCAGAAGGAATTCTCTTGATATAACCTTGTTTTGTAAGAGTTATTACAACATCTTCTTCTTTGATTAACTCTTCAATTTCAATTTCATCAAAATTAGGTTTGATTTCAGTTCTTCTGTCATCACCAAATTTTTCTTTTATTTCAGTTAATTCTTCTTTGATTATATTTAAAATTAATCTTTCATTTCCTAAAATTTCTTTAAGTCTTGCAATTTCTTTAATTAAAGAATTGTATTCATCTTGTAATTTTTCTCTTTCAAGACCTTGAAGTCTTCTTAAACGCATTTCTAGGATGCTTTCAGCTTGAATTTTAGTAAAACCGAAACGTTCCATAAGTTTTTCTTGCGCGTCTGAGTAAGAAGCTCTGATTATCTTAATTATTTCGTCGATATGATCAATCGCTTTTAAAAGTCCTTCAACAATATGAGCTCTGTCTTCAGCTTTTTTAAGTTCAAATCTACAACGTCTTGTGATTACATCTCTTTGATGTTCAACATAATGTCCGATTAATTCCTTTAAATTTAAAACTTTAGGTTCACCATTTACAAGTGCAAGGTTTATTACCCCAAAAGTAGTTTGCATTTGTGTATGTTTATAAAGATTATTTAAAATAATATTCGGATTAGCATCTCTCTTTAATTCGATTACAATTCTAATCCCTTTCATATTACTTTCATCTCTAAGATCTGAAATTCCTTCAATTCTCTTATCTTTGATAAGCTCAACAATCTTCATAATCAAATTAGTTTTATTAACTTGATATGGAATTTCTGTAACTATAATTCTAGTTTTATTATTATGTTCTTCAATATTTGCAACTGCTCTTACAGTAATTTTTCCACGTCCTGTATGATAAGCTTGTTTGATTCCTTCAAGTCCCATAATATATGCACCTGTTGGAAAATCAGGACCTTTTACGAATTTCATAAGTTCATCAACGGAAATGTCGAAATTGTCGATATATTCGCAAGTTGCATCAATTACTTCATTTAAATTATGTGGTGGCATATTTGTAGCCATACCAACGGCGATACCAGCTGCACCATTTACCAAAAGATTTGGAAATTTACTTGGTAAAACAACCGGTTCTTTTTCGTTTTCGTCATAGTTTGGTGCGAAGTCAACTGTATCTTTATTAATATCTCTTAACATTTCAAGAGCAAGTTTTTGCATTCTAACTTCTGTATAACGAGGAGCGGCAGCACCGTCTCCGTCAATAGTACCAAAGTTACCTTGACCGTCAACAAGAGGATAACGCAAGTTAAAATCTTGCGCAAGTCTAACTGTTGCATCATAAATTGCAGAGTCACCATGAGGGTGATATTTACCCATTACTTCCCCAACAAGTCTTGAAGATTTTTTATAAGGCTTGTCTGGTAAAAGTCCAAGACCTTGCATTGCATAAATAATTCTTCTATGAACAGGCTTTAAACCATCTCTAACATCAGGCAAAGCTCTTGCAACAATAACACTCATGGCATATTCAAGGTATGACTTTTTCATTTCCTTTTCGATATCTACATCGACTATATTCATTTTATTTTCTATATCAGCCATCTATTCCTCCTATGCGTCAATATTTTCAACATATTTCGCATTTTGTTCTATAAATTCACGTCTTGGTTCAACCTTATCTCCCATAAGAGTTGAGAAAGTTTCATCTATTGACACAAGTTCTTCATCATCAATATTTACTTGTAGGAAAAGTCTGTTTTCAGGATTCATAGTTGTTTCCCAAAGTTGTGCAGGATTCATTTCCCCAAGACCTTTATATCTTTGAATTCTATGTGAATCACGACCAAGTTCATCTAAACTAGCTTGTAATTCTTCATCAGTCCAACAATATTTTACAACCTTAACACCTTTAATAATTCCATAAAGTGGTGGTTGTGCAATATATACATGACCTTGTTCGATTAATTCTTTCATATAACGATAGAAAAATGTTAAAATCAAAGTTCTAATATGTGCACCGTCAACGTCGGCATCTGTCATTATAACTATTTTTCCATATCTTAAATTATCTAAGTTAAAATCTTTTCCGATTCCTGTTCCAAAAGCAGTAATCATTGATTTAATTTCTTCATAACCTAAAATCTTGTCAATTCTTGCCTTTTCAACATTCATAATCTTACCTTTAAGTGGTAAAACTGCTTGGAATTTACTATCTCTACCTTGTTTTGCAGAACCACCCGCAGAGTCCCCTTCGACAAGATAAATTTCATTTACAGCAATATCACTTTCTTGGCAGTCGGATAATTTACCAGGTAAAGTAGTATTGTCAAGAATGGATTTTTTACGAGTTAAATCTCTTGCCTTTCTTGCAGCTTCTCTCGCTCTTGCACTACTTTGAGCCTTTTCTATAATAATTTTACCAACTTTTGGATTTTCTTCTAGGAAAGTCATCAAATTATCATATAGGAATGCTTCAACAATACCACGACTTTCACTATTTCCAAGTTTTGCCTTAGTTTGTCCTTCAAATTGTGGATTAGGAAGTTTTATTGAAACAATTCCTGTAAGACCTTCTCTTGTATCATCCCCTTGAAGATTTGCGTCCTTATCCTTAATTAAATTGTATTTTCTTCCATAGTCATTTAAAGTACGAGTAAGAGCAGTCTTAAATCCTACTAAATGGCTTCCACCTTCAGGTGTATGGATATTATTTGCAAAAGTTAAGACATTTTCAGAGTATCCGTCTGTATATTGCATAGAAATTTCAACTTGTGAATCTCCTCTTTGTCCTTGAAAATAAATAACTTCGCTATGAAGACTATTTTTATTTCTATTCATATACTCAACAAAAGATTTTATTCCACCTTCATAATGAAAAGTTTCTGTAAAATCTTCTCTTTCATCTGTAAAAATAATTTTAACACCTTTATTTAAAAATGCCATTTCTCTAAATCTGTTTCTTAAAATTTCTTTTTCATAGATAGTTGTATCAAAAATTTCAGAATCAGGTTTAAAAGTTATTATTGTTCCAGTTTCTTTTGAAGTACCTACCACTTCAAGCTTTGAAGTAGCATTTCCCCTTGAAAATTGTTGTTCATAAAGTTTTCCATCTCTTTTTACATTTGCAATAAGCCATTCTGAAAGAGCATTTACAACAGAAACCCCAACTCCATGAAGTCCCCCTGAAACTTGGTAAGCATTGTTATTGAACTTACCTCCGGCATGTAGAATTGTCAAAACTGTTTCAAGGGTTGATTTTCCTGTTTGTGGATGCACTTCTACCGGAATACCACTACCATTGTCTTCAACTCTTACAGAATTATCTTCAAAGATTGTAACTGTAATTGTATCACAAACTCCTGCCAAAGCTTCGTCAATACTATTGTCAACAACTTCATAAACTAGATGATGAAGTCCCTTTACTCCTGTCGAACCTATATACATACCAGGTCTAAGTCTAACTGGTTCAAGACCTGTTAAAACCTTAATGTCTTTCGCCCCGTAATTTCTAATTTTTTCTTTACTCATATTTTTCCTTTCTCACTTTTTCCATTTCTATAACATTAATATTCTTAAAATTATTTACAAAAGATTTATCTGTAGTCGTTATAAAGACTTGATTATCCGTTAAATATTCCAAAATTTCATATCTTCTATCTTCGTCCAATTCACTAAATAGATCGTCGAGTAAAATTATTGGCTTTACTCTCTTATACTCTTCAAAAATATTCTTTTGACACATCTTAACTGTAATTATAATATTTCTCTTTTGACCTTGTGAAGAAAAACTCTTTGCATCTTTACCATTTAAGATAAATTTAAAATTTTCCTTGTGAATACCAAAGTTTGTAGTCTTATTTTCACTATCCAATTTATAGGACTTAGAAAAATTTTCTAAAATTTCCTTTAGACATTCATTTTCTGATTTTTTATAATCCGATAAAATTGACTCATACTCTACAGAAAGAGTTTCTCCTGATAATTGTTGATGAATTGAATTTATTTCCATATTTATCAAATCAATCAACTTTTTTCTCTCCATACTTATTTCATAGCACAAAAGAGCAAGCTTTTTTGTAAGAGCATTCATCTCCTGCTTATAAAAACTGGATAAATTCATTCCCTTTAAGAGTAAATTTCTTCTGAAAATAACATTTCTATATAAATTTAATTTTTGTTTATAGCCCTTTGTCATCTTCATAATAAAGCTATCAAAAAAATTCCTTCTAAAATTTGGACTTTCTGTAATAATTTTTAGCTCATCAGGAAAAAATCCAATAACATTTGAAAAGTCGTAAAGCTCATTTATACTCTTAAGTTTAATATCATCAATTTTAAAAACTTTTTTCTTATCGTCAGTATATAAAAAAGAAATTTTATTTTCAAATCCCTTTTCATTTACAAAAGTATCAACTTTCGTAAAATTCTCTCCAAAACTTATAAAATCTTCTTGTTTTGCCTGCCTAAAACTTGACGCAACAAGAGAAATATAAATCGCCTCCAAAACATTCGTCTTTCCGATTCCATTTTTTCCGACAAAAACATTTATATTCTCTTTAAACTCAAAAGAAATATCTTTTAAATTTCTAAAGTTGGTCAAATGTATTTTTTCAACTATCAACTCTACCTCTTTTTAATAATCAAATTTACTTCTTCGTCTGCCAATACCTTAACAGTCATTCCGTCATAAATTTTTCTACCACGTCTTGTTTCAACTTCTCCGTCAACCAAAACTAATCCTTCAGAAATAAAGAATTTAGCATCAGCTCCAGTTTGAACAACAGCTGCATATTTCAACAACGAATCCAATTTTATAAATTCGGTATCAATAATAATTTCTTCCATTTTAAACTCCTAGTATTGAGAATCTTGCAACAAAACAGGTAAAACTAAATAAGTATAATCTATATTTTCATCTTCAGGTCTTATGATACAAGCTCCTGCTCTACCATTAAATGTAATTTCAACAAAATCCTGTTCTATTGTCTTTAATCCCTCTAAAACATATTTTGAATTAAAGGCTATTTTTAAATTATCTCCTTCTTTTTTGATGTCGATAATATCTTTTAAATCTCCAATTTCAGATGATCCTTCAACTAAAATACTATTATCATCTATTGTAAAAGTAACTAAATCGCCCTTTTCTGCCTTATAGATAATATTTGCTCTTTCAATTGCATTTATTAAATCACGTCTTGAAACAATAACTTTTGTCTTATGTTCGTAGGAGAATAGTGCCTTGTAGTTCAAATACTCTCCGTCAATTACTCTTGTTGAAAAGATTGTATTTTCAAAAGTGAAAATCGCACTTCCTCTTACCAGTGAAACTCCAACAACAGAGCCCTCAGGAACAATCTTTGAAATTTCGTTTAAAGCTCTTGGTGGAATTATAACTTTTTTCTCAATATCTTCTTCTATCTTAAAACTTCTCTTTGCAATTCTATGTCCATCAAGTGCAACAAAATCAACATTTTTATTTTCTATTTCAACATCAACACCATTTAAAACTATTCTATAATCATCAATAGCTGTTGCAAAAATAGTTTGTTTAGTTGCAACTTTAAGCAAATTTTCTTGAACATAAAAGTCCACTTTGTTTTCAAAAGTTGGAAATTCAGGATATGAATAAATATCCATTGCAATTATATTGAATTTCGCATTTTCACTTTGAATAAAGACTTTTTCTCTATCAACCTTTATATATACTTCATCATTAGGTAATTTTCTCACTATATTAGAAATCATTGAAGCATTAAGTAAAACTTCTCCTTCTTTTTCAACTTTACATTCAGTTGAAGTTTCAATTGCAAGTTCCAAATCAGTTGACTTTAAAGTTAATCTATTATCCTTTGCAATAAATAAAATTCCTTCTAGTATTGAAGTGTTATTTTTTAAACTTATAGCTCTTAAAGATATATTTATCAAACCCAAAAGTTCATTTTGCATTATCTTTATTTCCATAATTTTCTCCTTTTTTTCACATATAAAAAATATATAATTTAGTAGTAATAGTAGTAGGGGCTGTGGATATCTTAAACAACCCTTTTAAACATTGAAATATCAATATTTATTTACTGTATAACTACTGTATAAATCACAAAATAATTATAGACTTATAAACATATTAACAACTAAAAAAATCTTACAAAGTTATCAACAACTTATCAACATACTTATAAACAGTATAAGTCGAATAACTAAAAATTTCTTTAAAAATAATATTACTTTTTTGTAATATTAATCTTCTAACATTTTCTTTATGTTTTCTATATCTTTTCTTACAGATTCAGTAGTCTTTATCTTTTCATCAATTTTCTTAACCCCATGCATTATGGTAGTATGATCTTTCTCAAAGGCTGAACCTATATTTCCTAAAGCACAGTCTAACATATTTCTACAAAGATACATCGCAACCTGTCTTGGATAAGCAATTGAGTTAGCCCTATTTTTAGAGCTTAAATCGGAAACTTCTATTTTAAAATATTCACTTACAGTTTCCTTTATCAAATCAATATCCAATTCTCTCCTATTTAGTTCATTAAGTTTTTGGGATAAAATTCCCTTTACATAATCAACAGTCATTGGAGCATCTTGTTTCAATTTATAATGAGCCAAAACATTAATTAAAGCCCCTTCGAGCTCTCTTATGTTCGTCTTTATATTCATTGCAATAAATTCTAAAACTTCATTTGAAAGAGCTATAGGCTCATACTTTACCTTATCTTGTAAAATAGCCATTCTCGTCTCAAAATCAGGTGGTTGAATATCAACAGTTAGACCCATATTAAATCTACTCTTAAGTCTGTCCTCCAGATTTTTAATCTCCTTTGGTGGTCTATCTGATGAAATTATAATTTGCTTATTTCTACTGTATAATTCATTAAAAGTATGGAAAAATTCCTCTTGTGTTGCAGTCTTTCCTGCAATAAATTGAATATCATCTATAAGCAAAACATCGACATTTCTATATTTCTTTCTAAATTCAGATTCTGAATTTTGATTTTTATCCCTAATTGAGTCAATCAAGTCAATTGTAAATTTCTCACTACTCAAATATAAGACCTTACAATCAAAATTTTTGTGAATTTCATAACCAATAGCTTTCATAAGGTGAGTTTTTCCAAGTCCTGAATTTCCATAAATGAAAAGAGGATTGTAAGTACCAGCAGGATTTTTGGCAACTGCCTCAGCTGCAGCCATAGCAAATTCATTATTTTTACCCTTTACGAAATTATCAAAAGTAAATCTCTCTGAAAAAGCTGAAGAATTATTTGAAGAAGAAATTTTCTTTAATTTTCCCTTTTTTGAGCCTTTTTCAGAAGATTTTGAAAAGAAAGAAGTTTGACCTCCTAAATTTTTAATCGCTTCTAGATAGATTTCATCAGTAGCGACAACAGGTAAAAGCTCAGTTTTTTCTTTTGTTAAAGGAAAAAGTTGATTATTTATTGCATCTTCAATATAATCTTTAAAATTTCCATTAATAAAAGTTTTAATATAATTAGACTGACAAAGCACCATTAACTTATGATTCTCATAACAAATTGGCTTTAAAACTTCAATCCAAGTCGCAAATCGACTTTCTCCGAGTTTATCTTTTAACTCATTGCAAACTTCAAGCCATAAGCTATCAACCACTATTTCATTCTCAAACATAAACTACTCCCCATTTTCTAAGTTATTAACATATTTATCCACAGCAGATAAAATTTTTAAAACATTGAAATTTTAATATTAATAAAGACTTTTTAAAAAGATAATTAAATATTTTAAAAAGTTATCCACATTTTTATAAAAGTTATTTTGTTTATAAAATAAATTGTATTTTTTCAAATTTTGTTAAATTATAAAATATTTATTAGTAAAAAATAAACAATTTATCCACATATTTATTCTACTTATCCACATATTACATTTTTGTAAAAAAATAATTTGTAGATAATTTTATTGAAAATTTTTAATAATTTTTTAATATTAAAAAAATTTTACACATCTTTTCACAGTTAAATTATACCAAAAATCCAAAAAAAACTCAAATTTATTGCATTTAATATGCAAATTATTGTAAATATATAAACAAAAATATTACGTTAAAATTTATTGCACAAAAAATCCACTTGCAAAAAGCAAATGGATTGATTTTATATTAAAATTTCTCTATTACAAATATCATCCACAATATCATCGTGAGAAATTATAAAAATAATTTTATCTTTTGATATTTCTTTTATTCTGTTGTAAATTTCAACAGAACTTTCTTTATCAATGCTTGAAGTGATTTCATCTAATAGAAGTATATCCACATCGGAATTAATTGCTCTTGCTAAAGCAATTTTTTGTTTTTCTCCTCCTGATAAATCAGCACCCAAGTTAAAAATATCAGAGTCCAAGTCTTTAGACGAGAAGATAGTTTTTAAGAGCGGATCTTGTTTTAGGCTGTCAATTTTATCTTTATAATTTTCTATACCGAAAAATAAATTGTCCTCTAAAGAGCCTTGAAAAACATAAGCATCTTGACCCATATATTCAATTCTATTTCTTAAAGCTAATAAATTATATGAATTTATATTATTTCCATTTATAAAAATTCCGTCATTTTCTCTAAAGCCAATAATTGATTTTAAGAATGTACTCTTTCCTCTACCGGAGTCTCCCTTTATTCTGATTATATCTCCTTTTGAAAATTCTCCGACAATATTAACATCAATACTATGTGTAGGAAGTTTTAATTCTGAAATATTAAAGGAAATATTTTTTATTTCTTCAAGATTACTTCCATTATAAACTTCACTCATCTTTTCTAAATTGTCCTTAAATTCTTTAGCTATTGTGAAATTTCTTTTATTTAGTTTTGAGCCAACAAGAGAACTTAATGTATTAAAAAATGTTGGAATTAAAATCATAAGTATCATCAATGAAAAATAATCATGTCCAACAAAGGCAAAATTATAAACACCATAAGTTAATATAACAGTTTGAAAAATTGAATTAATACTGTGAATTAAGGTAGAAGTACTTACAGAATACATATTTACATCAGACATTGAATTGTAAATAGTATCTACAGTATCACTTAAATAATTTTTAATAATATCTGGATTAGATTGTTGTTTTATATATTCAGTATTTGATATGACGGATAAAACTTTTTGCCAGCCTGTAGTAACCTGTAATTCCATATTTCTAGATTTTCCCAATAGTACTTTGTTTATCTTGGCAAAGCCTAAAATATTTATAGGAATGACTACTAAACAAGCGAGAAATATGTATTTATTAATATATAAAATCCAAACAGAAACAACTACCATAACGAGTGAATTTGTTATTAATTTGATATTATCCCCTGTGATAAACAGATAAATATTGTTAACACTCATTATTGTCTTATCCAAAATTTTCATTATTCCTTCGGAAATTATGTAATCATATTTTAAAGTTAAAATATCTTTTAGATAGTCGAAAAAATTCTCTCTATTTAACTTTCTTGAATAATGTTCTTTTATTACAATAAATAAAATATTTATTAGCATAAAAACAGCCATAATTATTGATAAAAGTAAAATTCTATAGATAGTAATTCCCTCTACACTTTTACTCCAAATTTGAACCATAATCGGTGCAATCAGACTAAATACAACTGAAACTAATGACAAAATTATCATTATAACTAAAAAACATAAATAACTCAAAATAAAATCCTCCCTATTTAAAAAATTTTTTGATATTATTGCATTATATGTAAACTATAAAATACAGTCAAAAATATAAAAAGCAAAAAGAGTATTCTTATTAATTTTCTAAATGTATAATTATTTTTCATTTTTTTATCCTCTAAAAACTTCGTAAATATAATCTTTTATTTTCAATAAATTCTAATATCACTTTAAACTAATGATATCATCTTTTATATTAAAAGTAAATAGTTAAATATAAAAACAAAATTATTTTGATTTGGCTAGTTTTGTTGTAAAAAATTTTATAAAATTTTTATATTTTTACTTGACAATTATACTTAAAATAGCTTATAATCTATGGTAGTGTTTTATTAAATAACCTAAAGGTGATTATAATAAGGAGGTGTCATCTATATTATGAAAAGAACTTATCAACCGAATAGAAGAAAAAGAAGTAAAATTCATGGTTTTAGAAAGAGAATGAGTACAAAAGCAGGTAGAGCTGTATTAAAGAGAAGAAGACTTAAAAATAGAAAAGTTTTATCAGCATAGGCCAACATTAGTGTGGCCTTTTCTAAAATTCAGCTTTTTGCTTTGTGTTTGAAGCATGGAAAGATGATATATGAATAAGGAAATTAGATTAAGAAAAAATAGAGAGTTTCAAACTGTTTACAAGCGTGGAAAAAATTTTTGGAATAAAGATTTTACCATTTTTATCCGACCGACAAATAGAAAAAAAGTTAAGTTCGGTGTTTCCGTTACTAAAAAGTTTGGAAAAGCAAATAAACGTAATTTGATTAAGAGAAGAATAAAAGAGATAATAAGACTTAATGTTTGTGATTTAGGATTAGGTTATGAAATGGTAATTTTACCGAAAAAAAACACTTTAGAAATTGATTACATTGAACTTGAGAGGTCTTTGTTAAGACTTATAAATTATGCTTTAAAGAAGGTTTTAAATTGAGAAAATTGATGATTTTATTAATTAAATTCTATAGAAAATATATTTCTGGCCTTTGGGGACATGGAAAATGTAAATTTACACCGACTTGTTCGGAATATGCGATTTTAGCATATCAGAAATACAATTTTTTTAAGGCAAGTTTTTTAGTTATTTGGAGAATTTTAAGATGTAATCCTTTTGGAAAAGGTGGGTATGATCCACTAAAATAGGAGGAATAAATGGCATTTTTAAGAAATTTAATGGGATCTGTATTAAAATTTATTTATGAAGGAGTTGCTTCAATTTTACCTAATGAGCCTTCAAGTATTTCATATTTAGCGATTAGTATTATTATAATTTCTATAATTTTTAAGATTGTACTTTTCCCAATATTTTTAAGTAGTATAAAAAATCAAAAGATTCAAGCAAAGTTTGCTAAAGAGCAACAAAAGATAAGAGAAAAATATAAACATGATCCACAAGCTATGAATCTTAAACTTATGGAATTTAATAAAGAACATGGAATTAAACAACTTGGTGGTTGTTTACCTTTGATTTTTAACTTTATTTTAGTTATAGCGATGTTTGCAGTAATGAGAGAGCCATTGTTATATATTTTTGGGGATGCAAATGCAGATGTTATGAAAAATTTCCTTTGGATTAAGGATTTGTCAGCACCAGACCCACTTTTATATGGTCTTCCTTTGATAAATGCAATTACTCAATATGTTTACCTTGATTTGAGTAATAGAGATCAACAGGATAATCCTGGTGCAAAATCTATGGAAACTATGAAATATATATTCCCATTAGTAATATTTATTTCTGCTAAGAGTTTCTCTGCTGGTCTTGCACTTTATTGGGCTATGACAAATATTGTAGAAATTTTATTGAGATTAGCTTTGACTGCTTACGAAAATAAAAAGATGAGTAATTAGTTGAAAGGAGCAAAAGAATGACTGTTGTAAAATCAGCAAAAACTGTTGATGAAGCTGTTAAACTTGCTTTAGCAGAATTATCAGCAGATATTTCAGATGTTGATGTTAAAGTAATTGAAAAACCTAAGAGTGGTTTTTTGGGTTTTGGTTCAAGAGATGCTTTGGTTGAGGTTTCTTTAAAACAAGAAAAAGAAGAAAATTATAATGAGTTTATAGAAGAAGTTGTTGATGAAGTTGTTGAAGAAACTTGTTGTAAAAAAGAAGTTCCCGCTAAAAGCGAAGATATAGAAAAAATTGAAAGATTTTTAAAAGACTTAATTTTGAAAATGGGAGTTGACGGTGAAATAACTTTTGATGAAGATGAAGAAGCTGTCAATTTGTATATAAATAAATCTGATGATTTTAAAGTTTTGATTGGAAAATCTGGAGAAACTTTAGAAAGTATTCAATATATTGTAAGTATTTTTGCTAGAAGAAATACTTCCTTAGAAAAGAGAGTTTTCTTAGATATAAATGGATATAAGAAGAGAAAAGAAGAATCAATCAGAGAAATGGCAATGACTTTTGCTAAAAAGGCTATTAGATATAAAAAAGTTATGAGACTTAGACCTATGAATGCTTATGAGAGAAGAATTGTTCACTCAACTTTACACAATATGAAAGGTGTATTTACTGTGAGCGAAGGTGAAGAGCCACATAGAAAGGTTGTTATCAAACCTAAATTTTAATATGCAATTAAAAGAACGTTTAGGCGTTCTTTTGCTTTATTGTGGAACAACAAGGAGAAAATATGGAAAATACTATTGTTGCTATTGCTACTGCTACAGGCGAATCAGGTATTGGAATTGTAAGACTTAGTGGTGAAAAGTCGATAGATATTGTAAAAAATTTTTTCAAACCTCAGGATAAAAAAGAAATAGATGAAAAATCCAATAGAATGATGAAATATGGGCATATTTACGATAAAGATGAACTTATTGATGAAGTTATGGTTTGTTTTATGTTTGCACCTCATACTTATACGAGAGAGCATGTAGTTGAAATCTTTACTCATGGGGGCATTGTATGTCTTAAAAGGGTTTTAAATTTATGTCTTGAAAATGGAGCAGATCTTGCAGAAAAGGGAGAATTTACAAAAAGAGCATTTTTAAATGGACGACTTGATTTATCCCAAGCTGAAGGAGTTATTGACTTAATAAAGGCAAAAACAGAATTTTCTCATAAGAGTGCGATTAATCAACTTGAAGGACATTTGAGTAAAAAGATTAAAGAATTTAGAGAAGAACTTTTAGATATTTTAAGTTTTGTTGAGTATTCTATCAATTTTACAGAAGATATGCAGGAGGAATTACCTTTTGATAATGTAATTTTAAAGACTGAGAAATTGATGGCTGAAATGGAAGAATTACTTGGAGAGTCTAATAAAGGAAAAATTTTAAAAGACGGAATAAATGTTTCAATAATTGGGAAGCCTAATGTTGGAAAGTCTTCCCTACTAAATAGAATTTTAAGACAGGAACGAGCAATTGTAACGGATATTGCAGGAACTACGAGAGATTTGATTAAGGAAGACATTGAGCTTTCAGGAATTAAGTTAAATATAAATGATACTGCAGGAATCAGAGATACTGCTGATGTCGTTGAAAAAATTGGAGTACAAAAATCTATCGAAGCAAGTGAAAATTCGGACTTAAACTTAGTACTATTCGACATTTCAAGAGAACTTGACGAAGAAGATGAAAAGATAATAAATCTTGCAAATACAACTAAATCTATTGGAATTTTAAATAAAGTAGATTTGGATAAAAAATTGAATGAAGAAAAATTGAAAGAAAAGGTAAATTTTGAGTTAATAGAAATATCCGCTCTAAAAAATGAAGGAATTTCAAAACTTGAACAGGCAATTATAGATATGTTCTTCGACGGCAAAATAGAGATTAAAGACAAGGCTTTAATCACAAATGTAAGACATGAAAATAGTCTAAAGAGCTCATTAGAATATTTAAAATCTTTCTATGCAGATTTAAAAAATATGGTGCCTATCGACTGTTGCGAAGTGGATTTAAGAAGAGCTTACGAAGTGCTTGGAGAAATAATCGGAGAAAATATTTCCGAAAACATTTTGGACAATATCTTTTCAAACTTCTGTATTGGAAAATAAAGACGGTAAAATCCGTCTTTTTTTTGTGGGATGGATTAGTTTGCTGTAATTGATGTATCTACGATACATTACTTTTGCAAAAGCAAAAGTATGAGATTTCTCCATTCCGTTTCACTCCAGTCGAGATGACGTATAAGGAAAATATCTTCGTTTGATAGCTTAACGTTAATAGTAAATAAACTTTAATTTGCTTAATAATTAAAAAATTTCTTTATTTAGTAGATAATTTAATCTAATTATTTTATAGTAATATTTCACGTAGTAGTATTTTGAATAGAAACACCCCCCAAACACATCATCTTAATTGAAATTAAGAGAATATATACATATCTTTGTTTATAAAGAGTATAGAAAACAAAATAATTCACGTAATAGCACTTTGCAAAGAAATTCCCCCAATAAATCCTCCATTATATAAAAAATCATAAAAAACTATTGACATAGTATATTATACATTATATAATATAATCAAAATAAAGTATTAAGAGGTAAAAGTCATGGATATTTTAAAAGAATCAAGAAAACAGATGATAAAATTAATAATGACAACTATAACTGGAAATTTTGGTAGTTCTATTTTGTCATTCATTATTGGACTTTTAATTTTGAAAAAGACTGAATCTGCTTTAAATTTTGGTATTTCTCAAGTTATAGGACCTTTGGTTGCGCTTGTTTTGCTTCCTTTTGTGGGATCTGTTATAGATAAATACAATAAGAAGATTGTAATTGTAATTGCTCAGCTTTTTAGCATTGTAAGTTTGATTTTATATGCTTTAAGTTTAAATTCTAATGCTGAGACTAATTTAATTAATACATATATGTTGTTAATTTGTTTAAAGGTTGCGGATCAATTTTTAAATAATGCTTTTTCATCTTCAGTTAAGAGGGTTGTATGTGAAGAATATATTCAAAAGGTAAAATCTTTTCAACAGATTGCATCTTCAGGAGTTTATATAATTTCTCCAATTTTAGCTGTTTTTCTACTTACAAAATTAAAATTAATCCATTTTGTACTTTTGGAAGCTGTTATCGAGTTTATAACAATTTTAATTGTACTTTTTATAAATTTCAATCTTATTAAAACTGAAGAATCAGATAATAATGAAGATAAGAAAGTTTTAAAGATGTTCGTTGAAGGAATCAGATATATAAGAGATAAAAGAGTTTTAGTTTTTATTATTTTCTTTGCAATGTTCATAAATTTCCTTTTTGCTTCAGTTTCGGTTGGACTTCCCTATGTTTTGATTAATGAAATTAAGATTTCAGATTATCTCTATGGTATTATAAATGCAACTTTTCCTGTAGCAATAATAGTTTCATCAATAATCTTATCAATGATGGATGATATTGAATTTCCTTTAGAGTTTTCTTTTAAATGGCTTAGAGGAACAGTTGGAGTTTTATTATTTTTAGGAATTGCATTATTATTTAAGCTTAGTATTTTTTCATATTCTATAATATTTATGATATTTGCTTTTGGAGTTAATTTTGTTGGAAATTTTGTAAATACACCTGTATTTGTTTGGCTTACTAAGGCTGTTCCACATGAATATCAAGGTAGAGTTTTTAGTATCATAGAGACAGGATGTCAACTACTAATGCCTCTTGGAATACTATTTTATTCTATTTTATTTGATAATTTTAAAAGTGCAAATATATTTATTATTTCAGGAATAGCATTAATGGTTCTTGTAGTTTTACCATATATTTTAAAAGTAGATTTAAAGACAAAAGAATTTTAAGAAATCCCCCTTAAAATAATTTATAAAAAAATGAGAGTTATCAAAACTCTCATTTTTTAATATTCACATATTTCTTTTAATTTTCCAAATATTTTGTATTCAACTTGTTTAAGTTCTTCAATGTTTTTTACTCCAAGAAGTAACATAATCATCTTTGTTTGATAGATTAGAGATTTTAAATAATCTTCAGCAAATTTATATCCACCATGAATTAAATATCTTAAAACTTCACCTGCAATGGCAGTCATATCGCTACCGAGTATAATCGCCTTAGCAATGTCTTCTCCGGCTTTAATTCCACCAGATCCTATTAGAGTAAAGTCTTTTGAGATTTTTCTACAGTCTATTATACATTTTGCAGTTGGAATTCCCCAACCGTAGATATTTGTAAAATCTAAGTCTGTTCTTCTCAAATTTTCAATTTCAATGAAATTTGTTCCACCATAACCACTAATATCAATGTATTTTACACCAACATTCAAAAGTTTTTCACAAGTTTTTCTAGATATTCCACAACCTGTTTCCTTTATGATTACTGGAACTTCTAAATTTTTCACAATATTTTCAATGTTTTCTAAAATTCCTTTGAAATTCCTATCTCCTTCAAATTGAACAATCTCTTGAGCGGGATTTAGATGGAGAGAAATAGCGTCAGAATTTAACATTTCAACAGCTTTTTTTGCATCTTCAAGACTTGATAATGCAGAAAGATTTGAAATTATTATATTTTTTTCATCTAAAATATCTTTTACTATTGTAAAAGTTTCTACAAGTTCATCATCTTGTAGGGCAACCTTTTGGCTGCCACTTTCAAATGCTATATTAAAATTTTTACAAAGTCTCGCTAAGTCTTCATTAACATCATAGGAAGTCTCTGCTCCACCTGTCATTGCATTTATGAGAAGTGGGAAAGACAATTTTTTTCCTAAAAAGTTTACTGATGTATCAATTTCGTCAAAATTTAAATCAGTCAATGCAAAATGTTCAATATATACATTGTCAAATAGAGTATTGGATTTGAAATTGCTCTTTAAAAAATTTTCCAAATGTTCTTTTTTTCTCTCGTTTTCCATATTCACCCTAATTATCTATTATTGTTTTTTTTGTTGTTTTTATTAGTATTAGTTTTATTGTTAGTATTAGTTTTATTATTGTTAGTATTATTATTCTTGTTGTTATTGTTATTGTTGTTGTTATTATTCTTTTTTTCGTCTGTATCTACTTGTGTGTTGTTATTTTGACTTAATAGATAATCACTGAACATCTCTTTAACAAGAGCATTCAATTTTGAACGATTAGGAACGAAATAACTTATATTGTTTATATAAGCAGATTCTCCTGGAACTATTTGAGTATTCATTTTATCTACACTTAAATTATTTGCTTTTAAAGCTAATTTTGTAATTGTAGAGAAAGGAATATTAGTATTCACAGTCTTTTTAACAACTTCTAAAATTTCAGGGATTTTTGCAATATTTTTAGCTTTAGTCAACTCTTTAACTAATGCTTTTATAAGTAATTGTTGAGCTTTAACACGACCAACATCACCTTCTATATATCCTGCTCTAAATCTTGCAAATTGTAGAGCTTGCTTTCCATTTAGAACTTGTTTACCTGGTTTTAAGTGGACATCATCTTCTGCAACGTCAACTTGAACTGGAACATCGACTTCAACACCACCAAGGGCATCAACAATATCTTTAACAGAGAAGAAATTTACTCTTACATAGTAGTCTATGTCTAAATTCAAGAAATCTCTTGTAGTTTTTACAGCCATTTTTAGACCACCATAGTGGTGAGCATGGTTTATTTTATCTAATTTTCCATTAACCATAACTCTTGAATCACGAGGGATTGAAAGAATATCAATCTTTCCTGTTTCAAAATTAACTTTACATAAAATCATAGTGTCAGTTCTGTTTTGCTCAGTTGTAGCACCACTGAAATCATCACTATCTAAACCTAAAACTAAGAATAAAAGTTCATTTTCAACACGTTGTTCAATATTATTTCCTTCGCCTAAATCGCTACCTACAAATTCTACTTTTGAAGTAACTTCCATAATATCTAAAATTCTATTTGCAACCCAAAAGATTCCACCAAATAGAGCCAAAGATAGAATAAAAGTTATTATAAATTTCTTTTTCATATAAAACTCCTTACTTTATCAACTTACTGATTACTTTGAAACTACTGTGCTCTGAACTTTTTATTAAATCAAAAAGTATAGTTTCAACATTGGTAACACTTGCTCCCATTTCTCTAATTAAGTCCAATCCATTCTTATAATTATCAGAATTTCTTGAACCTACAGTTTCAAAAGGAACATAAATTTCAAAGTCACTCTTTAAGTCCTTTATCGTTTGATATACACAAATATGTGTTTCTACACCTGCAACAATAATAGAAGTTTTTCCTTTCCCCTTAAGATTTAAAACCTCTTCCTTAATAAGTGGATAGGCTGAAAAGCTGTTCTTTGTAAAATGTTTTGCTTTTGAGTCTTTTAAAGACTCTTTAATTTCTAAAACAGTTTCGCCAAGTCCTTTAGGATATTGTTCAGTATAAATTATAGGAATATTAAGTTCTCTACAGGACTTAATTAGAATATTCGTGTATTTTACAATGTTTTCATTGTTTTGTATAACTGGCATTAATTTTTCTTGAAAATCTAATACCAGTAAAATTGTATTTTCAATTTTCATAAAAATCTCCAAATCTAAAATTGAATAACCATTCTATCACAATTATTCTTGAAAATCAAACCATTACTTATAATTATATTGATAAATTATATTATAAGTAGTTAAATATATTAACCATAATTATTTAATGATAATTTTTTTGTAATTATGATGAAATATTAATAGTTTTATCATAGGGCATAAAACTATAAATATTATACATTATCTGTGTATTTTTTTCAACTTTATAAAATAATTTTGCTTAAAAAGTTGCTTTTTTACTGATATTAATATATAATGTTCAGGCAGGGATAAAAAAGGAGGAATTATGAACAAAATTGATTTAGATATACTAAAGAGTCTTTATATAAATAAATATAGTAACCAAATTGATTTATCCAAGATAAATGAATATTCTAAAGAAGAATTAGAAGAGATTAGAAAAGCCATTAATAACACACATATAAAAGCAATTTCAATTATTTGTGAGGCTTTAAATGTTGATATTGATGATATTCAAGAGATTGAAGTTTTAAAAAAGGGAATGACAAATAATTCCTTTATATTTACAGTAAATAACGAAAAATATATTATGAGAATACCTGGAGAGGGAACTTCTGAACTTATAGATAGAGTTCAAGAAGCGGAAGTTTATTCTTTAATTAAAGATAAAAATATTTGTGATGAATTAATTTATATTAATGCAGACAATGGATATAAGATTACAAAATTTATTGAAAATTCAAGAAATTGTGATGATAAAAATCATGATGACTTAAGAAAATGTATGGATAAAATAAAAGAATTACATTCTTTAGGTTTAGAAGTAGGTCATGAGTTTGATGTTTTTGAAAAAATTAATTTCTACGAATCTTTGTGGGAAAATAAAAATTCTATTTATGAAGATTATGAAGAAGTGAAGAAAAAGATTTTTTCGCTACAAGATTTTATAGAAAAAAATAGAAAGCCAAAATGTTTAACTCATATAGATGCAAATTGTGATAATTTTTTATTTGCAACTGATGGAACTCTCCGTTTAATCGACTGGGAATATGCTGCCATGCAAGATCCAGATATTGATATTGCAATGTTCTGTATATATTCTCTATATGACAAAAATCAAGTTGACAATTTGATAGACATTTATTTCAACGGCGAAGTAGATGAGATTACAAAAATAAAAATTTATGCCTATATTGCTTGTTGTGGACTACTTTGGAGCAACTGGTGCGAATACAAATTAGACTTCGGTATTCATTTTGGAGAATATTCTACAAAACAATATGAATATGCTAGAGATTATTATAAAATCGTTGAAAAATGGCTAAAGAAAAATAAAAATAGACAAGAAAAAATCACTGCGTAAAACAGTGATTTTTTTGTAAAATCTATAAAGTGAAATAATTCACGTCATAGCACTTTGAAAAGTAAAGCTCCCAACACGTCATCTCGAGCATAGTCGAGAGATCTCACGTTTACGAGGAAACAAAGTTAGAACTAGATTCTCTCTATTTGTTTGCTTTTGGTCGAAATGACGTATAGGTATAAATCTTCTATTAATAGTAAATAATTTTCAAAAATTATCTAATAATTTTATAATAAACTCTTGAAGTTATTGAGTAGATTATAAAGTAAATTACAGAGAAACAAAGTACAATTGTAGCAAAACTCATTGTGAAAATTTTTATGTTTTTAAATCCAAGTCCTCCAAGTATATTGTATAGGATTGGAAAGGCGAATATTGAGTGAATTGTTGCTACTATAAGTGGTAAGAAGAAAATCCACAATATTTGTACTCTAAGGCTCTTTTTGATTATTGAGTCAGGAAGTCCTACATTTTTCATTATGTGGTAATTTTGTTTATCTTCAAAGCCCTCAGAAATTTGTTTATAATATGTGATTAGCACAGTTCCTGTTATGAAAATTAATGCAACAATCATTCCGAAAAATAATAGACCGCCATTTAGTTCATAAGCAAAAGCATCAACTTCAGCTTTTGAAGACAAAGAATGACTAAATACATCTTTTTGTTGAACAAATATGTTATAATCTGTTTGTAATCTTGAATAAAAAGCTTCTTTATCAGCAGACTCTAAATCAAAATTAAAATCTAGGTTATATTTTAATTGTTTTTCATTATAATTATAAGTATATTCTTCTAACATTTTAACAAAAGTTTCATTATCTTTTACAATAATTATCATACCTTCAGCAGATATACTCATAGGAAATAAGTTTTTTACTTTTACTAATTTATAATTCTTTCCGGCAAAATTCATACTGTCATAATTATTAAGCTTTTTAGAGTTAGTGGAATATATCACCTCACCATCATTAAGAGTATAATTAGTATTATTGTTTCTATTATAATCTTCTAATGTTTCAACGATTAAAAATGCTGATAATTCACGTCTTTTACCTAAAGGAGTAATCTTTCCATTTTCATTTATTACAGGATTCATTATAGTTTTTTTGACTGTTAGGTTTTTAATTTTTTCATCTTCTTTTAACTCTTTGTTTAAAATATTTAAGATTTCTTTTTTTCTTTCTTCTCCATTTGCTAGTATATCTTTATTATTTCCAGTTACTGATGAGGATAAATAAAAATCATTAGGATGAATAGAATCTGTAAGGTCTTTTATACTTGAATTTATAGTCAATGTTGTAGCTAAAGTAACTATAATTGAAGTTGAAAGAAGTGTAATACTTGCAAGTGAAACTGCATTTGATTTCATTCTGTATAACATTCCTGATATTGAAAGGAAATTTTTTGCTTTGTAATATAAATTTCTATTTCTTTTTAATAATTTTAAAACTAAAATACTAAAAGCGATGAATACCAGATAAGTACCGATTATTACAGCAATAACAGCAGGAAAAAATGCAAAAAAGCTACTGAGATTCCCTTTTGAAGTAACTGAAAGATAATATCCAGCACATAGAATTATAAAGCCTAAAGTTCCAAGGATAAACTTACTTTTCGGTTCTCCCTCTGCCCTTTTTTGCTTTGAAAGAAGTTCTATAGGAGTTGATTTTCCAATTCTAAATATCATTGTTAAATATATCAATATAAATATTATAGCTAAGAATATTAAAGTCAATATTGCAGAAGAAATTGAAAAATTATAGTCCATTATTTTTGCAGTCATATTTTTAGTTATTTTGTTAAGTAGAACAAATGCTAATTTTCCAAGAACAAATCCACCTGTTATTGAAAAGAAACTAACTGTCAAAAAGTTTAGTATATATTCTATTGAAATAATTTTAGCAATATGTTTTTTCTCTAAACCTAAAATACCATATAGGGCAAATTCCTTATTTCTCCTCTTTGCTAAAAAGCTGTTGGCATATAGGATAAATATAAATGTGAAAATTCCAACTATAAAAATTCCAAATTTTATAAGGATTGCTACATATTCATGATTTTTTTCTATATAATGATTTTGTCCAAGGGAAGCCATTACAAAAAATAGAGTTCCCATAATACTACTTGCTATTAAAAATGGAGTTAAAAGCAAAGCATTCGCCTTCATATTTCTAAAAGCAAATTTTGAAGCCATTTTACTTTTCATAGTTATTCACCCCGTTTAACATGATTTGAGCTTGATTTATTTTTTCAGCAAAAGTTAAGTTGTCATCACTTCCTTTATAAATTTCGTGATAAACTCTACCATCTTTTATGAAAATTACTCTTTTTGCAAAAGCAGCACATTTTACAGAATGAGTAACCATTAAAACGGTTTGTCCACTGTTATTTATATCGCAGAAAGTTTTCATAACTATATCTGCAGACTTTGAGTCCAATGCTCCTGTAGGTTCATCTGCAAGAAGCAAATCAGGTTTAGTTATAATTGCTCTTGCTATTGCAACTCTTTGTTTTTGTCCGCCTGAAACTTGATAAGGATATTTATCCAAAACTTCACTTATCTTTAAAAGAGGAGCAATCTCTCCTACTTTTTCATTCATTATAGCAGGTTTAACATCTGATAAAACAAGTGGAAGATAAATATTGTCTCTATTTGAAAAAGAGTCCAACAAATTAAAATCTTGGAAAACAAATCCCAACTTTTCACGTCTAAAACTTGCAACTTCTGAATTGCTTAAAGAATTTACATTCTTTCCTCCAATAAAAACTGATCCTTCAGTTGCCTTATCCAATGTTGCTATTATATTTAAAAGAGTTGTTTTACCACTTCCTGACTCTCCCATAACAGCTATAAATTCTCCTTTTTCAACGGAAAAATTTACATCTCTAAGGGCTTCAGTCTTTACGCGTCCCATTCCTCCATAAATCTTTTTTAAATTTTTAACATCTAATATATTCATAATTACCTCCAAAAAATATTATTTTCGTTTACAATAATATTTTAGCAAAAATTTTTACGCCTAACATTTATCTAATATTACAAAAACAAAAATAACCTTACAATTTTGTAAGGTTATTGAAATGTTAGGTATGAAATTCCCATTAGTTTTATATTATTTTTCAACTAATCTAAAGCTTTCGTCGATTAAGCTCTTGACTAAATTTAAATCAACATCTGAATCCAAAACAATTGAAATCCAGTATTTTTTATTCATATGGTAGGCAGGGAAAAAATGCTTTTTATCAATCAGACTTTCTATAAGTTCCGGATTAAGTTTTACATTTAAAACATCAATCTTTCCGCTTTTCTCCAATCCCAAAGTCTTATAAGGAATGGACATAAAAATTCCATACCATTTTTTACTATTCGAAGTCTTTATCGTCGCATGACTATTATCTTCCCAAGGCTCTTCAGGAATTGTTCCGTATTTTTCCTTTACATAGTCAAGCAATAATTTTCTATAATCCAAAGATTTAAAACAGCAATTTACAATATCCTCAATAAGTTCATTAACTTTTTTTCTAATTTTTGAAACAAATTTACCCTTGCTGTCAAGAACGTTAAATAAAACATATTCTTCATTAAAAGGTAATTCAATAACATTTACCTCAAAAGAGTCCTTGCCTATTTTAACAATCACATTAAAATTTTCTACATCAATATCTGATTGTAAAATATAATAATCTCCAGTCTTTGAAAAACCATATGCAATTGCAAGTTTAGAATTAAAAATATTTTTATCGAATATTTCATTATAAAACATAAAATTCTCCTAATCTATATTAAAATAGCTATCACAAAAATCGTTCCACAATTTTTTATAATCGCTGTGAGATACAAGTTTTAAGTCTTTTATTGTAAAGATATTTCTTTTCTTTGCTTGAGAAACAAAGTAGTTGGTATCATTGTCAAACTCAGTTTCTATGGCATGAACAGTTTTAAAATTCTTTAAAAAAGCAATAAATAGCCTCGTATGTCCATCAACACAGATATATCCCTCATCGGATTGTATAACTTGAATTATAATATCGTTAGAATTTTTAATAAAACTTTTAAGGGCATTTAATTTATCTTCATCAATGTAAAATTGAGAAGGTTGAATTTTATCAACTTCTAAAGTTAAAACCGACTTCTTTTCAAAAGAAATAATTTTTTTATCATTCTCATCAAAAAAATTTAATATATGTGGAGAATAATATCTAAAATACTCAATAAGTTTTTTAAAATTTTCTCTATTTTTTCCTCTAACTAAGGCACTGTCACTCGAAATTATTTCAATTTCATAAGGCTCTTCGTCAATTAAAAATGCTCCTCTTTGTTTTAAAACAATCTCTAAAAATAAGGGATTATTGTATTCCGTAACTCTTTTAATTTCCATTTGTTTTTCCTATATATGCAAATCTCTATTTTTTAATATATTTTTTTCACCAAGTAATAAATTTCTTAAAAATTTTTAAGAAACATATTCTCCTAATCTATATTAAAATAGACTTTTACACTTGTTCCTTCGCCTAATTTTGACTCCAATTTAACTTTTTGTCCGAGTTTATCCAAAATTTGTTTAACTAAAAATAGCCCTATTCCTGTTGATTTCTGATTTTGTCTTCCGTTAAATCCTGAATATCCCTTATCAAAAATTTTTGGAAGATCCGAATCCTTAATTCCAATTCCATTGTCTTTTATTTCAAGATAGTTTTCTTTTTCGTTAAAAGATATTGAAACAATCCCATTCTTAGTATATTTTATTGCATTTGATAAAAGTTGTTCAATTACTACCATACACCATTTGCTGTCTGTAATTACTTTTACATTAAGCTTTTCATATTCAAGTTTTATATTGTTTGAAATAAAGAGAATGGCGTATTTTTTGATTAAAGGTCTAATAATATCGTCTAAATTCACAAGGGATATGTCCATATCCGTATTGTGATTAGACATTTTAAGATAGCTTAAAGCCATATTTGTATAGTCTTCAATATAAATCAACTCTTTTTTTATATTTTTTATATTTTCATTTTCAATATCACCATCACATATTAATTTACCTGCAGTTATCGGTGTTTTTATCTGATGAATCCAAATTAAAAAATACTCTTGTAATTCTTTTTCCTTTGCCAAAAAGTCATTTCTTAAATTTAAATTAGCTTCTTCAAGTTCTTGTATCTGATTTTTTAGTTTTTCCTCTTTTTTGTTTAAGAAAGCCATAAATACAAGATATACCAAATAGAAAAAAACTATTATTTCAAAAGCTAAGAAGTAACTCTCGAATTCTAAATTCATAAGTAAAAAAACAACCCAAAATATTGATAATATAAAAATTGTTGTTACCGTTACAGGTAAAATTTTTGAAATATAATTTTTAAATTTATCCATTTTTACTCCGTTTTAGAATTTAGATAATATCCACTTCCCTTTTTGGTTTGGATAAAATCATTTAGTTTAATATCTGCAAATTTCTTTCTAAGTCTTGTTATATTGACTGCCAAAGTATTATCGTCAATATAATCATCTCCATGCCAACATTTTTCCATAATTGATTCCCTTGAAGCAACTCCGCCTTTGGCTTTAAAAAGAGTTTCTAAAATCATTGTTTCAGTGTTTGTAAGGGAAATCTCGTTGTCATTATATTTAATGATATTTTTATCCATATATAAAAATACATTTGCAAAACTTAAAAATTCAAAGTCCTTTGTAAAATCATAGCTTCTCCTTAATATTGCTTTGATTTTTGCCAAAGTTACATTCAAATCTATCGGCTTAGTTATATAGTCGTCAGCTCCGAATTGAATACCCATTACAATATCGATATTTTCACTCTTTGAAGAAATGAAAATAATTGGAACATTTGAATGTTTACGAATTTCCTCACACCAAAAATAACCATTATTATATGGCAACATAATATCCATTAAAACCAAATGTGGTTGGTATTCTACAAATTCTTCGACTATTTGATTGAAATTTGAAATCCCCTTTACTTCATAATTCCAAAGTAAAAGTTCCCTTTTCAACATTTCAAATATATTTTCATCATCTTCGACAATTAAAATTTTCAAAAATATCACTCCTTTGAGGATTTTATAGTAAAATTAAATTTCTTTAAATAAGTATAGCATAATTATTATTTTAGTTAAAGTAAAATGTAGTCATCTAAAAGTAAATATGGTAGAATTATTATAATAAAATTAAATTAGAAATAGGAGTAAAAATGAAAAATAAATTTGGAATATATTTAATGATAGGAATAATTTTTATATTGTTTTTGTGCTCAGGCTTTTATATAGCCTATACTGTCTTATCTTATAATGATTTATACATTGGTACATATATATTTTTTTCTTTATCAATTTTAGGTTATTTCATTTTAGCATATATTATTCTTACTAGAATTCTTTTTAAATTAAAATTTCACAACGAAATTATTTGCTATTTTGAGGGCGATAAGTTATACACTTCAAATCATTTATTTCCTATTGATACAGATAATATTGAAGGTGTAAAAATTATATCTACTTCTAAATATAGAAGCAATCGTGCTTATAAGGTAGCTATCAAATTAAAAGGTAGATTTTTTAGATATACTTTTGGAATCGGACATATCTCAGAGGATAAAGAGCAAAAAAAATATGACTATTTTTTAAAAGAATTAAAAAAACGTCATATTGATTATGAAATAAAATAAATATTACAATACAAATTTATAGATGCTTTTATGAGTTTCTTTGTCGTTTATTCTCATATCATTATCTTCGGGCAATTCAAAGATGCCTAAAAACTCTCCATTTAGGTATTCACATATCTTATTTGAAGCGTGGTTATCGGGATTTGTGGTGATATACAAATATTCCATATCATGCTTTTTTGCCAGTTCAAAAAGGAGTTTACAGGCTTTTGCTGAATAGTGATTACCTCTGTATTCTTCGTAAATTGTATAACCTATATTTCCACCATAATACAGACCTTCGCTATGACCTATTCTCAAATCACATTTCCCCATTTTATTTCCTTTTAAGTCGCATATAAAAAAGCTATAGGCGGGGACCCAGTTGATAGATAAATTTCCGGGATAAAATTTATCCAAAACTAATTTTATTTCATCATTTTGTAAAAAAGAAGTATCTAAAAATTCCATTAATCCACCTCCAAATTGATTTATTACATTTTACCAAATTTTAAAGAAAAACTCTACTACTCATTACCCCCATAAAAAAACAAAACCATGATGGTTTTGTTTTTCAAAAATCTATTAAATACTTTGTGCAGCGGTAATTACTGCAAGTTTGTAAACATCTTCTTCATTACAACCTCTTGAAAGGTCTGAAATAGGTTTGTTAAGTCCTTGTAGGATTGGTCCTATTGCTTCAAAGCCACCAAGTCTTTGTGCAATTTTGTATCCGATATTTCCTGATTGTAAATCAGGAAAAATAAATACATTTGCGTGTCCTGCAACTTTTGAGCCTTTTGCCTTTTGTTCCCCTACTGATGGAACTATTGCAGCATCGAATTGTAATTCTCCATCTAATGATAAATCTGGTGCTAATTCTTTTGCCATTTGTGTAGCATCTGCAACTTTTTGTGAAAGTTCATGTTTTGCAGAACCTTTTGTAGAGAAGCTAAGCATTGCCACTTTTGGATTTATGCCAAATAATTCTGCTGTTTTCGCAGTTTCCACGGCAATTTCAGCTAATTCCTTTGCTTCCAAAGTTATATTGATAGCAATGTCTGCAAATACATATCTTTCACCATTTTTTCCAAGCATAACCATTGCTCCACTTGTTCTTGAAACATTTGGTTTAGTCTTTACGATTTGAAGTGCAGGTCTTACTGTATCTCCTGTTGAGTGAACAGCACCACTAACCATTCCGTCAGCTTTTCCAACTTGCACCATCATTGTTCCATAGTAATTTACATCTTTTAAAAATGTTTCAGCTTCTTCTTTTGTATTTTTGCCTTTTCTACGTTCAACAAATTTTTCAACTAATTCGTCAAAATCTTCTGCTTTTAAAGGATCAATGATTTCAATATCATCAATACAGACATTTAATTCCTTAGCTGTTTTTTTGATTTCTTCAACATTTCCCAAAACTATCGGAGTTAGTAAACCGTCTTTTTTTAATCTAACACAAGCACCTAAAACTCTCTTATCTTCTCCTTCAGGAAATACAATTCTTTTATTTGTTCCTTTAATCTTTGCTGTTAATTCTTCAAAAATATTCATAATTACCCCCTACATTATTAATTCCACTTTTTTATCATTTAATATAAATTCAACTTCAGCTAGTCCAGACATATCTTCTCCGTCAAAGTTAATTTCGATATTATCTGAAATTATTTTTATTTTTTTAGCTTTGAAATAAGAAGTAATGTCTTCGTTTACATGAGTTGCATTTACGATTGTCTTTATTTTTTTAATTATATCAAATTTTGATTTATATTTAATAGCACATATGTCTAGAAGACCATCTTGCATATTAGCTGATGGCAGTAAATTTAATTTTCCCCCAAATTTACTTCCAATACCTATTGCAATCAAAAAATAGTCATCTTCATATTCAACATCGTCAACGATTATCTTATATCTCTTTCTTTTATGTCCAAATAAGGCAAGAAGAATTGCTACTTTATATGCAAAACCACTTGGTATTAACTTTTTTACTTTATGTGCGTAGATATTAACTTCAGCACCAAAACCTACACAGGCAACATTGAAAAAAGTCTTATCAACAAATGAGCCGTAATCAACTAATATAGTTTCTCCTCTTATAATTTTTTCCATACAAACCACAAAATTACAAGATTCGTTCAGACTATTCATATAGTCATTTCCTGTGCCCGCAGGAATTACTCCAAGCTTTAAATTATTTTTTATAGCCACATCGCCTACTTCGTTGATAGTTCCATCTCCACCAACCGCGATTAATTCATTAAAACCATCTTTAACTGCATTTTCAGCAATAAAAACGGATTCGCCTTCTTTGGTTGAGCATTTAATATCATAATCAAAATCTAAGTTTTTATCTTTAAGATAATTTGCTATAGCATCCTTAAAATCAAATTTTTTAAAACCTGATGCATTAGGATTTAAAATAAACATCAATTTTCTCATTATTTTTCTAATGCCATCCTTAATGCTTCAACTTCTTCTTTTGACAGTTCTTGATTTACTATCCCTGATTTTACTTCTTTTGCATAAGTTATGCAACTTTCTCTACCATAGATAGTAGTTAATAATAAACCATCATTATAGCCATCTAATAATGCTATTGAATAAGATAATTTATTTTTTAAGTCATGAAAAGCATCATATTTTACGAAACCAATTTTTTGTATTGGAAGTGCAAAGCCTTTTTTTGCAATTTCTACTTCGTATGCCAGTTCATTTACTTTTTTATCTATTTCAAAAATATCTTGTGAGTGAGCTTGAATCAATTCTCCCATATTTAAATCGCTTCTACCTCTCAAAAGCATATCATATTTTCTTTTTTGAATACTAAGCTTTTTATTAATTTGGTTGTATTGATACAACATAAATATTAAGACAATTAACAGTATTATTAAAAATAATCCTGAATGTGAATTTAAAAATTCTAATATTGAATTCACTACTTTTTATTCCTTTCTATTATATTTTTAAGAGCATTTGCACATTGTTCAACTTCTTCGATTGTATTAAAATATCCAAAGCTAAATCTAATTGCTCCTAATTCATCCGTGCCTAAAGACTTATGAGCAAGTGGCGCACAATGGAAACCAGGTCTTGTATAAATGTCGAATTCATCACTTAGGATATAAGAAACTTCTGAACTATCCATATTCTTAACATTTAAACTTACAACAGCACCTTGCCTGTCATCTAGAGTCCCATAAAGTATAATATCATCATTATCCTTTAATAAATCTATAAAATGATTTTTTAAACTAATTTCATGATTTCTTATATTTTCAAGACCGACTTGATTTATAAAGTCAATTCCTTTACCCAAAGCTATAATACCAACTCCATTAGGTGTTCCACTTTCAAGACTGTCTGGATATAATTCTGGTTGATCTATACTATGAGAATAACTTCCCGTACCACCTTGTTTTAAAGGTTTAACTTTAATACCTTCCTTTATATATAGAGCACCTGTTCCCATTGGTCCAAAAAGAGCTTTATGGCCTGGAAAAGCAAGCAAGTCGATATTCATATCTTGAACATCTATATCTAAAACTCCAATAGATTGAGCAGCATCTACAAGATAGAGTATATTATTTTCTCTACAAAATGCTCCAATACTTTTAATATCTACAATAGTTCCAAATACATTAGACATATGCGTAGTTACTATCATCTTAGTATTAGGAGTTACTGCATCAAAAATCTTTTGTGGGTTTATATATCCTTGATTATCAGCATATACAATACTTAAATCAATTATACCATCTTTTCTTAGTTGATTAAGAGGTCTTAGAACAGAATTATGCTCCATTGATGTTGTTACTACATGATCACCCTTTTTTAAGACACCCTTTATTGCTAAGTTTAAACTATCTGTAGCATTAAAAGTAAAAATCACATTAAGAACTTCAGTTCCATTAATTAGCTTACAGATTTTTTCTCTTGTCTCATAAATTTCTAAATCCATCTTCATAGCAAGTTTATGACCACTACGTCCGGGGTTTCCAGCATAACCTAAAGAACATTCCATTATCTTGTCAGTTACTATTTTAGGTTTAGGAAAAGTGGTAGCACCATTATCTACATAAATCATATTATTACTCCAAATTATATATATTCATCAAGCTATCTATTATTCTTTGTAAATCTGCTTCATTAAGATAGCTTATTTCTATTTGACCACCTTTTTTCTTTTCGTGAATTTTAACTTTTGCATCTAAAACTTCAGTTAATCTCTCACAAATATCCTTTATAAAAATATCTTCATTTTTATTTTTACTTTGCTTAGCCTTTTTCTCAACATCTCTAATATTAACCTCTTTAACAAGTAGTTTATCAAGATATTTTTTTCTTTCTTCTTCAGTTTCTAAAGAAAGTAAAGTTCTTCCCTGACTGGGACTTAATTCTCCACGAATTAAATATTCTTTAATATAATCTGATAGATTTAACAGTCTTAGATTATTTGCAATGTAAGATCTACTCTTGCCTATTATATCTGAAAGCTCTTGTTGTGTTAGTTTATACTCCTCCATTAAGGTTTTTAGAGAAATAGCTTCTTCAATTGGATTTAAATCCTCTCTTTGAATATTTTCTACTAAAGCAAGTTCTCTTGCTTTTCTATCAGTAACATTCTTAACAACAACAGGGACTTTTTCTAATCCCGCTAATTTTGAAGCTCTAAATCTACGTTCACCAGCAATTATTTCGTATTTATCATTAACTTTTCTAACTACTATAGGTTGAATAACGCCATCAGCTTTTATAGAATTGGCTAATTCTTCTAAACTATCATCATCAAAATTTTTTCTCGGTTGATCTTCTCTAGCCATCAATTTATTCAACTCAACAGTTAATAAATTCTCATCAGTAATAAAGTCTTCTTCTCTTAAAAGAGAACCTAGACCCCTACCAAGACCTTTTTTCTTCATTATTTTCTCCTATTCTTGATTAATTCCTTAGCTAAAGACAAATAAGCTATAGCTCCTTTAGAATTTTTATCATAATATATTATACTCTCTCCAAAACTTGGTGCTTCAGCAAGTCGAATATTTCTAGGAATAACTGTATCAAAAAGTTTATCCTTAAAATAATTTTCTGTTTCTTTCTTTACATCTTCAGATAAGTTATTTCTTGAGTCAAACATTGTAAGTAGTACCCCTTCTACTTCAATATCAGGATTTAAACCCTTCCTTATTATATTGACGGTATTCATTAATTGACTTACACCTTCTAAAGCATAATATTCACATTGTATTGGAATTAGAACACTTTGAGAAGAAACTAAAGCATTAATACTCAATACTCCTAATGATGGTGGACAGTCAATAATGATAAAATCATAATTAGGTGGTATTTTACCTATTTCATTTTGTAATAAATATTCTTTCTTATCTACACTTAAAAGTTCAATTTCTAAGCCACAAAGATCAGAATTTGCAGGAATAATATCTACATTCTTAGACTTAGTCTTTTGGATAGTATCATTTATTTCCTTTTCATGAGTTAAAACATCATAAATTGTTATTTCGGTGTTGTCAACTCCTAATCCTGAAGTTGAATTTCCTTGTGGATCCATATCAATTACTAAAACTTTCTTTCTATTAAAGCCTAATGCTGACGCTAAATTTACAACAGTTGTTGTCTTGCCCACCCCACCTTTTTGGTTAAATATCGAGATTACTCTCATTTCTCTTTTCTTTTTAAAAGCATCAAAAATTTTCATAACACTTCCCTTATTGCTTAATTTTCTAAACTTTCATTAATATATACTATATAATGATTCGTTTTTTATATTATTAACATAATTATTATACCATAAATTTTATGTATTTTTTTAAATTTAAGAAAATTTATTAAAAAAATATGTTTCACGTGAAACACTTGCGGTTCAAAATTATTGTTTCACGTGAAACAATGCAAAAAATAATATGTTGTAACTTATTTGTAACCTTTTGTAATTTTTTTGTAACTTTTTATTGACTTTTTTCAATAGTTAGTGTAAAATGTGTCTATGAGTTAGGAGGTAATTATGAAAATTAAGAAAGTTTTGACAACTTCTATGTTGTGTGCATTAGTTTGTACTGGTATACCAGCAGCAATATCTTATGCAGACGAAGCAGACAAAGTTGCGGTTGAAATTCATAGTACAAATATTGAGGAAGTAAATAAAACATTAGTTAGCAATTTAAGTATGGCCTTAGGAACTCCTTCTGTTTCAGAATTAGAAAAAGTAGAACAACAAAATAAAATATATTCATTAGTTACTGAAGAAGATACTAAAATGCCAGAGTTAGAGGAAAATGCATATTATGTAAAAGAATCTACAGAAATAAAACCAGTTTTAAGCAATAATACAGAAGAAACTATTAAGGTTGAAAAAGGTTCTGTTGTTAAAGTTGAAATGAGTGGTGACAAGATGGCAACTGTTTCTGTTGATGATAAAGTTGGAACAATTGATGTTGAACTTTTAACTAAGGAAACTGTTGAACCTGAAAAGAATGAAACTGAAATTAAATTAGCTGAAAAGAAAGCAGAAGAAGCCAAGAAGGCAGAAGAAGCTAAAAAAGTAGAAGAAGCTAAGAAGGCTGAGGAAGCTAAAAAAGCAGAAGAAACTAAGAAAGCTGAAGAAAAGAAAGCGGAAGAAGCTAAAAAAGCTACAGTTAAGAAAGTAAGCCTTTATGCTACAGAAAACTTAAATGTTAGATCTGAACAATCTGCTACTTCATCTAAGCTTGGTATTTTATCAAAAGGCGAAAAAGTTAACGGTATTGATAAAGGTGAATGGGTAGAATTCAATTTCAATGGAAAGACTGGTTATGTAATTAAAACTTATCTTTCTGATAAGAAACCAGAAGTTGAACAACCAAAACAAGAAAATAAGAAGCAAAATAGTTCAAATTCAAATAGTTCATCTAAGAAAGAAAATCAAACTTATAATGCTGACATAGATACAGTTGTTGAGTTAGCATTAGCACAAGTAGGTAAACCATATATCTGGGCAACATCTAATCCAAACATTGGATTTGACTGTTCAGGATTAACATATTATGTTTACAAACAAGTAGGAATTAATTTAAGTAGAACATCATATACTCAAATTAATTATGGTACTAGAGTTTCATCATCAGAATTAAGAAAAGGAGATTTAGTATTCTTTAATAATGGTGGTGGAAGAATTAGCCACGTTGGTATTTACATTGGAAACAACAAGTTTGTTCATGCATCAACTCCAGGTACTGGTGTTATTGTAAGTAAACTTTTTGGAAGCTATTTCGGAAATACTTTCGTTGGAGCTACTAGACTTATAAAATAATTCTTTGAATTTTGAAATTAAGACGGTTTAATACCGTCTTTTTTTGTGTTAAAAAATATTTGTGAAACATTAATAATAATATATATATTAAAGAAGAAAATTGTTTAAGATATATTAAATTTACAATAAATGTTTAGGATAATATTATCATGTGAAAATTTTTGAAAATTAATTAAGAATTTCTTATAACTAAATTTTGCTGTACAATGTAAAAATAAATGTAAACCAACATTAATATAAGAGAAATATTGTAAAATATCTCTTGAAATAAATTGATAAATAAATAACTTATAATAATTTTTATCAAAATTTGCAAATAAAAACGTTTTATTATATGACTTTTTACAAAAACTATAGACATTTGTTTATTATTCTGACATAATATAGAAGCAAACGAAGGTTTATTTATTGTATATTTATTTATTTTATAAGGAGGGAATATAAAAAATGAAAAAAAGGAGTTGTTTTTTGTTAGCACTACTTATGGTGTTTAACATTCTTGTTCCAGGAATTGGTACCAATTTATCATATGCAAAAGATATGGCAAATAACAAGAATATATCTGAAAAGAAACAGAACTTCTCATCAAACAAAGCAGAAATTAACACGAAAAAAGATGTTAAGACTGAAGATAAAAAAGAGGGAAAATCTACCGAAAAAAATATGCCAGCAGTATTATCTTCTGAAAAAAACAAAGAAGAAATGGCAAATGCAACTGGTAAAACATCAGAAAAAAAAGTAAATAAGGTAGAAAAAAATAACAATATAGATAAAATGCTCAATAATGAGATTTTTGCATTGAGTAGAAACGTGCGTGGAGGAGAACTTAAGGCAAATGTATCAATAACACGTTTTAATATTTATAAATTTAAGCATCAATTAGGAGATCCACCAGTTACTAAACTATATTCAGCTGATCAGTTTGATTTAGAGCTTGATTGGGATGCTTCAAGTTATGGGAATTCTATTAAAGAGAATGATTATTTTGAAGTACAATTACCAACACAAATGCAATTTCCATTATCTGGCTCAGCTACACAGTTTGATTTAGTAGATACCAGTGGAACTGTTGTAGCAAAAGGTAAAATCAACGCTGTAAATGGTGGTGGTGGAAAAATTGTTGTAACTTTTACTAAATCGGTAGAAGGATTGTATAATGTTAAAGGGACAATGAAATTAGAAGCATCATTTGTAAGTTCTAAAATAAAAACTGATGCTAATAATACTTTTACAATTACTGTAAATGGAAAACCTATTACCCATACGATTCATATAGATAAACCAGGAACATTGGACGGTGAGACCTTAGCTAAATATGCATACGACCCAGACAAGGCTGAACAAAAGGTTCAATGGGTTGTCCGAATTAATTTATCTAAAGGACTTAATTTACAACATACTTTTATATCAGATGAACTTTCTCCAGCTGGAGCAAAATATTTGGATGGCACGATAGTGCTTAAAGAAGTAGAATATGATAATATTGGAAAGGTAACGAAAGTCATTAAGGAATATTCTCAAGCTGAACTTAATTCAATGATTAAGTTTAATGGGGATAAGTCATCCTTTACACTGAATATAGGAAGTCCGGGAAAAAAGAGTTTTCAATTACGTTATCAAACCACTTATCCTGATGATAAAATTGTCAATAAAGTTATTTTAAAAGGTGATGGAATTCATAAAGAGTATCATGGCGGATTTAATTCAGCTAGTTCTTCAGGAACAGGAGAAGGAAATAAGGGAAAAGTAAAGATTGTTAAAGTAGATGCAATCGACCCTAATATTAAACTTCCACAAGCGAAATTTGAAATTAGAGTTAAAGATACAGATGAATTAATTGAAACAATGGTTACAGGAGATAATGGGGAAGCTATTTCTAAAACAACATTGAATCCTATTAAGAAATATGTACTAAAAGAAATCAGTACTCCTCCTGGATATCAAGTTGAATCAACAAGTGAAAACTTGGAATTCACTCCAGATTTAAATAAATTAACAACTGTAGCTGTTAAAAATAAACGTATTTTAACAAATATTTGTGGTAGAAAAACTTGGGTAAATGACGACGGTTATAATGTTCGTCCATCACAAATTACAATCCAATTAGTTGCTGACGGGAAGGATGTACCTGGCAAAACTCAAATTGTAAAACCGGATCAAAACGGAGATTGGAAATATGAATTTAAAGATTTGCCTAAATACAGAACAGATAAACGTGATGCAAACGGAGATGATATTCCTATAGTTTATACTGTAAAAGAAGTAAAAGTTCCAGAAGGTTATACTTCTGAAGTTTCAGGTATGAATGTAAAGAATACTTTCACACCAAAGGAATATGACTTTAAATTTAGAAAAACTGACGTTGCGGGAAAAGAATTAGCAGGAGCAAAGATTAAATTGAGCTCAGATGACGGAAGAGCTACAATAAAAGAAAATGGAGTTAAAGTACCATCAGTAGAATGGATATCAGATGGAACTGCTAAGCAATTAACTCTTGAACCTGGTAATTATACATTTGTTGAAACTGCAGCACCAGAAGGATTCTCTTTAGCTACTACAATTAAGTTTACAGTAAATAAAGATGGATCAGTAAGTGGAACTACTGTAAAAGTTGATGGTTCAACAACTATTATCTCAATGGTAGATGATTATAAATATCATCCAGTGACAGTAAGTAAAGTAGACTTAGGTGGAACAGAATTAGCTGGAGCAAAGATAACTGTTAAATCAGCTGATGGAACAAACTTAATTAGCGATAATGGTAAAAGTGTAAATTCAGTTTCTTGGGAATCAACAAATACAGCAAAAGAATTGAAATTAAGAGCTGGTAAGTATGTATTCCATGAAGAAGCAGCACCAGAAGGATACTTAACAGTAACAGATATAGAATTTGAAGTTGATAAAGACGGAAATGTAAAAGTAACAAAAGTAGCAGAAGATGATATAGTAAAATCAGAAGGCGGAAAAGTTACAATAACAGACCGTAAGAAACCAACAGTAGAAACAGAAGCAAAAGTAAATGGCGAAAAAGAAGATGCACCAACTGACAAAGTAGTATTAACAGATGTTGTTAAGTATAAGAACTTAATAGTAGGAAAGAAATATATAGCTAAGTTAGTATGGATGGATAAGGAAACAGGAAAGCCATTCTTAGTAGACGGAAAAGAAGTTACAGCAGAAAAAGAATTTGTAGCTGAACAAGAAAATGGCGAAATCGAATTAAGTGTAACTGTTGATGCTAAACATTTCGAAAAAGATACACAATTAGTAGCTTTTGAAGAAGTGTATAAGGACAATGTTCTAGTAGCAGCACATAAAGATATAAATGATGAAAATCAAACAGTAAAAGTAAAACAACCAAAACCAGACTTAAAGACTGAAGCAAAAGTTAATGGAGAAAAGGAAGTAAAAGCAAAAGACGAATTAACATTAACAGATAAAGTAAGCTATAAGAATTTGGTAATTGGAAAAGAATATACTGTTAAACTTGTTTGGATGGATAAGGAAACAGGAAAGCCATTCTTAGCTGATGGAAAAGAATTAACAGCAGAAAAGACTTTTGTGGCTGAAGCTAGCGAAGGTGAAATTGAATTAAGTGTAAATGTTGATTCAAAATACTTTGAAAAAGATACAACATTAGTAGCATTTGAAAAGATGTTTGAAAATAATGTTGAAGTAGCAGCGCATGAAGACATAAATGATGTTGATCAATCAGTTGTAGTAAGAGAAAACTTCAATCCAGTAAAAGTAAGTAAAGTAGACTTAGGTGGAACAGAATTAGCTGGAGCAAAGATAACAGTTAAGTCAGCAGATGGAACAAACTTGATAAATGATAATGGAACAAAGGTTAATACAATAAGCTGGGAATCAACAGATACAGCAAAAGAATTAAACTTGTTACCAGGAAAATATGTATTCCATGAAGAAGCAGCACCAGAAGGATACTTAACAGTAACAGATATAGAATTTGAAGTTGACAAAGACGGAAATGTAAAAGTAACAAAAGTAGCAGAAGATGATATAGTAAAATCAGAAGGCGGAAAAGTTACAATAACAGACCGTAAGAAACCAACAGTAGAAACAGAAGCAAAAGTAAATGGTGAAAAAGAAGATGCACCAACTAACAAAGTAGTATTAACAGATGTTGTTAAATATAAGAACTTAATAGTAGGAAAAACTTATAAAGCTAAGTTAGTATGGATGGATAAGGAAACAGGAAAGCCATTCTTAGTAGATGGAAAAGAAGTTACAGCAGAAAAAGAATTTGTAGCTGAACAAGAAAACGGCGAAATCGAATTAAGCGTAACTTTAGATGCAAAGAACTTTGAAAAAGATACACAATTAGTAGCTTTTGAAGAAGTGTACAAGGACAATGTTCTAGTAGCAGCACATAAAGATATAAATGATGAAAATCAAACAGTAAAAGTAAAACAACCAAAACCAGACTTAAAGACTGAAGCAAAAGTTAATGGAGAAAAGGAAGTAAAAGCAAAAGACGAATTAACATTAACAGATAAAGTAAGCTATAAGAATTTGGTAATTGGAAAAGAATATACAGTTAAACTTGTTTGGATGGATAAAGAAACTAATAAGCCATTCTTAGCTGATGGAAAAGAATTAACAGCAGAAAAGACTTTTGTGGCTGAAGCTAGCGAAGGTGAAATTGAATTAAGTGTAAATGTTGATTCAAAATACTTTGAAAAAGATACAACATTAGTAGCATTTGAAAAGCTATTTGAAAAGAATGTTGAAATTGGAGCACACGAAGATATAAATGATGTTGATCAATCAGTTGTGGTAAGAGAAAACTTCAATCCAGTAAAAGTAAGTAAAGTAGACTTGGGTGGAACAGAATTACCTGGAGCAAAGATAACTGTTAAATCAGCAGATGGAACAAACTTGATAAATGATAATGGAACAAAGGTTAATACAATAAGCTGGGAATCAACAGACACAGCAAAAGAATTAAACTTGTTACCAGGAAAATATGTATTCCATGAAGAAGCAGCACCAGAAGGATACTTAACAGTAACAGATATAGAATTTGAAGTTGATAAAGGCGGAAATGTAAAAGTAACAAAAGTAGCAGAAGATGATATAGTAAAATCAGAAGGCGGAAAAGTTACAATAACAGACCGTAAGAAACCAACAGTAGAAACAGAAGCAAAAGTAAATGGCGAAAAAGAAGACGCACCAACTAACAAAGTAGTATTAACAGATGTTGTTAAGTATAAGAACTTAATAGTAGGAAAGAAATATACAGCTAAGTTAGTATGGATGGATAAGGAAACAGGAAAGCCATTCTTAGTAGATGGAAAAGAAGTTACAGCAGAAAAAGAATTTGTAGCTGAACAAGAAAACGGCGAAATCGAATTAAGCGTAACTTTAGATGCAAAGAACTTTGAAAAAGATACACAATTAGTAGCTTTTGAAGAAGTGTACAAGGACAATGTTCTAGTAGCAGCACATAAAGATATAAATGATGAAAATCAAACAGTAAAAGTAAAACAACCAAAATCTAAATTAAAGACAGAAGCTAAGGTTAATGGTAAGAAAGAAGCAGTTCTTGAACAATCATTGACATTAACAGACTATGTTCATTATACTAATTTAGTTGTTGGTAAAGAATATACAGTTAAACTTGTTTGGATGGATAAAGCTACAGGAAAAGAATTATTAGTAAATGGTAAGCCATTAACTGTTGAAAAAACTTTTGTTGCTGAAAAGAGTAATGGTACAATTGAGTTAAGTACAGTTGTTGAAGCTAAATATTTAACACAAGGTAAACTAGTAGCATTTGAAACAATGTATGAAAAAGGAAGAGAAATAGCTTCTCATAGAGATATTAATGATGCAGATCAAACTATCTTATTGAAGAAACCTAGATTACCTAAGACAAATATAGGTTCAAACTTAACAGCATATGTAAATATGTTACTTGGATCAGGAGCTTTAGTTGCATTATTAGATTCTAAACGTAGAAAAAGATCAAAATAATCGAAAGATTAAACAATAAAAAATGAAGGTCAGTAACGACCTTCATTTTTGTTGTACAGATACTCTGCTATAAAAATCTCTTAAATACAAAAAAGAAGGCATTTAAACCTTCTTTTACTCTTTTATAACGGTTTTTTCTTTATTTGTCCCATATTTCTTGGAAAATTATTCGGAGTTTTTCCTACCTTTCTAATAATCAAAATATTTCTTTCTGAAATTTCTCCAATTTGCTCAATTTTAAAATTCAATACATTCTCCAATTTGCAATTTAATTTTTTAAGTGCATTTTTTGAATTTTCAACTTCTTCAAGATATGAAGGTCCTTTCATTGCAAGAAATAGTCCATTTACTTTTAAAAATGGAATTGTAAATTCCAAAAGTAAAGATAGAGAAGCAACTGCTCTTGAACTCACTATATCAAAACTTTCTCTAAATCCGTCTTTTCTTCCAACTTCTTCTGCACGTCCGTGAATAGCTTTTATGTTTTTTAAATTCAAATATTCGATTACGATATTTAAAAACTTAATCCTTTTATTTAAGCTATCTAACATTGTTACTTTTAAATTTTCATTATATAGTTTAAGTGGAATTGCAGGGAAACCTGCACCAGTTCCTACATCTAAAACAGTTTTATCGTCATCAAAAAGTCCAGCTTTTGTAAGCAATAGACAATCTAAAAAATGTTTTGTATTCATAGCTTCTTCATCTGTAATAGCTGTTAAATTTATTTTTTCATTCCATTCCAGAATTAATTTTTTGTAAATTTCAAACTTTTCCAAAGCTATATCACTTAAAATAATATTTTCTTTTTGAGTTAAACTTTTTAAATTATCCATTTTTTCTCCTTTGAGTTTCAAGATGAATAAGCAAAACATTTATATCTGCTGGACTTACTCCTGAAATTCTACTAGCTTGTCCTACTGTTTCAGGTCTGAATTTTGCAAGTTTTTGAACTGCTTCAATTCTAAGTCCAGATAGGGAATTATAGTCGATATTTTCAAGTTTTTTGTTTTCAAGTTTTTTAAATGCCTCTATTTGTTGACTTTGTTTTTCTATATAACCCTCATATTTAATCATCGTTTGAACTTGCATTTTTATCTCTCTATCCAAAGGTTCACGAGTTGTATCCAAATCCTTAATCATCTCATAGTCAAGCTCAGGTCTTTTTATTAAATCATAAAGGCTTACTGCAGTTTTAAGTTTCATACTTCCTAAGTCTTCCAAAGCTTTATTTGTATTTTCCTTTGGGGTTAAGATAGAAGACTTTAATCTATTTATTTCATTTTCAATTAAAGTCTTTTTATTTAGGCATTTTTCATAACGATCTTTAGTTGCCAAACCTATATTATAGCTCATTTCCGTAAGTCTTAAATCTGCATTATCTTGTCTTAAAGAAAGTCTGTATTCAGTTCTTGAAGTCATCATTCTATAAGGCTCATCAGTTCCTTTTGTAATTAAATCGTCGATTAAAACGCCGATATAGGCATCACTTCTGGTAAGCACAAAAGGTTCTTTTCCTAAAATATTCATTGCTGAATTTATCCCTGCGATAATACCTTGACTTGCAGCTTCTTCATAACCGGAGCTTCCATTAATTTGACCTGCAAAGAATAGATTTTTAATATCCTTATGCTCTAAAGTAGCCCTTAAAATAGTCGGATCAATACAATCATATTCAATTCCATAAGCAGGACGCATTATCTTAACATTTTCAAGTCCTAAAATACTTTTATACATCTGCTTTTGAACTTCAAGGGGAAGAGTGCTGCTGACACCTTGAACATACATTTCAGAAGTATCTAAACCCTCAGGCTCAATAAAAACTTGATGTTCGTCTTTTTCATTAAAACGTACGATTTTATCCTCAATAGAAGGACAATATCTTGGACCTACACCCTTTACAATTCCTGCATACATAGGACTTCTATGAAGATTTTTTTCAATTATTTGTTTAGTTTCTAAAGTTGTATAAGTTAAAAAACAATCTTCCTTATGATTTCCTATATCTTTTCCTTCATTCATAAAGGAAAATGGAATTATATTGTCATCTCCTTTTTGAATATCCATTTTTAAATAGTCAATGGAATCTCTATGAACTCTTGCAGGAGTTCCGGTCTTGAAACGTCTAAGTGGAATACCTAAATTTCTTAAACTATCACTTAAAAAAGTAGAGCATTTCCAGTTGTTTGGACCACTTTCATAACAATTTTCTCCAATTAAAATCATAGATTTAAGATAAGTTCCCGTACAGATGATAACTGCCTTTGCAGGGAAGATTTCATTTGAAGTCGTTAAAACTCCTGTTATTTCATTATTTTCAGTTAAAATTTCCTTAACTTCTGCTTGAATTAAGTCTATATTTTTTTCGTTTTCTAAAACTTTTTTCATTTCAGTATGATACATCTTTTTATCTGCTTGAACACGTAAACTGTGAACAGCTGGACCCTTTGAAGTATTTAACATTCTGGATTGAATAAAAGTCTTATCTATATTTATCGCCATTTCTCCGCCTAGAGCGTCAATTTCACGAACTAAATGGCCTTTTCCTGTACCGCCTATATTTGGATTGCAGGGCATATCGGCAACTGAATCCATGCTTATTGTAAGAATTGCAGTTTTAAGTCCAAGTCTAGCGCTTGCAAGACCTGCTTCGCAACCGGCATGACCTGCTCCGATTACGACAACATCATATTTTTCGTCTATAAAATTTGTCATTTTTTCTCCTTATAAAAATCTACATAAATATACATATTATATTTTACCACAAAATTGTAAAAATTTCATAAAAATATACAAAAAAAGAACTCAAAGAGTCCTTTTCGGAATATGGGGGAGAAAAATATAATTGTAAAATGGATTTATGAAATATCTAGTACAGTTATATATTGTTTTTTATACAAGTCCTTAGCAGGACTTACAATTATTTGTAACGAATAATTGTAGTGAGATCTCTCCGTTCCACTCAGCTTCGCTTCGTTACAGTCGAGATGACGTGTAAAGAGAATACTTCGTTTTATAGCTAGACGTTAAAAGCAAATAGAATTTAAAGAATATTTAAAAATTTTATATAAAATTAAAATTTTTCACGTCATAGCACCAAGAAGAGTAAAGCCCCCAAACACGTCATCTTGAGCGAAACGTAGTGTAGTCGAAAGATCTCAACTATTGCTTGTTTACAAGCAATAGTATTTCTGAAAGAAATCTAAACTTATTATGTATCTACGATACATCCCATTGGTATCTAAATACTACAATTCCCTAATATCTATTTCATTTTCTATAAACTTAACTTTAAGTTTTTTCTTTGCTATTTTATAATACTCTTTAACTGTATCTTCCTTTATTTTCATTTTCTCAGCAATTTCTTTATTTTTTAAATTCTCATAAAATTTGTATTCTATAACCTCTCTTTGCTTTTGGGGGAGAGTGGACACAATTTCTCTTATCTTTTTATTCAATTCATTTGTTTCAATCTCTCTTTGTGTATCTGCATTTTCATCAACAATAAGCTCCAAAACTTCGATTGTCTCATCATCTTTTGTCTGATATATTTTAGAATATGTCTTTTCAGTTTCTTTTTTTCTTTTAAAAAATTTTTGCATATAAAAAAATTTTAATTGATATTTTAAATAACATTCAAGTGAAACTTTTCCACCACCTTTATAGCTCTCCAAAAGCTCCAAAATTTTTACAACTCCGTCTTGATATGCATCTTCATAACTTATGTAATTTGCAAAATACTTTTTTATACTCGCTTTAATCAAAGGACTAAAATCTTCTATAATTTTCTCTCTGTCGTACATCTTTCCTCCTGATTTTAAGACATGACGGTATTTTAAGTTGTTGGGTTAAGTTTGCTAATTCTTGGTATTATTATATCACTTTTTTAACCTAAGGTCAATTATAAAGTTACTAAAATTTATATTATTTACTATATAGTATCTTTATAAGTTACTTAAATACTTGACTATACTTAAGAAATATATTATTATTAGTTATATTAAATAGCAATTAAGGAGAGTTGTATGAAGATAATAATTGGTAATGATCATTCAGCAGTTGAAATGAAAAATGAATTAGTAAAATTTTTAGAAGAATTGGGACATGAGGTTATAAATGTAGGAACAGATGGAACTGAAAGTGTGGATTATCCACTTTTTGGACAAGCTGTTTGTAAAAAAGTTTTAGAAAATAAAAATTCTTTAGGAATTGCAATCTGTGGAACAGGAATCGGAATTTCAATAGCTTGTAACAAGGTTAAAGGAATTCGTGCAGGTCTTTGTAGTGAAAGTTTTTCAGCTAGAATGACAAGAAAACATAATAATGCAAATGTCCTTTGTTTGGGGGCAAGAGTTACTGGAATAGAACTTGCAAAAGACATTGTAAAAACTTTTATTGAAGAGGACTTCGAGGGTGGTCGTCATCAAAAAAGAATAGACATGTTAGAAGAAAAATAGGAGATTTTATGAAAATTGCTGTTATAGGCTGTGGAAGATGGGGAAGTTTCATAGCTTGGTATTTAGATAAAATAGGAAATGACGTTACTTTATACGGAAGAGAAACTTCAGAAAAGATGAAAAACTTTTTAGAGAATAGGAAAAATAATTTTCTTGAACTTCCTAAGTCAATTTCTTTAACAACAAATATAAATGATGTTTTCGATAAAGATTTAATTATCATTTCTATTGGAACACAGGGTTTAAGGGATTTATTAAATGAGAACAAATCCCTTTTTAAAGAGAAAAATATTCCAATTATTCTCTGTATGAAGGGAATTGAAATAAAAACAGGTTTTACTCCTACGAAGATTGTAAAAGATATTCTAGGAGAAAATTACTCTTGTGGGGCTTGGATTGGACCGGGACATGTTCAAGACTTTACAAATGGAATTCCAAATTGCATGGTAATTGACTCAGATGATAGGGAATTAGTTAAAAAATTAGTCGATTCTTTTTCAAGTAATTTAATCAGATTTTACTATGGAACTAATCTCTTGGGAAATGAAATCGGAGCAGCTTCAAAAAATGTAATAGGTATCGCTGCGGGAATGCTTGACGGATTTAATTTAAGCTCATTAAAAGGAGCGTTGATGTCAAGAGGAACGCGAGAAATTGCAAGACTTATTGAAAAAATGGGTGGAGATAAAAGCTGTGCATATGGACTTTGTCATCTTGGAGATTATGAAGCTACTGTTTTTTCCGAATTTAGTAATAATAGAAAATTTGGAGAAAAATTTGTAAAGGGCGAAAGCTTTGAAAAACTTGCAGAGGGATATTATACAACAAAGGCATTAATGGACTTGTCCGAAAAGTATGATGTTGAATTGCCTATAACAAATGCAGTCTATGAAATAATATATAATAAAAAAGACCCAAAAGAAATTTTGGATAATCTTTTTAAAAGAAGTATAAAAATGGAATTTTAAGGAGAATCTATGTTACCTTTAATTTTAATTCCTTTACTTTTATGTATTTTTAACATCTATCGAAGATTAACTTGTATCATAAAAGTGAAGTTTACAAAATTTACATTAATGACTCTAATAATCGCATTAGCTTTTATGCTATTTGCAGGATATAGATTAAAAAATGACTTGGTTGGATATATAATAGTTTTATCTTGGTGGCTGGCATTCTTTACAAGCATGATTAGTGCAGGAATAAGTGATAGAGGGATTATTCATCCTTGGCAATTAGTTGCAAAGCTCTACAGATGGGATAGAATAAGAAGTTTTTCAATTGAAAATAGCGGAAAGACCATAATGGTAAACTTTAAAATTTTTAGAGACTTAAGACAAGAATACGACAAAAGCGACTTAGACAAAATCAAAAAAATCGCAAAACAATACAAATTAATAAACTAATTAAAGCAATTAAAAAAGGAGTGAAATTCACTCCTTTATTTTTTGGGGGGGTATTTCTCTTTAAAATCTTTCTTTATTTTTTCCTCTTTTTCATCTTTTGGAGGGTATTTTTCGATTAAATCGTGTATATAAGTTGAATTTAAGATTATATCTGAAATTAAATGGCTTAGATTATAAAAAAGACTTCTTTCTATTATAAAAAAGTTAATAAATTCATATAAATTTTCTCCGTTGGTTACTGCTTTACATAATAGTTTGTCTATATAATTTATAATCTTATAAGACCAAGTATCATATCTTTTAGTTAAATAACTATAAAATTTAGAGTAAAAATCTTCGTCTTTTATAATTATAGGATTATTAAAGATAGGTTCATACATTTTATCAATTAAGAAATTAAGATTTTTATTTGAAATTTCATTAAAATTATATTCATACATAAACATTTTCTTGCAGTATTTGTTAGAGTCTTTTTTGTAATCTTCGTGTATATTATCAAGGATACGATTAATATCATTGTTTTCTCTAAAACTTTCAAAGATAGCCAGTAAAACTGAAACTATATTCTCATCTAAATAGCGTCTTAATTTAGGAATATCCTTATTACTCCTTATTAAATTATAAAGACTATTTTCGTTATGAGAGGTGCATTTGCTAAATAAATCCCACAATACTATCTTATCTTTAAAATTTTTTAAATTAAAAGCAATTTCAGATTCTAGTAAACTAAAAGAATACATAATATCATATTTTGTTAGGTGACTTTTCAAATTTAAACAATCAATTATCAATATTTTTTGATATTTATCATAATTAGAATTCTCTAATTCTTCATATTCTTGACTAAAATATTTATAATTAGAAATTAGATCATCTAAACAGTATTTTATTTTTCGAATATTAGATTCTATAGGTAAATAACATAATTTAAATAAAACAGGATTTAATATTGAGTGTTTTCTATTTTCACTTTCAGAGAAAAGTAAGTACATTAAGTCTTCATAATCTTTATATTTATTTGAGATTGTTTCTGTTCTGTGCTTAATATCTACAAGGGATTCTCTATCATTGTATATATTAAGATAAGTATTATAGTCTAAATATTTTATAGCTTGAATAATAAAATAATCACTTTCAATTTTTTGTTTATTTAATTCATTTAAAAAATCAGGTTTTATTGTGAGATAATTACAAAAATGAATAAATTGTCTAATATTTGTAAATCTTTTACAAATTGTTTTTATTACTTTAGAATTTTGCAAGTTATAATTATAAATATTAAGTAAAATTTCAAGACATTCTTCTAAAGTATTTCTATCTAAAATAGGCATAAATATTTCTTTGTTTATTATTTTTTCAATATACTTTGAATTTATTTGCTCATGTTTAAAAATTGTATTTAATCTATTTCTATCATAAGCAACAATATAAGTAATATTTGGTAATTTAAATAGAGTTTCTATTAGAGTGAGTAAAAATATAACATTATCTGATTTCATTCTATCTAAATTGTCAATAATAAAAATTAACCTTTTATTAAATTTTTTTAGTTTTTCTTCTAAATCAACTTTAATTTCTTTATATTCAGTATAATCATCTATTCTATTTTCTAAATAGCTTCCAATACCTTTTCCTACATAGGGGATATGAGTAGATATATTAATTAGAGCATTTTGAACTTTTTTTCTTTTATAATAGCTAATATTTTCGCCTAAATTTTCCATTATTATATTATACATTGCTAAAATTAGAGAGTCTTGAGATTTAATTGTCCATGGGTCAAAATCTCTTATTAAGATAAAGGTATTTTTATCTAATTCTTTTATTGTGGAGTTTATAATTGTGCTTTTTCCGCTTCCCCATTCTCCAACTATTCCTATTGTAGAAAATTTATTAATAGCAATTTTCAATTCCTCTTTAGTTCTGTCTACTTTAAAAACATCAGGTATATCATCGTCACTATCTTTAATTATTATTTTATCAATATTATCTTCTTCAAACTTAACATAAAGTATATCTTCTAAAGTGCACATTTTTTTATTGTTTTTTTCTTTTGGTTGAGATTGACTTTTTGCAGGTAATTGAGTTTCTTTAGTATTGTTAATTTTTTTAAATAAGAAAAATCTTCTAATAATTAAAATAAGAGATAATACTGTTAAAACTATTATTATGGAAGTTATAATTACTGTAAATGATATAGTAATATTTCTTTGTATCAATCTTTTAGTTAAATTATATATTAAAAGTAAATCTCTATTTTTTATAGATTTAATTATAATAATCATAAATAATAATGTTATTAAAAATCTATTAGAAATATATATAGCTTTATCAAGTTCATTAATATTTTTTGATTTAAAGTTTTTTCTAATACTAAAAATATAAACAATAAAGCTAATAGTAAGTATTGCCATAAGTACATATATATTTTCTTGATTTATAATTTTTCTTTCATAAAGCATATAAATTGATAATGATGTTAACATTGAAAGAATAATCACAAAATATCTATCTACTTTTTTCTTGCGTTCTTTAAAATATTTTAGCTGTTTTTCATATTTTTTATTTATATATTCTTTTAACTTTTCCCATTTTTCTTTTATAAAGTTTGGTTTATTACTAGTTTCTTTTTCCTTATCCATAACTCTCTCCCTTAAAAAATTTTATATAAACATAAGATTATTATATCATAAAGGATAATTTTATTAAATATAAATTAAGGCATAAAAAAGGTAGCATTAAAATGCTACCAATATTTGTAATTTTTAGAATAAATGGAACAACATATATAAAATATGTGCTGCAGCTCCGGCAACTAATCCACCAATTGTATGGCTGATTAATGCTTTTCCTGTTGCTTCTTTTGTTCCAAGTGCATCCATCATTGCAATGTGAGTTGAGATATATCCACTCCAGCACATACAGATTGCAGTGAATACTGCAATGTCGTTTCCAGAAACTTTTCCTACTGCTGCCATTTTTGCAACTGTTCCTATTGCTGCTCCTGTTGAGCCTAATGCAGTTATTGGAACTGCTATTGCTTCTGGAGAGCTGAAACCGAATAATGGATTAAGTATGAAAGATAATTTTGATCCTATCCATGGAAGAATGCCAACACCTTCGTTAGCTGCCCCAGTATAGACTCCTTCAGCTCCGGGTCCGTTTGTAAGAATAATAACTAATGTACAAATGATTACAACGCCAGGAATAATTGAAAGTCCCATATCAACTCCAACTTTTCCGCCATCAAGGATAGCTTGAATGAATCTTGAACCTGCACTACCTTCTCGTACAACTCTTGAGTTTTCCGGAATTTCAACACTTGATTTTACTTCAACATATTCAGTCGTTCCATACATTTTTTTAGTAGCAAGCATCATAAGTCTAACAGATACTACACTACCTATAACTGCTCCCAAGTTACCGATTAAAGCACTCGTAACAGCTCCTTCAACATTAAGTCCCATCATAGTAGTTGTAGTGATAAGACCCATACCAAAAGCAGTTCCAAGATTTGTAAGAGCTGGCATTTGATATTTTTTGAAATAACGTCTAAAGTTATCATCATGTGCTAATGTTAAGATAGCAGGGTTGTCTGATAGGTAACAGTTTAACATACCTAGAGATGAAGCTCCTGGTAAGTCATAAATAGGTTTCATAATTTTTGACAGAAGTTTATTTACAAGAGCTATTACTCCAAATTCAGAGAATAGACCTGAAATTGCTCCAGCCAATACGGCAATCGCCATCAAGTAAAGACAAACATTCATAAGCAAGTCAAAACCTGTATTCATCATAGTTTTGATCATATTTATTCCACCCATTTTTCTACCAATTAAGATAAAAAAAGTTAGGAATAAACCAAGGCAAAGAAAGTTTTCGAGTCCAATATCTTTTTTGAATCTTCCAATATTCTTTTCTTCCAATTCAATATACCTCCGATAAATAAATACTATGGTTATTCTATCATAAAAGATATAAAAAAACAATGGAAAAATATATTTTTATTAAATATTTTAAATAAATATTATAAATTTGAAAAGTATATCAGAATGTTATTATTTCAACGATAATTCACTTTGGTAGCGTGTAATATTTTTATGTTTGAAAGAGTTTCGTTCTTTGTGTAAGAATTTAATATTAATGTATGAGATGTGAACTATTTTATTGTAAAAATTTTGAAGTTTATTTACCATTAACGTCTAGCCACGAAACGAAGTATTATTCCTTATACGTCATCTCGACCAACGTGGAGAGATCTCATACTTTTGCATTAGCAAAAGTAAATGTATCGTAGATACATCCACTATGGAAATCTCATACTAAAAGGAGATTTAGAGATTTTATAATTATAGTATATAAATATTATTTTAGTCCTTTCAGGACTTACTATTATTTGTATACAAATAATAGTAATGAGATCTCTCCACTACACTCAGCTTTGCTTCGTTTCGGTCGAGATGACGTGTTGGGGGCATTACTTTGCAAAGTGTTATGACGTGAATTTTTATTGTGAAAGAATAAGATTATTAATTTTTCAATCAATAATAGTATTATAAAATGTAGAGTGTTTTTAAATAATAAACAATTTTTGAAATTTATTTACCATTAATATCTAGCTACTAAACGAAGTATTATTCCTTATACGTCATCAACAAAAAAACGACTGAATACAGTCGTTTATATTAACAATAGTCCAAAACCCATTATTAAGAGAAATTTTGCAATTGTGTAAACCAATGTCGTACAGATATTAAAAAATCTGTTGTTTTTAACAAATGTGACAAATAAAAATAGTGAGTTTGAAATTAGGAATAGATTACTTCCTAAAATCAAAAGTAATGCACCACTTCTATAATTAAAAATTCCAATTAAAATTGTCAAAATGCAAAGTAAGGCATTAAAAAATGCAAATGCATAAAGATAGATTATATCTCTTCTAAAGTATTCACTCGCATATTCAAATGAAACAATGATTTCAAAAGCTACAAATCCAAAATACAATACTATTAGCAATATAGTAAGTAAATAGTTTAAATTTGTGATTTTTATAAATGTAGTAAGTTTTATTATATAAAAAGTCATTCCGATAATAAATAAAGGAAGACCCATAATTATGTTTTTCTTATTTCTTCTAGTGAATAAAATATCTCCAATCCAGAAGAATAAAATAGCAAGATATATTAAAATATCATGGTTTTTAAATCTAAAAAAATAGAATAATGCCAATAATGGTATTAATAATACATTGAAAAAATTTCTTTCCGTATTCTTTTTTTGTAATATCATATATAAATTACCAAAGGTAAATAATGTATAAATTAATAAAATCAGGTACGAAATAATTCTAAATATCCCGTTGTTCATATTGCCTCCAAATTTCTTAGTATTAATTATTTTAACATAAAAAGTCGCTATAAACAAGTTAAAGGAATAATAAATATACCTTATCCCCCCCTTTTTTCAAAAAATTTTTATTATATAAGTGTAAGGCTTACAAAATAAATAAAAAGGAGAAAAGATATGGCTAAAAAGTATTTAAAGGTTAGTTTTAACCTTGCTAATTCTAAAAAGAGAAGTGTTACTGTTAAGAATATTCAAAGTGAATCTTCTGATGAAAATTTAAAAAAATTAGGAGAATTTGTTGAAAAATTTATTGACGGTACAAGAAAAGAAACAATTAAAGTCGTAGAAACAACTTTAGAATAGGAGGGAAAGTATGAAAAAGACATTGAGTATGACTCTAATATTAGAGGATGGGAAAAATATGGCATTTACAATTTCTAATATTAAAAATATATCAGCAGATGAAGCTTCTGATATTATAAAAACTTTTGATTATAAGTCAGTTTTGGCTAAGGATAATTTAAAAGTTACTGGAATTAAAAAGGCTAATATTATTTCAACAAGCTATGATGAAGTAACAGTAATTTAGTAAAAAAAGACCTTTGGGTCTTTTTTTGCTTAAGATAGGAGGGGAAAATGGAAAATATAATTGCAAGTATTTCAAATGTAGGCTTTCCTGTTGTTCTTTCTGTATTTTTATTACTTAGATTTGAAGAGAAGATTGATGAACTTACAAAGGCTATAAATGAATTAGTTGTTAAACTTAAATAGGAGTTTTTATGATAGATATTGAAAAGGCTATAAAGTGGTTTGAAAACAGAAAAGGCAAGGTTTCTTATTCTATGCAAAATAGGAATGGATCTTCTAGTTATGATTGTTCATCTTCCATATATTATGCACTTAGGTCTGCAGGGGCAAAAAGCAATGGTTGGACCATTGATACTAAACACGAACATTCATGGCTTACAGAGAATGGTTTTGAAAAGATAACAGATAATCTTCCTTGGAATGCTAAAAGAGGAGATATTTTTATCTGGGGAAAAAAGGAAAATAATAGCGCGAGTTTTGGACATACTGGAATTTTCATTGATGAAAACAGAATTATTCACTGTAATTATTCTGCAAATGGAATTTCTGTGGATAATCACGATAAACTCTGAGTTTATGCAGGCAGACCACATTATTTTGTATATAGATTAAAAGAATTTCAAAATGAAGGAGAATATATGGAGCTTTTGGATATAAAGAGTAAAATTAAAGGTTTCTATTCAATCGACAGTCTTCCTTGGTTTTGTGAAGATAAGAGTATGATTGGAACGACTCAAAATTATCAAGCAGAAGAAGTAACTTTAACTCGAAAATGGGGAAGTTACTACTATGTAAAGGAATTAAAGGGCTGGGTTGATTACAGAGCTTTTATAAATGAAAAAGCTATAAGAGATGTCGCCAAAGAAGTCATTCAAGGAAACTGGGGCAATGGCGAATTAAGACGTGCAAGGCTTGAAAATGCAGGATACAATTATGAAGAAGTACAAAAGGAAGTCAACAGATTATTAAAAAGCAAATAGTTTTATATTATGAAAAACAATTAATGGAGGAACTGTTAATTGTTTTTTTTGTGATAAATTTTTAAGTTTATTTACCGTTAACGTCTGGCTACTGGACAAAGATATTCTCTTTATACGTCATCTTGAGCGAAGTGTAACGAAGTCGAAAGATCTCATACTATTGCTTGTAAACAAGCAAAAGTAAATGTATCGTAGATACATAATAAATCTTGTTTAGATTTCTTTCGGGAATACTATTGCTTGTAAACAAACAAATAGTCGAGATGACGTGTTAGGTGCATTTATTTGCAAAGCACTATGATGTGAAGCATTTTGTTTTTCATTGTATCCATAATTTAAAATAGGAGAAATGGTTAAGTTTTTTGTGAAACAACAAAAAATATTTTTACTTTTTTGTTAATTTGAGTTATAATATAATTGTAGTTAATAATAATTATTATTTAGAAAGAGAGGTTTGTTATGTGTACTACAATTCTTATAGGTAAAAAAGCAAGTTATGACGGTTCAACTTTGGTTGCCCGTATTGAAGATTCTTCAGCGGGAATGTTTAAATCAAAAAAATTTATCGTTGTTGAGCCTAAGGATCAACCAATTCATTATAAATCTGTTCGTACAGATTGTGAAATTGAATTGCCTAAAAATCCAATGCGTTATACTTGTCTTCCAAATGTAAAAAAATGGCGTGGAGTTTGGGGAGCATGTGGCGTTAATGAAAAAAATGTTTCAATGACTGCAACAGAAACAATTACTACAAATGAAAGAGTTTTGGGAGCAGATCCTTTAGTAGAATTTGAACCTGACATTATAAAAAAAGGTGGAATAGGTGAAGAAGATTTTGTTGTAATTACTCTTCCTTATATAAATAGTGCTAAGGAAGGTGTTGAAAGACTTGGTGCATTAATAGAAAAATATGGAACTTATGAAAGTAACGGAATTGCTTTTCAAGATGTAGATTCTATTTGGTGGTTTGAAACAATTGGAGGTCATCATTGGATAGCAAGAAGAGTTCCTGACGAGGTTTATGTTGTAATGCCAAATCAATTCGGACTTGATCATTTTGATTTTGAAGATGCTTACGGAGCAAAAGAAGAATTTATGTGTTCATCAGATTTAAAAGAATTTGTTGAAGAGAATTTCCTTGACTTATCTCTTGGTAAATTGATTGACGAATTTGATGAAGATTATGATGAGGATTATAAAGAACCTTTCAATCCGAGAGTTGCTTTTGGAAGTCATTCCGATGCGGATCATACTTACAACACACCTCGTGCTTGGGTAATGCTAAGATATTTCAATCCAAATACTTTTGATTGGGATGGCGAAGATGCTGAGTTTAAGCCATATAGTGATGATCTTCCTTGGTGCATGATTCCTGAAAAGAAGATTACAATAGAAGATGTTAAATATATTATGTCTAATCACTATCAAGGAACTCCTTATGACCCATATCTAAAGAATGGAGATTTATCACAAAAGGGTAAATTTAGACCTATAGGGATAAATCGTAATGATGTTTTGGCTCTAGTTCAAATAAGACCTTATATGCCTGAAGAAATTAGAAGTATTGAGTGGTTATCCTTCGGTTCAAATGTATTTAATGCAATTGTTCCATATTATGCAAATATTACTAAAACACCTGAATATTTGGAAAATACAACTCTTACTCCTTCAACAGATAATTTCTATTGGATAAATCGTATTATCGGAGCGCTTTGCGATGCACATTTCCCTTCAACAGCTTCTCATGTTGAAAGATATCAAAATGCAGTTCAATCAAAATGTCGTACATTTTTAAATAAATATGATAAAGAATTTTTGAAGAAAAAATCAAAGATAAAGAATGTTCACGAATTTTTAGAAAAAGCAAATGATGAGATAACAGATTTTGTAAAAGACCAAACAAATGATTTGCTTGACAAAACACTTTTTACAGCAAGTTGTGAAATGAAAAACGGATTTTCAAGATCAGATGCTTAAAAGACTTTAATATTGAACATTGCCGTCAGAAATGACGGCTTTTTTTGTGTTGAGATATATGTCCTTTTAATTAGTTGTTTAAATTTTTACTTAAATCAAAAAATATGGTAAAATATGTAGAGCTATACTAAAAGGAGAAGAAATGAGTATTTTAACTGTAAAAAATTTGAGCCACAGCTTTGGTGGTCGTCAAATACTTAAAGATGTAAATTTTAGACTTTTAAAAGGTGAACATATAGGACTTGTTGGACCAAATGGAGAGGGCAAAAGTACTTTTTTAAATTTGGTTACGGGAAAACTTGAAGCTGAAGAGGGAAGTATCGAATGGGCAAAGAGAGTAAGAATTGGCTATCTTGACCAACATTCTGTAATTGGTGCGGATATGACTGTTCGTGATGTTTTAAAATCAGCCTTTTCATATCTTTTTGAAGTTGAAAGTGAATTAAATGATATTTATATGAAGATGGGTGAATTATCAGGTCAAGAACTTGATGATATAATGCTTGATGCGGCGGAGCTTCAAGAATTGCTTGAAACGAATGATTTTTATATGATTGATTCCAAGATTGATGAAATTGCTCATAATATGGGAATTAAAGAATGGCTTGATAGACCCGCTTTTGACCTTTCGGGTGGACAACGTTCAAAGATTTTACTTGCAAAATTGCTTTTAGAAAAGCCTGATATTTTGCTTCTTGATGAGCCTACTAACTACTTGGACGAAGAGCATATAAATTGGCTTAGAAGATATTTACAAAATTATGAAAACGCCTTTATTTTAATTTCTCATGATATTTCATTTTTAAATTCGGTAATTAATTTGATTTACCATGTTGAAAATTGTGAAGTAAATAGATATGTTGGAGATTATGACGAGTTTTTAAGACTGAAAGAGTTGAAACAAAGACAGATTGAAGCGGCTTATAAAAAACAACAACAGGAAATTCAAGAACTTGAGGACTTTGTTCAACGTAATAAGGCAAGAGTTGCTACTAGAAATATGGCGATGTCAAGACAGAAAAAACTTGATAAAATGGAAAAGATTGAGCTTGTAAGAGAAAAACCAAAGCCTGAATTCTATTTTGAAACAGCTCCTTCTACAAGTAGATTAATTTTTGAAACAGAAGATTTGGTAATAGGTTATGATAAACCGATTAGTAAGCCTTTAAATCTTCGTATGGAAAGAGGAGATAGAATTGCTATCGTAGGAGCGAACGGACTTGGTAAGACAACTCTTGTAAATACAATTCTTGGGAATATTAAAGCTATTTCAGGTTCTGTTTCTTTTGGTCAAAACTTAGCAATAGGATATTTTAAACAAGAAGAGCATTACGAAAATAACAATACACCAATTGATGAGATGTGGGAGAAATTTCCGAGTTGGGAACAATTTAAAATTCGTGCTGCCCTAGCAAAATGTTCTCTTACAACTGTGCATATCGAATCACAGATGAAAGTTTTAAGCGGGGGAGAACAGGCAAAGGTAAGACTTTGTAAGATTTTAAATGAAAAGACAAATATTCTAATGCTCGACGAACCTACAAACCATCTTGATCCAGAGTCAAAGGAAGAATTAAAAAGAGCTTTAAAGGAATATAAGGGTGGAATCTTTTTAATCTCTCACGAAAAAGACTTTTATACAGAAATAGCGACAGAAATTTGGAATATGGAAGATTTTTCACTATTATAAAATACCGTCAACTATGACGGTTTTTTTATGCTTTTATCTCTTGTATTTTTCTGAGAAAAATAATATAATCATAATTAAGCGTTTTTGAATTATTTAATAAATTGTTAATATTTTGATATTAAATGATTAATATTTTTAAGGAGTTTTTATGAGTGATATAGATATAAAAATTTCTAAGAAAAAGTCCAAAAAGAAAAGTAATTGGCCTTTTATTTTAGTTTTTTTACTTGGTTTTGGGATACTTATGTATCCTATAATCACAAGATGGTATTATAGAGTTGAATCAAAAAATATTATTTCAACTTTTGACAGTGAAAAAGAAAAATTGTCAAAAGAAGAAGTTAAAAGAAGAATGGAGTTGGCAAAGGCATATAATAGCACTTTGCATAATGAAGTTACTAAGGACCCTTATTCTGATGAAAAAAAGAAAGAGGGAAAGGCTGAATATGCGAGAATGATTGAAATTCACGAGTATATTGGACATGTTCAAATTCCTGCCATTGCTGTTGATGTGCCAATTTATGCGGGAACTGATGAAGAAGTTCTTCAAAAAGGTGCAGGTCATTTGGAAGGTACATCTCTTCCTATTGGTGGAATTAACACACATACTGTTATAACTGCACATAGTGGACTTCCTACAGCAACTTTATTTACAAATCTTTCAAAACTTCAAATTGGAGATAAATTTTATATTCATAATTTCGCTGAAACTTTGGCTTATCAAATCGATCAAATCAAAGTTGTTGAGCCTTCAACTTTTGATGATTTACTTATTTCCGAAGGAAAAGACTATGCTACTCTTTTAACTTGTACACCCTATATGATTAATACTCATAGATTATTAGTCAGGGGACATAGGGTTGAATATGACAAAGACCTTGTTGATAAGGAGTTGTTAGAAGGTAAAAAGAATATTTGGTATATGTATTTATTCTACTTTATTTTATTTTTACTTGTAATTTTAATTATTTCCACTTTTTATTATGTTAGAAAGAGGAAAAAAATTAGTAAAAAACTAGAAAAAATAGATGTAGATAATATTAAATAGAGGTTTTTATGAAAATTAAAGATAGTAAAGCTAAAGGCAAAAGCTGGAAAAAGACAAAACTTCCTTTTATCTTCGTCTTTTTAATCGGATTTTGCATTATGATGTATCCTTTTGTATCTCAATGGTATTATAGAGTTGATAGTGGAAAGCGTATTGAAAACTTTGAAAAGGAAGCGGGAAAACTCTCTAAAGAAGAAATAGAAGAGAGAATAAAACTTGCTAAGGCATATAATTCAACACTTGATCCTTCCAAACTTTCTGACCCTTATTCTAAAGAAGAAAAAAATAGGGGAGTAGCAGAGTATGCGAGAATGTTACAAGTTGGAGAGTTGATAGGTCATGTTGAAATACCTAAAATTGATGAGAATTTACCGATTTATGCAGGAACTTCAGAAGATATTTTACAAAAAGGAGCAGGGCACTTGGAGGGTTCTTCTCTTCCAGTGGGTGGAGAAGGTACACATTCAGTAATCACTGCTCATAGAGGACTTCCAACAGCTGCACTTTTTACAAAGCTGGATAAATTACAAAAAGGGGATGTGTTTTTCGTTCACAATATTCAAACTGTTTTAGCTTATGAAGTTGATCAGATTTTGGTTGTTGAGCCATCAGATTTTTCTCCAATTTTGGTTGAAAGCGGAAAGGATTATGTAACCCTTTTGACTTGTACACCTTATATGGTTAATTCACATAGACTTTTAGTTAGAGGGCATAGGATTGAATACACTCCACTTGATAAGGCAAAAAATGTTAGCAAGAGAAGAAGTTTTTTCAGAAAATATTTTTATTGGTTACTTATGATTTTTATAATAGCGCTAATTATTTTCTTATATAATTTTAAGAAATATATGGATGTTAGAAAGAGAATTAAAGAGCTTAAATTGTAAAGAATGGGTTAAATTAAATGAAAAGTAAAAAAGTAAGAATTGTTGGATATTTGATTATGATTATAGGAATTTCACTTCCATTATACACTTTTACTAATTTGGTGTTTAATAATTATAGGCAAAAGTCCATGTATGAAGAGTTTAAGTCACTTCAAGAAAAAATGAGTGAAGAAGAAAAAACTCAACTTGAAAATTCAATAAAAGAGTATAATAACAATGTAAAAAGTTCAAGTATAGTAGATCCTTTTAGTAATGAAGAATATAACACTGTTTACGAATTTAAAAAAGGAGATCCTGACGGGATTTTTGCATATATAAGAATTCCTGCCATAGATTTATACAAACCTATAAGACTTGATGCCTCCTATAAACATCTAGATAATGGTGTTGCACATATTGACGGAACAGCTCTCCCAACTGGAGGAAATGGGAATAGAAGTGTAATCGCGGGACATAGAGGTTGGTATAAAGATGTAATGTTTTTAAATATTTCCAAACTGAAAAAAGGTGATAAAGTTTATATTGAAAGAGCTGGAAAAACTTTAACTTATGTAGTTTCAAATACGGAAATTATAAAACCTTATGAGTGGGAAAAATTAGAACCAGAAAAAGATAAGGATATTTTGACATTGCTTACTTGTGACCCTGCAATTCCACCAAGTCCTTATCGAATGCTTGTAAATTGTGAAAGATTAGTAGAAAATACTGGGGAACAAGTTGAAACCAAAGAAGAAACAAATAAAGATGTAAAAAATATGTCTATTTTGGTATATTCTATTACTGGCGGATTGTGGATTGTATTTATCTTTACAGGATATAAATTTATAAGATTTTTAATAAAAAGAAAATAGCAAGAAGAACCCCACCCTTCCACGATGCTTTGCATCGGGTGGGTAGCGGGAACCTTGTTGCTTCGCAATAGAAAAGACCTTGAGTTTTAAAACTTAAGGTCTTTTTTTATAAATTTTTTAATTTATTAAATTGATTTTTTCTTTTGAACTATATAATATGCTCCAGCAGAACATACCATAAATAATACTCCTGTTATGATAAACAAAGCTGTTCCACTTCCACCTGTATGTGGATATACTGTTTTTTCATTTGTAATATTGAGATTTTTAGTTTCTATATCTTCTCCATTTTCTTGGTATAAGACAATATTTTTAACTGTAGAAACTCCGTTTTGAACTTCTTTTTCTAAAATTATTTTTCTTTCTTCATTATCAATTTTTATGTGATATTCAATATTTGATTTTTTATATCCCATAGGAGCATTCTTTTCAGTAAGAATGTAAGTACCACTTTCAAAGTCAAGTGGAATTTCAAACTTAAAGCCATCTGCTGTACTCTTAGTTAAATCGTAAATTTCAGTCTTTCCTGAACTTCCTTTTAACTCTAATTCTAAGTTTCCTTCTTTAATCAACTCGCCTAAAAGATTCACTTTATTTAACATAAAGTACATTGGAGTAAGTTTCTTGTTTTCGATATTATAAAAAGCTTCTTTAGATGAATAGATTGAATTATCGTATTCAATTTCACCTTTTTTATTTACTTTAAAATATCTTACAAAATCCTTAGGAGTTCGGTATCCTTCAGGAGCTTTTAATTCCTTAATTGCATATTCTCCAACTTCAAGTCCGTTAAATTTGAATTTTCCGTCATTACCAGACTTTGAAATAACTTTCTTATTATCTTTAGTTACAACTTCATATTCTCCATTTTGAGACTTTTTATATAATTCAAACTCAACATTTTCAATAGGAATTTTATTATTTCCTTCTTTTTTGTACTTTAAAAATTCAATTTCAATATCTTTTATATTCGTTATCTTAACATCTCCAGATGTTGATTGAATGAAATTTTTATTATTTGAATATTCTATCTTGGTTTCAAAGTCTTTTGATAAAGCTTCTTCCTTAACATAATATTCAAAAGAGTATCCAAGATTGTCAAAAGGTATTAATTTTTCGAATTTTGTTTTCCAATCACTAGCTTTATTTAGAGTTCTTTCAGCAATTACTGTTTCTTTTTTAGAATTTGGAACTCTCGGATTAGTCGACTTCCTTATAAGCTTTATCTTAACATCTTTTCGCATTTCTTCAGGTAATTCATTACCACTCTTATATTTCCAAATCTTTTCTACATTTATTTCTAAATACTCAGCTTTTACAGAAGGAATTGGAAAATCGATAGATTTATTAGGGTTACTATCCTTAGGAACCAATTTTGTTGGGCCATTAACCTGATAGAATTTCCCTATCTTAAAATCTTTATCTTCTGTTCTTAAATTAACCTTATATCTTAAATTAACCCATTGATCCTTTCCTAGATGCAAACCAGTTAAAGTAAGTTGTCTTGTATGTTTACTATAATTAATATCTACAGCTTCTAAAATAGAATCGTTAGATGCAGTAAGTTTAAAGCTTTCAGGATTAGACAAGTTTAAATCTACCATTTGCCCCATAGGATCTGTTACAGTTCCATTAACAACTGTGTTATGAATGTCCTTTTCTATTTTGCTAAGTATAGAGCTTAGTTGATTTACATTAGCAGAATCGTAATAATGATTTGGTGAAGTTGAAATGCTCTTCATCAACTTAACAATATCAGGTTTTTCAAGTGTTCCACTTGGATAATATTTTCCACCATTATATTTCTCTTGTGCAAGTTCAATACCGATTGTATAAGTTGCAATATCTTTAGTAAACTTTTTAGCTTCATAAGATGTTGGAATACCGTGGTTATTCACATAAAGATTACTATTAGTTAATGGATTCCAAACATTATATGCATTATGTTGATATGCAAAATTTTGTCCTAAAAAGTAAGTTAGCCCAGTTCCCTTTATGGTATTAGAAAATTGTGCTCCATCTCTGTCTATCGAAGTCATTTCATAAGAATTAGTGGGCATACCATCAGTCAAATGTACTATTATTTTTTGCTTTGCATTACTTGTACTTAAAATCTGACGAGCTTCTTTAAGTGCCGCTTGTGTAAATGTTCCTCCAAGATATGTTTGACCTCGAGTTGTAGGAATATTACTAGGGACTTTATTTATTATTTCATTTGGATTTGTTGTAAAATGTTTAACACAAAAATCAGATGAATATCCAGGACGCGCAGCATGACCTACATATCTTCCGTCGAATACATCAGTACCATAAGTTACTAAGGCAAGTCTTACTTTTCCTTTTCCATCTTTAAGAACATTCTTAGTAAATTCACTTAGTACTTTATGTGCAATACCAACACGATTATTTCTTTGCATTGAGTTGGAGTTATCCAAAACAATTACAATATCTTTAGTAATATCTTCTTCTTTATATTTTCCTTCAATTTTTAAATCTACATAAAACTCTCCATCCCTTTCACCTTTGCTAACAGTTTTGGACAGCTTAGCATCTTCATAATCTATTGGTTGATTTTTAGCATTTCTAATAAGACCATCTATTTCATCATAATCAGTTGGAAAAGTTCCTTCTTGATTTGTTGTATAGCCTATTTCGGCATTAACAAAAGCTGATGATGTAAATTGAAATAAAAAAACTAAAACTAAAAAGCAACTAATTAAGACTTTTTTCGATTTCATTTCATTACCTTCCCCGAAAATAAATATATGTTAATCGTAAATATAATATGAACAAAAAACAAAATACCATTGTTTTTTACTATTGTGCATAAATATTCACTTCGAAATTTTTTCCTACAAAATTAACCATTATCAGTTTACAACATATTTAAAATAAAATCAATCCCTAAGAGTAAAAAATTATTAAACTTACAAATTTATAAAAATCTTTGGATTTTCTATTGTTTTTTTTCTGAATTAATGATATACTTATCGTGAAATTATAGAATATTTAGCATAGATATTCATAAAATTTAAATTTATAAGAGTATAATTTGCAAAAATTTGACATTAATAAGTCAAATTTTACTTATGTAAGCTCAAAAATTATAAGAATTTATTTATAGGAGGAGAGATTAGTTATGAAAAAAATAACTAAGATGATTGTTTCAAGTGTATTAGCATTTGCAATGGTTATCGGAATGTTTTCATCCATGTTTTCACCTGCAAAAGTAAGCGCTGAAGGAAATGGAACAAAAAAAGTAACTTTGCATAAATTACTTTTAAAGACAAAAGATGAATTGGATAAATGGGATAGTGAAAAAGTTAAAAAAGGTGGTTACAATGGAACTCAAGACCTTAACCAACTAAACCAAATTTTATCAAAAATAGGTGATGGACATCCTGATTCTGTAAAAGAAATTCCTGGTGTTTATTTTGCATGGCAAAAGAAAAATGATGCTGGTGAATGGAAATACATCAAAAGTGATGGATCAGAAGCTAGTGGATTAGATGATGCTAATATTTTAGGTGGTCTTACAACAGCTAATGGGAAAGACTTTGATGTTACAAAGCTTCCTGCCGGTGAATACCAAATAGTTGAAATTAGAGAAAAATCAACTTATGTTGGAGAAAAAGGAGAAACATTAACTTCTCAAAAAGCTGTACCTGTTCTTATAACTTTACCTTTGGTTAAAGAAGACGGAGTTATCGAAAATGCTCATGTTTATCCAAAGAATGTTCAAGAAAAGCCTCAAGTTGATAAGAATCTTGAAGGACAAACAAATTATAGTAATGCAGAACAACCAAAGGGTAATGTAAATAAGATGATTGGTGATGAAGTTCCATACGAAGTAAAAACTAAGCTTCCTAAAGATGCTAAATATAAGACATTAAGATGGGAAGATACTATGACTAAAGGACTTACTTACAAAAAAGGTTTAGAACTTACTGTTAAAGTATTAGACCCTGCTGAAGATGTAACATTAACTTCTGGAACTGATTATGAATTAAAAGAAAATGGCAGCGGATTTGTTTTAAATTTTAAAGAAGATGGACTTAAGAAAATTGAAGATGCTGCTAAAAAAGGCGAAGTAGAATTTATTTTAAAATATAAAGCTATTTTAAATGGGGAAGCTGTAGTTGATACTCCAGATAAGAACCAAGTTAAATTTGATTATGATAATAAAGTAAGAGAATTTAAAGATCCAAGAGAAAACGAAGTAACTCCAAAGGATAATTCTATAGAAGTTACAAAGAGTTGGGCTGAAGGAAATGCTCCTGCTGGTGTTACTGTAACATATTACTTATATGAAAAAAGTGCAACTGCTGGAGATGATAAGGTTGTAGATAGTGTTACTAAAAAGGACAATTTTAATCATAAATTTACAGGTTTAGATGCAAGTAAAACATATTATGTAAAAGAAATTGTTGCAGGATATACTCCTGAATATAAAACTGAAGCAGGAAAGGTTACTGTTAAGAATACAAAAACTCCTGATAGTCCTGTACCTGTAATTCCAACTTCTCCAGAAGTAGTAACTTATGGAAAGAAATTTGTTAAAACTGGCGAAAATGGAACTGATAGATTAGCTGGTGCTGAATTTGTTGTTGAAAATGCAAATGGTAAATTCTTAGGATTAAAAGACTCTGCTACAGTTAAAGCTGACAGAGATGCCTATGCAGAAGCTCAAAAAAAATATGACGAAGCAATAAAAGCTTATAATGATTTAGAAACAAATAAGCAACAAGGTCAAGAAGGAAAAGAAGCTAAAGAAAAAATTGAAAAAGCTAAAGAAGTTCGTGATAAAGCATTCTTAAAAGTAAGAACTGACTATGAATGGACTACTGAAGCTAAGGCAGTTAAATTTACTTCTAACAAAGATGGCCAATTTGAAGTTGCAGGTCTTTTAGCAGGAAACTACAAATTAAAAGAAGTTAGAGCTCCTGAAGGTTATGCATTATTAAGTGGAAAAATTGATTTTGAAGTGAATGCAAATTCTTATTCAAGTGCTGGAGATATTAATTATTCTCAAGATCAAGCTGGTAAGACAGATGCAACAAAAGTTATAAATAAAAAAGTTACTATTCCTCAAACAGGTGGAGTAGGTACAGTTATCTTCACTGTTATTGGTATTACTCTTATGGGAGTTGCTGTTTATGCAATGAAGAGAAGAAATGCTGAAGAAAAATAATCTATAAAAATTAAATAATTATATCAGGAGTTTTCTCCTGATATAATTTTAGTTGAAGGAGAAGAAGCATTGAAAAAATTTACGAAAAATTTAATATCTATTGTAATGGCTTTTGTATTGCTTCTGAATATAGGCTTTATTAGCAAAACAGTATTTGCATCTGAAACTATAGATATTTTCTTGATTTCTCAAAAGGGAAAAGAAGAGAAAAAACCTATAAGAGATACTAAGTTAAAAGTTTGGAAGCTTAAAGACAGTTATGCTAATAAAGAAAAAAGTGAAATTATCGAAGAACTAAAAGATTTAAAAGATGAAGATATAAGTAAAGAAAATGGTAATTTTACAGAAACATCTAAAAGTGATGTAGATGGAAGGATTACTTTAAGTCTTGAAAAAGGAACTTATTATGTAAGAGAAGTTTCGGATAATTCAAGAGATTATGAAATATCACCTTTTGTTTTTAAAGTTCCCGATGATGGAAATACAATTTATTCTAAAACAATTATAAAAATACCTGATATTTTAGGAAAAGTAAGACTTTTAAAAATATCAGAAGAAAATAAGCCTCTTGAAAATGTAGGCTTTAAATTATATATGAGAACTGCTAATGGAGATGTTGAAGTACCACTAACAGAAAACTCATACGACAAAGAGGGTTCAACAAGAACACTCTATACGGACAAGGATGGACAGATTTTTATTGATAAATTACCTTTAGGAGAATATTTCTTTAGAGAAATTGAACCACTTTCAGGTTATGTAATAGACAAGAGAGATACTTCATTTAAAATCGTTGATGAAAATGAGATTTCTCTTAAAGTAATAAACAAAAAAGCAGAAACAGGAGACAAATTATTTGTTAAAGTTTCAAGTGGTAAAAATCCGAATTTCCTTGAAGATGCTCATTTTAAAGTAATGATAAAAGATGGAAATAAATTTATTCCTTTTAAAAGAGATGGTAAAGATTATGTACTTGTTTCTGGTAAAAACGGAGGGTTCAAAGTTGAAAATCTTCCTTTTGGAACATACTACTTAGTAGAGACAAAAGCTCCAAAAGGTTATAGTTTGCTTTCAGAAAGTATTGAATTTAAAATAGATGCAAATTCAAAGACTAATGAGGCAACAATTATAAAAAATAAACCGTTTAGAAGAGGACTTCCAAAAACTGGAGATATTCTATTTTTAATTATGACTGTTGGTGGTATAGTAATTTTTATTACTGGATATTTTATTAACAGAAAAGGAAAGAGTAAACAAAATTAATCAATTTTAATATTAATAAGATTGTCAGAGCATTGCAAGATATTGTATATGACGATGATTTAGAGATATTTTAAATAGAAAATTACTAAAGAGCTGAGTAGTAAAACTACTAGCTCTTTTTTGTTATTGAGAATTGCACAAAAAGGAGGATTTATGTTATAATATTAATTGCTATTATCATAATTACTTATATTAGATTAATTTTCATTTGTCTAAAATAATGTAATTAAGTTCCGATAGCAAAATATTTTAATAAAAAGGGGGAAAAATGAAGAAGATAAGTTCAAAAATTCTTATTCTTACAATGTTAGTTGCAGTATTGCCGAACGTAAGTTTTGCAGAGCAAGAAAAGAGTGAAAAAGCTCATAATGTTGGTACAAATTTTATTCATCGGGGAGAGACTGAGAAAAAATATGATGTAATACCTACATTTGTATCAGGGGCAGCAGGTAAAAAATTACCAGATGGAGTAGAAAACCAAATTCCACAATCAGCCATTGACGCACCAAAAGGTTTTAAATATAAACTTAAAACTGATTTTAAAGAAGTAAAGGCTGATGGTGGAATTTGGAAGTTCAAAAGATGGGAAAAAGTTAATTCAGACGGAACTAAAACAGTAGTAAATAATGAAGTTCAAATTGTAAACGAAGATATCAAATTACAAGGAGTTTGGGAGTTTGAAAAAGAGGGTCAAGTAAATAAATTTAAGGTAGTATATAGATTTATTGCAGTCCCTGACGATAGAGATTTACCAGAAGCAGTTAAAAATAAAAAACCTGCAGATAAATACAATGTTCCAAATGGTACAAAAATAACTCTTCCAAAATTTGATGATGTAAAAGTTGAAGGTGGAACTTGGAAATTCATAACTTGGAAGGTTCCAAAAAATAATCAAGTTGAACCTATAGAAAATGAAGCAATAGTTGAAAATGATGATTTGATACTACAAGGAGAATGGAAATTTGTAGAAGACAATCAAGAACAACCAAATCCACAAGCTTATAAATGGGTTCAAAATGATAATGGAAAATGGAGTTATCAATCAGCTGATGGAAAGTATAAAGTTAAAGACAGCTGGAAATTCATAAATAATGAATGGTATTTATTTGACAAAGATGGTTATATGATGGCTAATAGCTGGGTTAAAGACAATGGAAAATGGTATTATCTAGAAGCAACTGGTTCAATGTCAAAAAGTGAATGGGTATATAAAGACGGAAGCTGGTTTTATGCTAAATCTAATGGAAGCATAGCAGAAAAAGAATGGGTATTCGTAGGTGGAAATTGGTTCTATGCTAAATCAGGCGGATACATTGCTGAAAAAGAATGGGTATATGAAGGCGGAAACTGGTTCTATGCTAAATCTAATGGATATATTGTAGAAAATGAATGGATTTTCGTTGGTGGTAAGTGGTATTATGCTCAAAAAGGAGGATATATCGCTCAAGGCAAAACGCTTAGAATAAGAAATGTAGATTATACTTTTGATAATTCTGGAGCTTGGATTAGATAATTTTTAAAAAATAATTATTTTATTATTAAATATAGTTGATATAAGAAAAAAATATTAATAAAATAGAAAAAGGCTAGCATCAACTAGCCTTTTTTATTACGAAGTAACAAGGTTCCCGGGCACCCACCCGATGCAAAGCATCGTGGAAGGGTGGGGTTCTTATTGTGAAAAATTAATTTGTTTTAAAATTGCTTGATTTTAATTTTTCTAAAGTATTTCTTACTAGTGGTATTAAAAGTAATGCGACTGTTAAAGCACCTTCAGTTCCGATATATGAAATATTATACCAGATTGAATAAAATAGTGGGTTCCAACCTTCTGGTGCGTAGGCTCCGAAAAATACATAACCTGATAATGTTGCAAAGATAAATCTTCCTGTAATTGAAATAAGGTAAGCAGGGATTAATTTATCTTTTTTAGTTGCAAACAATCCGCTAAGTCCAAGAGAACCAAATGCTAGGATATAGTCGATAATTGCTTGAACGGGTGTATAAACTTCAGGCTTAATCAATAAATTTAAAAGTCCAAAAGTTATACCTGCTATAAGTCCTACTCGAAGTCCGAACATATAACCAATGAAAACAATAAAAATCATTGAAAATAAAGTAATACTTCCACCTTGTGGTAGGCTTAAAAACTTTATTTGATTTGCGCTAATTCCAAGAGCTAATAAAATAGCAGAGTAAGTTAGTGCTTTTGTAGAAAATATTTTTTCATCTCTCCTAAAATAAAAGACAAAAAATAAAAAAGCAAAGGAAATCAACAATATAATAGTTGTTTTTCCAGCGGTACTTGAGAAAAATTTTCCAAAATTTTCCATAAAAAAAACCTCCTAAGATATTCACTAGAAAGTCCACAAAAAAAGACTATTCAACTTCCCTACGTCAGTATTAACTGAATCAGGTACAAAGGGTATTTCTCAGCTTAGTAGCACCCCTAGCGAATAAAAATATTTTGTATTTATATACTTTAATCTTTTACCCCTTTGGTAATCCATTAAACATAAAATCTTATTGAGTAAATTTTTTAAAAGTGATATACTTAAATATATTTTAAGTAGAAATTAAGGAGATATTATGAAAAAAATATTAAATTTAGCTCATAGGGGATTTTCCGGAAAATATCCTGAAAATACAAAAATTGCCTTTTTAAAGGCTATTGAACATTCTGATTGTGACGGTTTTGAAACTGATGTCCATATGACAAAGGATAAAAAACTTGTAATAATTCACGATGATACTGTTGACAGAACTTGTTCAAATGGAAGTGGTTTTATAAAGGATTTGACTTCAAAAGAGCTTTTACAAATGGAATTCGGCTCACATAAGGGAAGTGAGTTTTTAGGAGAAAAAATTATTTTCTTGGATGAGCTTTTACAAATTGTAAAGGATAATAAACTTTTTGTAAATTTAGAGCTTAAAAATAACTATGTATTCTACTATGGGCTTGAAGAATCTGTTATCAAAATGGTAAAAGAGTTTGGACTTAAGGATGATGTTATTTTATCCTCATTTAATCATGAGTCAATGGAACTTTGCAAACAAATTGATCCTACTTTTAAGACTGGACTCCTTTTTGAAAGTCCAATGATGAATACAGTTGAATATATGAGAGGTATTAAGCACGAAGCTGTCCATCCGGGATATTATATGCTTTTACAAAAGCCATCTTGGGTAGAAGAATTTAAAAAGATGGGTCTTGAAATAAATACTTGGACAGTAAATGATGAAAAAGCAATGAAGTATCTAGTTGAAATGGGAGTAGATGCTCTAATTGGAAATTATCCGGATTTAACATCAAAAGTTTTAAAAGAATTATAAAAAAATCTTTAAAAGTATTGCAATTAGTATATATTTATGATATAATACTCAAGTATCACTTTTGGATACATGATATTTAAAAAGCCTTGTCTTTTTACAATATCGATCGCATAGCAGTCGAGGTTGCGATTAATAAGTCCTCGCCTACAAAATCGCTGGGTAGCGATGTCTAAATAACCCAATATTGTAAAAAGAATTAAGGAGGAATGAAATGAAAAGTTACGTAGCAAAACCTTGCGATGTAAATCGTAAATGGTATGTAGTTGATGCAAAAGACGTTGTTTTAGGTAGACTTGCAACTGAAGTTGCTTCAATCTTAAGAGGAAAGAAAAATGTTAGATTCCAACCATCATTCGATATGGGAGATTATGTTATTGTTGTTAATGCTGAAAAAGTTAAATTAACTGGTAAGAAATTACAACAAAAAGAACATAGATACTATACTGGATATTCAAATGGTTTAAAAGCTATTTCTTATGAAAAAATGTTACAAACTAAACCTGAAAAAGTTATTGAATTAGCTGTTAAGGGAATGCTCCCAAAGAATACTTTAGGAAGACAAATGTTCAAGAAATTAAAGGTTTATGCAGGTCCTGAACACAATCACGAAGCACAACAACCTGAAGTTTTAACATTAAGTGAATAGGAATAGAAAGGAGATTAACATATATGGCAACTCAATATATAGGAACAGGAAGAAGAAAAACTTCAGTAGCTAGAGTTTTCTTAACACCTGGAAACGGAAAATTTGTTATTAATAAAAAAGATATAGATGAATATTTTGATTATGATACTTTAAAGGTTACTGCAAAAGCACCTTTAGAAATAACAGAAAGTCTTGGTAAATTCGACGTTTATGTAAATGTTAAAGGTGGCGGATTTACAGGACAAGCTGGAGCAATCAGACATGGTATTGCAAGAGCATTATTGGAAGTTTCTGCTGAATTAAGACCTGTATTAAAAAGAGCTGGTTTCTTAACAAGAGACCCTCGTAAGAAAGAAAGAAAGAAATATGGTCTTAAAAAGGCAAGAAGAAGCCCACAATTCTCAAAGAGATAAGACAAAGAATTTTGGAGTGTTGGAAAATGCGTATTTTCCAACACTTTTTTATTGTTTAGATTATTTTAAAAAGCTAAAAAATGTATAAAAATTTATTAATAGCATACAAGTAGCATACAAAATTATAATAAAAAATAGAGTGATAATTCACTCTATCAAGGTAATAGTTCTATTGCTTTTTTTTATCTAAATTATTTTTTTAAATGTTTAATTGCGTACTCCGTTTCTTCTTCACTAAATAGTTCAACATCAATCATAAAATCTCTAATCTGCTTCAAATCAAAATTCTTATATCCATCAATTTTTTTTACAGCTTGTTCTTTAAAATCAACATTTAAATTATCAACCGCATATTGTGCTGCTTCTTTGCTAAAGCCATCTCCATTGACTAATTCGTCTTTATTTGTAGAACTAAGTTGATAATATATCCATTTTTTAGATCTATACATATAATGAGAGTAATGTTGAGCTTTTTTTAGAGCTTCTTTGTACTCTTGAGGAATATTTCCATTTGCAGTTGCTTTTTTTACAGCCTCTCTATTTTCTTTCTCAATTCTTTCATCTTCTATTTTTTGCTTTTCTCTTTTTTCATCCTTCTCTTTTTTATAATTATCTATCTGTTTTTCTGTTTCTTTCTTTTTTTGAGTATTTTGTTCGGTTGTTACCTTTGTATCTTGTTTTTTTGATGAAGAATCTTTTTTACTTGAATAATAGTAGATTCCAAAAACAACCACTAAAGATAAACCAACTAATAAAATTGTTATATTTTTTTTCATTATTTCCTCCTAAAAAATTATAAATTCATTATACCATAGAATAAACTAAACAGTCAAAAGCAGGTATGTCATAAAGATTGACTAATTCTTTTATTTATTATTAATAGTATTTCTTAAATAAATAAGATTTAATATTTATGCTTATGACTTTAAAAAGGGTATAGAAATATTGTATTGTTTTTTATAAAGGAGGAATTATGTTTAAATTATTTAAAGCATTTGTTATTATGTTAAGAGCACATATCAGACAGAAAGATAAAGCGGGTAGATGTTATATTTTTCATCCGATAAATGTTGCATTGGGAGTTAATGGAGTTAGAGCAAAAACTGTAGCTTTATTACATGATGTACTTGAAGATAGTGAATTGTATAGTATAGAGGATTTTAAATTTTTAGATAAAGAGCAAATGGAAGCCATTTTACTTTTAACACATAATACTGATGAGGAGTATTTTGACTATATAAATAGAGTAAAGACCAATAAAATAGCTTTGGCTGTAAAATTGTCAGATTTAAGGCATAATTCAAACTTAAAAAGATTAAAAACAATAACAGAAAAAGATATTAATAGAAGAAATAAATATTTAAAGGCAATGGAAATTTTAGAATATTAAAAGCAATTATAAATTCGTTTTATAATTGCTTTTGTCTTGTAGTCAATTTTGGTTATAAGACTGCTTATTAATTATAATGAAAGTTTTTTAAAATATAGAATATTTATAAATTATAAATAATTTTTGAAGTTAATTTACTATTAACGTCAATCCCTTAAACATCTTATACATCATTCCAACTATTGCTTGTTTACAAGCAATAATATTTCTGAAAGAAATAAAATAAATTTAATGATGTATCGTAGATACATCGATATGAAATTTTCATACTAAATGGAGTTTTAGAAAATTTACATAGTAGTTATATTTAACTTTTTTATTTTTTTAAGTCCTTTGCAGGACTTACTATTATTTGCAAGCAAATAATAGTAATGAGATCTCTCCATTCCACTACGTTCCAGTCGAGATGACGTATTGGGGGACATTTCTATGCACAATTCTATGACGTGAATTATTCACTATGAAATAGTAGGGTTATTAGTTTTTCACTTAATAAAAGCATTGTAAAATTTTAGATTTTTTTATTATAAATTGAAAATAAATGTTGAAGTTTATTTACCTCTAACGTCTTTTTACTAAACGAAGATTTCTCCTTATACGTCATTTCGACCGAAACGTAGCAGAGCGGAGTGTAGTGGAGAAATCTTATACTTTTGCATTAGCAAAAGTAAATGTATCGTAGATACATCGATATGAAATTTTCATACTAAATGGAGCTTTAGAAAATTTACATAGTAATTATAGTTAACATTTTTATTTTTTTAAGTCCTTTGCAGGACTTACTATTATTTGTAAGCAAATAATAGTGTGAGATCTCTCGACTACGCTCGAGATGACGTTTTGGGAGCATTTCTTCGCAAAGTATTATGACGTGAATTATTCACTATGAAATAATAGGGTTATTACTTTTTTACTAAGAAGTAAGTTTAAAGAATTGTAAATTAATTTGAGTATATGAATATGAAGCAGTTGTAAACTATAACAATAAATTGTTATTTAATAAATAACTAACAAAAAATGAACAAAATGTTAAACATTTTGTTTTTTTTGTGTTATAATTAATATAGTTTTACGCCTGATGGTAAAACTATATTAATTTCATCATAATCTTCATTAAAAAATAATTAAAAAGAAGATTATGATATAATTAATAGAATAGTGAAGAAAACTTTTTGTAAAGACTATTAATTTCACCATAATTACCATAAAAAAATAATCAAAAAGGAATTATGGTATAATTGTCTTTACCACAAGGCATAAAGACATATTAATTTCACCATAATTACCATAAAAAAATAATCGAAAAGGAATTATGGTATAATTGTCTTTACCACAAGGTGTAAAGACATATTTATTGCATCATAATCTTCATCAAAAAATAATTAAAAAGAAGATTATGGTATATCATACTTTTCAGTTAGGATAGAAAGTTTAGGGAAAAGTATGAGGAAATAGGTTTTTAAATTATATATTTTAAAAAAACTAATTTTAATTAGAGGGATTAATTTTTTTTGTCCATTTTTAATAAATATTTAATAAAAATAAATTAACTTTATTTTCAAAAGATAAAAATTGATTAAATATAGGAGGGTTCTAATGAGTTATAAGGTTTATAAAGACTCTATTGGAGAAATAAAGGTAGAAAGTGATAAGCTTTGGGGAGCTACTACACAGAGAAGTTTTGAAAATTTCAAAATTGGAAATTACAAAATGCCAACCGAAGTTATAAGAGCTATGGCTACTGTTAAGTATGCTTGTGCTATGGCTAATTATGAGCTTGGGGATTTAAACAAGGAAAAATTTTCTGCAATAGAAAATGCTGTTCAGGAAATTTATAGTGGAAATCTTGATGAACATTTTCCACTTGTAGTTTTTCAAACAGGAAGCGGTACTCAAACTAATATGAATTTGAACGAAGTAATTGCAAATTATGCAAATCAAAAGGTGGGCAAAACTTTAATTCACCCAAATGATGATGTAAACAAATCTCAAAGTTCAAACGATACTTTTCCAACGGCTTTACATATTGCTTGTTTAGATGTTATTGACAGAAAGCTTATTCCATCAATGAAAACTTTGATTTCAGCTTTCAAAGCTTTTGAAGATGCAAATAGCAATATTATCAAAATTGGTAGAACTCATCTACAAGATGCTGTACCTATTAAGATTTCTCAAGAGTTTAGTGGTTATAGAAATTCTATTGAAAAATGTCTGGAATATATTGAATTTACTAGAAAAGGTCTTTTAGAAATTTCACTTGGAGCAACTGCAGTTGGTACAGGAATTAATACCAAAGAAAACTTTAAAAATATTGTTGCAAAATATGTTTCAAAAATTACAGGCAAGGACTTCAAACCTGCTGAAAATTTCTTCCATTCATTGACAATGAAAGATGCTGTTGTAGTTTCTCATGGAGCTATTAAGGCACTTGCAATGGATTTAATCAAGATAGGAAATGATATAAGATTTTTAGCTTGTGGACCACGTTGCGGTTTTTCAGAAATTGAAATTCCTGCAAATGAACCTGGAAGTTCAATAATGCCTGGTAAGGTAAATCCTACTCAAATAGAAGCCTTGACTATGGTTTGTGCAAGAGTTTTAGGAAATGATACTACAATAAGTTTTTGTGCATCTCAAGGAAATTTTGAGCTTAATGTATATATGCCTATTATTATTCACAGTTTTGTTGAATCTGTAAATTTACTTTCAGATGCAATGGAATCTTTTGTTAAGAACTGTGTAAGAGGAATAAAAGTAAATAAGGAAGTTGTAAATAAATATTTGAATGAATCTTTAATGCTTGTTACTTCACTTAATCCATATATTGGATATGATAAGGCGAGTCAATGTGCAAAATATGCCTTTAAGGAAAATACAACATTAAAAAAAGCAGTTTTACATTTCGGTTATTTAACAGAGTCAGAATTCGATGAAATTGTTGACCCTAAAAAAATGGTTTAAAATATAATTTATATAAAGGAGAGTAAGAAGATACTATGGAAGCAAAACAAGGATACAGAGTTGAACACGATTGTATTGGAGAAAGCTTAATTCCAGAAAATGCTTATTATGGAATTCACACTCAAAGAGCAACAGAAAATTTCAAGATTACAAGAAGAAAAACAAATCCTGAAATGATTAAATCAGTTGCTGAAATCAAAAAAGCTTGTGCTATTACAAACTTTGAAGCAGGAGTTTTAAGCGAAAAGAAAAAGGATGCAATAGTTTATGCTTGTGATGAAATTATCTGGGGAAGATATTTAGATCAATTTATTGTTGACCCAATTCAAGGGGGCGCAGGAACAAGCCATAATATGAATGCAAATGAAGTAATTGCAAATATCGCTATTGAACATTTAGGTGGAAAACTTGGAGATTATTCAATAATTCATCCTAATGATGATGTAAATATGGGACAATCTACAAATGACGTTTATCCAACAAGTGGTAAAATTGCTCTTATCAGACTTTTAGGTGAAACAATTGAAAGTTTAAAAGAACTAGAAAGTGCTTTACTTGTAAAAGCTGAAGAATTTGATGATGTTATTAAAATGGGAAGAACTCAAATGCAAGATGCTATTCCTATTAGACTTGGACAAGAATTCAGAGCTTATGCAACTGGAATTTCTAGAAATATTAAATTATTTAAAACAGCATGTACAGTTTTAAAAACAGTAAACATGGGTGCAACTGCAATTGGAACAGGACTTAATGCTGATGTAAGTTATATGGATAAGATTGTAAAAAATCTTGCTCAAGTTACAGATATGGAATTAGTTCAAGCAGAAGACTTAATTGACGGAACACAAAACATTGATGTTTTTGTTCATGTTTCAGGTCTCGTAAAGAGTTGTGCAATCAGTATGTCTAAAATCGCTAATGACTTAAGACTTATGTCTTCAGGTCCAACTTGTGGTTTTGCAGAAATCAATTTACCTGCAAGACAAGCTGGAAGTTCAATTATGCCAGGAAAAGTAAATCCTGTAATTCCTGAAGTTGTTTCTCAAGTTGCTTTCAACTGTGCAGGAAATGACTTTGCAGTTACAATGGCTGCAGAAGCAGGACAACTTGAACTTAATGCTTTTGAACCAGTTATTTTCTATAACTTATTTGAATCAGTTGAAACAATTGGTAGAGCAGCAAGTACATTTGTTCATAACTGTATCTTAGGAATTACTGCAAATGCAGAAAGAACTAAAAATATGGTTCATAACAGCTATGGAATCGTAACTGCTTTCGCTCCACATATTGGATACGAAAAATCAGTTGAAGTAATTCATAAGGCTATTGAACAAAATTTACCTGTAAAGGCAGTTTTAATTTCAGAAAAAATTATGACTGAAGAAGAAATAGACAATATCTTAGATGTATTCTCAATGACTACACCAGGAATTGCAAAGAAAAACTAATATATTAAAAGGACATTCAAACGAATGTCCTTTATTTTTACTTTTTTTTAGATACTTCATAATATAAAATTAATATTGTAATTAACATTGAAAGATATATTAGAAATGTATATTCAAAATCTAAATAATGTCCACAAAATGGGATATACATAAAAATATTTGTTATATACGGTATTAATAATAACCAAATTAAAAGAAGTCCCTTTATTGTTTTTTTATCCATAAGCCCTCCTACTAATATCACTCTATAGTTATAATAACATAATAAATCGATAAAGTCAACGCTTTAGATAAAAAAAGAAAAAATATATTTATAATGTTTTTAGCCATAAAAAAGGCGATTAAAAAAATCGCCGTTTATCAATAATATTTGCTTTTTAATTTTATTTTGTTTTAAGTTTAAGAATATGAAGTTCCACTTCTTTTGAATCCTCATTTTCTCTAACTATGTAGGAAATAGAGTTATTTGTAACTTCTATTTTTGAAATAGACTTTTCTTTATCTCTATATGTCTTTTTAAGTAATAATTTCCCGTCACTATTGTAAACGTAGGCAGTATAAGTATTATCTAGCAAATACAAATTATTGATTTTATAAGCATCTACAATATCCATTCCATTTGTTACATCAGGAATATCTGTACTTTGCATATTTGATAGATTGAATACTTTGCCTGTATTGTATTTTGAATCATCAAGCACATAGCCACTTGTAAATAATAGCTTGTCATCTCCTGAAACGAATAAAGCTTTTCCATTTTTAGCATTTTGAGGACTCTTTATTTTATCTAATTCTAAAACTTTTTTAAACTCACTAGGGGAAGTACGCTTATAAATATCTGAAGAACCTTCTTCCATCTTATCATCATTTTGATAATTCAACACTTGGTAATATATTTCATTTCCAAGACCACCAGCAAACTTAATATAATTTCCATTTAGTTTCTTATTTTCTGTCTTTAACTCTTTTTCTTCAAGTAATCTCAAACTTGCACCGTCAATATTAAATTGAAGAATATATGACTTTATAATATTATTATCAATGGTATTTTCGCAAGTTAAAATCAAATTACGTCCATCAATCGTAACTGTTGGCATTTTGTTATATACTTGATAATCGCCAGATATCTCAGCTTTATCTTCATTAAAGTATTTTTGCACATTTTTATTTTTATCGATAACAATATAATTATACTCATATACATTAGAAAATTTATTTTCACCTTTTGCAACATTTTTGTCATTGACCTTAACTATAAATAGTGTTTCATCAATAACACCATCTCTTGCAATGGCATACATATTTGTCTTTTCATTTCCTTTAATTTCGTAAATTATATCTGTAATATCATCTTTTATATTTTTAGAAGCATAGACTATATTACCATTACTCGTATATCTAAAATAGAGTTTATTATTCTCTGCATTATAATTTAAAAATTTAAATTCGGTTGCATTCTTTGGAATTTCAACTTTTTTTATCTCTTCATCGAAACTTGCATTCTCAATACTCTCTTTTTTCGTTTCTTTAGTGTTTTTGGAATTTGAATTATTCTTTGATTTACTTGTACAAGAAGTCAAAAGTAAAGAAAAGGCTAATATACAAATAAATAATTTCTTAAATTTCATAAAGCACCGCCGTTCATATAGTTTAGAAAATTTACCAAAACATCAGTAATTAAGCGTTTTGGTAACTATGAATATCATAACATAGCAATAATTTAAAGTCAATGCTTTAAATTGAGAGTAGTTTAAATAAAACAAACTAATTCTAGACAAAAAAAGGCGATTAAAAATCGCCATTTATCAATGATTATTTGCTTTTTAATTTTATTTTTCTTTAAGTTTAATAATATGAAACTCTCCTTCTGTTGCAGTTAGCTTTTCTTTAATTAAAAAAGAAATAGTATCTTTATTTACTGAAATATTGGAAGCTAATTTTTCTTCAGGATTATAAGGTTTTTGAAGTAATAATTTTCCTTCATTATTATAAACATAGAAATTGCTTCTATTATTTAAGAAATATAAATTATTTATTGTGTAAAGTTCTCTAATGTCATTATCAACTGTAATATTTGGAATTTCTGTACCTTCCATAGTGTTCAAATTATATACTTTTCCAGTATTGTATTTAGCTGTATTTGGTACTAAGTTACTTGTAAATAATAGGTTATCATCTCCTGAAATAAAAAATAATCTTCTATTTTTTGCGTTTTCTTGAGTATTATCCTTATCCAATTCTAAAATTTTTTTAGACTCGCTTTCAGAAATTAATTTGTAAACTTCTGCAGTGCCGTTTTCCATTTTGCCAGTATTATTGTAATTTACAAGTTGATAGTAGATGTTATTTTCAACTCCACCAGCAAATAGAATAAATTTACCGTTAAATTTATTGTTGCTGTAATTTAACTCTTCTTCTTTAACCAAAGTCAATTCTGCTTTATCAATATTAAACTTAAAAATAAAGGATTTAATAATGTCATTTCCTACATGGTTTTGAGTACTCAAGATTAAATTATGTCCATCAATCCTAACTGAAGGAACACTACTATAAATTTGATTATCTCCTGACGTTGAGACTTCATCTTCATTAAAATATTTTTTAACATTTTTATCTTTATCTACAACAATGAAATTATATTCATAGAATTGTTTTCCATTTTTTTTATATGTTTTATTGTTCGCCAAATTTTTAGTATTAGTCTTTACTATATATAATGTGTCATCAACAACTCCATCATGGATAGTAAACATATTTTCCAGTTCATTACCTTTAACTTCATAAATTATATCTACGGAATTATTATTTAAATCTTTAGTAGCATAAGTTATACTATCTTTCTTTGAATAGCTAAAATAAATTTTATTACTATCTGGATTGTAACTCTTGAAAGAAACTGCTGTGGCATTTTCAGGAAATTCCACTTTTTTTATTTCTTCTTCCAATTCTACATTTTCTATTGTTTTCTTTTTTTGTTTACTTTCTTCTTCAACTGTTTTATTTGAATTATTATCAGTTTTTGAAGAGCATGAAGTTAAAAACATTGAGAATGCAAGTAAACAAATAAATATTTTTTTAAATCTCATAATACACCGCCTTTTTTGACTTAAAATATTTATTAATTAAAATATTTTATTTAAGCTAGCTTAACATAAAAATTTTTTAAAGTCAATCCTTTACTTGAAAAGTAGATAAGTACAATAATTCCAATTAAAAAGGCGATTTTTAATCGCCATTAATATTTTAACTATTTACTTGTCAATTCTATAAATTCGTCAATTTCTTCTTTTATGCTTTCTAATGATTTTAGCCAGAAATCTTTCTTAGTTAAATCAATATTCATAACTTTAGCAACATCTTCACAATTATTGATTGTAGTAGCTTTTAAAAGTTCTTGATATTTTTCTACGAAGCCATTTGGATTTTCTTTGTAAATTGCATAAAGGCCTCTTGAGAAAAGTCCGCCAAATGAGTAAGGGTAGTTATAGAATGAGAAACCTGCTGAATAATAATGTGGTTTACAAGCCCACATAAATGGATGGTAAGTTTCAGGATCAAGTCCATCTCCATAAGTATCTTTTTGAGCATTTCTCATAATTTCTTCTAATTCTTCACTCATCATAAAGTGGTCAAGTTTTCTTTCAAAAACTTCTTTTTCAAATAAAAATCTTGAATAGATATCAACAGTAATTTGAGCACAGTCAGAGATTTGAGATTCCATCAAAGTAATTTTATCTTTATCTGATGCTTCATTTAATGCTGCGGACATAATTAAATTTTCATTGAAAATTGAAGCTGTTTCAGCAACTGGCATTGGGTAATCCCAATTTAAAGGTAGATGATTTTCAACATGAAGTCCATGATATGCATGTCCTAATTCATGCGCAAGAGTTAAAACAGAAGAAAGGCTTCCGTCAAAGTTCATCATAACTCTTGATTGTTTAATAAATGGAAGATTGCTACAGAAAGCTCCACCAACTTTTCCTTTTTTAGGGAAGTAGTCAATATAATTTTTATCAAATGCCTCTTTAACCATTTTTACCATATCGTCTGAAAAAGTTGCAAAATGTTTCAATAAAAATTCTTGAGCTTCTTCAACTGTGAAAGTTCTATCACTCTCTCCAATACTAGCAAATAAGTCATAGAATTTTAATCCGCCGTCATATCCTAGAAGTTTAGCTTTATGCTTAAAATATCTTCTAAAATGTGGTAGATAGTCGTCAATACTTGACCAAAGAGCAGTCAAAGTTTCTCTCTTTAATCTTGCATTTTCTAAAGACTCATCAAGAGCAGTTTCAAAACCTCTCATCTTTGAAGTTGTATTAACTTCTTGTTTAATATTATTTAAAGAAAATGCGATTGAATCTTTTATGCTGTCGTAAAGTTTCAATTCACTGTAAAAAGCTTCTTTTCTTGTATTTGCATCTGGAGAATAAGCTAAGTTTCTAATTTCACTTAAAGTTTTTTCCTCGCCTCTAAACTCTATAGATGCCTTTGAAGTCAAGAAATTAAACATAAATTCCCAAGCATTTGAGCTTGAAAGTTTCATTTTTGCGATAACTTCTTCAATATCTTCAGGCAAAACATGTTTTAAAGCATCTTTTTTATTCTTAAAGAAGAATTTATAGTTCTTTAAATATTCATCTTTAGTAATATCAACAGTGATAGAACCTAAGAATTTATCAACTTTTGTAAAAGTTTTTGCATAATTTGAAAGTTTTGCATTCAAATTATTGCTGTAGTAAGTTGTCTTTTCATCAGTTGTGTTTATAGCTTGGCTAAGCTCGATAAATGAAAAAACTCTGTAAATTGTAGTATTAACTTCTTCAAGTATTTTAATAACTGCCTTGACACTTTCTAAATTGTCTTCTAAATTAAGTTTCCCTAAATCAGTAAGCAAAGTGTCAATTTTTTTGAAATCGTTTTGAAATTCAGCACTTTCATAAGAAGGATAAATTTCAACTAAAGAATATTGTTGATCCATAATTTTCTCCTTTATATATTATTTTTTAAGTAAAACATTCCAGTCGTTTTCTTTAAAACCGATAAGGAAAATTTTATTTTCTTCATCAATTAAAACAGGTCTTTTAATAAGAGAACCATCTTTTACCAATAATTTAATGGCTTCATCAACTGAAAGATCATCAAAATTTTCTTTTAATTTTAAATCTCTATAAGTTTTACCACTCGTATTGAAAAGTCTCTTTAATCCCATACTACCTTGAACAGCCTTTATTTGAGCCTTAGTAGGAGTTTCTTCTTTAAGGCTTATTTCCTTAAAATCAATTCCATTTTCCTTTAAGAATTTTTTTGCTCTTTTACAAGTTGTGCAATTTGGATATTCGAAAAAAAGTTTCACTATAACACCTCCCATTATACTTGATTATTATATATTAACCAAAGATTTATTAAAATGTAAATTGTCCATTTTGACAGACTTATACATATTTATAAACTTTACATCTTATAACAACATACCCATTTTATTACAATAACCTTAAATTAAGTTAAAAAGAAATAATTATAAAATATAAAAAATGTTGTTTAAGAAAAAACGTTAAACTATATCCTTTTATAGAATAATTTAGCAACGATTTAATTCTAACATTTATTTTAAATAAAATCAACAAAGAGTTAAAGTAAATAAAGAAAAAACTAAAAAAAATTAGTAAAAATGTATTAAAAGGTATTGTGTTATATATAGTAGTGTGATATTATATATATAAGATAGTAAAACGAATAAATTCCGATATAGAATAAACAACCAATAAAGGAGGTAAAAATGGATACTCAATTTAAAAAGGGTCTGTTGGATCTCTGTGTTTTAAGCTTTCTAATGGATAAAGATATGTATGGATATGAAATTGTCCAAAACATTTCAAAATCCATTGAAGTAAGCGAGGGCACCATATATCCAATTCTCAGGCGACTAAGTAAAGAGGGTTTTTTTGAAACTTATATAGTTGAGTCAAACGAAGGCCCTGCGCGAAAATACTATAGAATTACTGTTTCTGGAATGGAACATTATAAAAATCAAGTAGAATCATGGGAAAAACTAAAAACTGGTATGGACAGTATTTTGAAAAGAGGTGAAAAAGATGAATAAGGCTGATTACTTAGATGTATTAAAGGATTATCTTTTACAATATTACTCAGAAGAGGAAAGTTTAGATATTTTAAGAGACTATGAAGAGTATTTTTTAAATGCTAAATTAGATGGAAAAACTGAGCAAGAGATAATTTTAGAGCTTGGCTCTCCTAAAATAATAGTTCAAGAACTTAGAGCTGAAGATAGAAATATTTCAAAAAAAGAAGGATTTTTTACAAACTTAACTAGAAAATTCGATAATTGGTTTGAAAAAGGTCTTTCAGAAAAGAGCTCAAGAGGAGAAATCGAAATAATGGAGAATAAATGTGATAAATTCGTAGAAAAATATGGAATTTTTGCATTTATGTTCCTAGCTATTTTTTCAGTAATAGAGTTAGTTCTAGGATTTAGATTTTTAGTTGCTCTTACAGAAATGCTAGGAATATATATCATCTCAATGTCATTTCTAGTTAGAACGAATAAAGGAATACAAACTAAGGCAGGGAAGTTTCTAACATTAGTAAATGTTTTGATTATGTTATTCTATTTTGCCTTAGCTTTTAGAGGAGTTAGTAATATTTTAGAAATAGGATTTGAGTTAGCTTTCTTTATGGCTATTCTAAACCTTGTTTTGATATTCATCTTATCAAAAGGAATGTTTTTCCTTATAATTATTTCACTATTCTTTGCAATAATGCTAATAATTTTAGGTGGAATATGGTTTTTCTTTGTAGGAATAACTTTGTTTGGAGTAGGACTTGCAATTTTCTTAACTCCATACACTCTCTCTGCATTATCATCGCTTTCACTCAATATTTTTTGGATAGTATTTCCGATAATGCTTGCGATAGGACTTTTCATAGCTATGAGTATCTTGATAAAATATTATTCTCTAGCTATATATAGATTAGTTTTAAAATATAATGACTGGATTAAAATAAAATTTATGTACTCAAGAGTTTATGGACAAAAAACAAAGGAGGACGAATATGAAAGGTAAATATTTTAAAATAAAAGTATTGGCTATAGTTTCTTTTTGTTTAATTGCCGTTGGTTTTACAGGCTCTTACAAAATGATTTGTGAAGTTCAAAGAAGAGCGGATGAAGAAATTGAGAAAAAATTAACCTACAGCTCAAAAGAAATCTTAAAAACTGAAAAAGAAATAAAATATATAGATTTAAGCAAATATGAGGGTTACAATGTTGAAATAAAGAAAAGTCAAGATGAATACAATCGTATAACAGTAACCTATAAAGATAAATATTTTGATAATGAAGCAAACTTTGATGAAAAAAATAATAATAAAATTGATGTCATAACGAAAAGAATAGATGACGAAAAAAGTTCAAGCTTTAACTATGTAACAAAAATGATTAACAACTCTGTAATTTATAATAAACTTTCGTATTCCCTTATAAGTCCTTCTAAGAAAGAAGATAAAACAAAAATAGTTATTGAGGTCAAAAATCCTATTGAAATTATGGGAACAGTAAATGGAAGTGAAAATAATGAATTATTAAAAAAAGAGTTAACTTACAGTGCCTATGATAAAAATTTATTTTCTGGAAGTCCTATTAAGAACATGCTTAATCAATTTAATGAATTCACTATTAAAGACGTAAATGACGAAATAATTGAAATTCCAAATACTTTTTTAAAAACTTTAAATTACACAACTGATAAAATTGAAAAGTTGTTGATTTCAGGAAGGCCAACTGCTTCTAGTAATGGTGATGATAATCAAACTGTGGTAAATGTTGATGCAAAAAATGTTAAAGACTTTGTAGAAGTGAATATAAATTCAATGACGACAGATTTAAATATTACTGGTGCAAAAAAAGTTATTCTTGAAGGAATGCCAAGATCTGGAGAAATTGTAGTTAAATACAAGATTAATGGAGAAGAAAAAAGTTTTGTAATAAATGAATCAAAGTCAAATGAAAAAACTACAAGAAAAGTAATAAATATTGAAAGTTATAAAATATTTAGAACTTCACTGGATAACTCTCTAATTAAAGGTAAATTAGATAAAATATCAGACTTAAAAGAAATTAAATAGAAAAGAACTCCATCTTTCCGCGATGGTAGGTATCTGGAAACATTGTAGTTTCACAAAAAATGCAGATTATTAACTTAATCTGCATTTTTTAATAGACTTCGTAAGCGAACTTCATAACAGTTTTGCTACATTATATTTAGTTAATAAAATAAAAATAACAAAAATATACAAACTTTTTTAAAAAAGTATTGTAAAAATATTTTAAATATAGTATAATATGATAAAGTTATATAGAGATAGGGAAAAGATTTTAAGATAGTAATCTTAATTATAATCTTTTGTATAACAAGATTAGCGAAGAATCATTAACAAAATACTCGCTAAATTTAAGACATGTACGTCTAAAAAATACATAAAGGGGGATTTTAGTATGAAAAAATTATCCAAAATTGTTGCTCTATGTTTAGCAACCACATTTTTATTATCTGCATGTGGTGGTAAGACTGGCAATAAAGACAAAACAAAAGATGTTGGTGTTCAAGATAAGTTAGTTATTGAAAATGAAGGAACACCAGTTGAGAATGCAACACTTAAAATTGCTTATGTAAGTGATTCTCCATTTACTGGAATTTTCCATCAAGCTTTTGCAAGTGGTAATCCAGATCAAGAAATTATGGCCTACTCCACTAATGGTACATTTAAATCTGATGAAAACTACAGATTAGTAAATGGTGGCGGTGCAGATATTGAATTTAAACCAGAAGAAAAGAAAGCTATTATAACAATACATGAAAAATATACTTGGAATGATGGTACTCCTGTTACTTCCGCAGACTTCTTAGAATACTATAAAATCATAGCTCATAAAGACTATACAGGTGTTCGTTTTGATGATGATATGAGAAATGTAGTTGGTATAGAAGAATATAGTAAAGGTGAAAGTAAGGAAATTTCAGGTTTTAAAACTTTGAGTGATAAGAAATTCGAAATTCACTTTAAAAAATTCAATCCTGGTATACTTTGGGGTGGTGGAATTCCTTTTGAACCAGTTCCAAGTCATAAGTTAAAAGACATTCCTGTTAAGGAACAAGAAGCGCATGACATCACTAGAAAGAACCCATTGTCTCCTGGACCTTACTATATCAAAGAAATAGTTCCAGGACAACAAGTTGTTTTTGAAGCTAACCCATATTACTACAAGGGTCAACCAAAGGTTAAAAAAGTTATATGGAAAATTGTTCCATCAGCTCAAATCGTTGCTGCGCTACAATCAGGTGAATATGATTTAACTGTTAGTTTAAATGCTGACCTTTATAGTAAAGTAAGTGCATTAAAGAATGTTCAAATTGGTGTACAAGATGACTTATCTTATACTTACATTGGATTTAAACTTGGTAAATGGGACAATGAAAAGAAAGAAGTTGTAACTGATCCTAATGCTAAGATGGCAGATGTAAAATTACGTCAAGCTATGGCTTATGCAATTGACAATGATGCAGTTGGTGAAAAATTCTATCAAGGTCTAAGAAGAAATGCAACCCAACTTATGATTCCTGCATTTAAAGAATATTATGATGATTCATTAAAAGGTTATACTTACGATTTAGAAAAAGCTAAAAAACTTCTTGATGAAGCTGGTTACAAAGATACAAACAATGACGGAATTAGAGAAGATAAAAATGGTAAACCATTTAAGATTAAATTTGCTTCAATGTCAGGTGGAGCTACAGCTGAACCTATTGCTAACTACTATATCCAACAATGGAAACAAATTGGCTTAGATGTTGAACTTACTAATGGAAGACTTATAGAATTTAACTCATTCTATGAAAAAGTTCAAGCTGATGATCCTGAAATTGATATTTATCAAGCTGCTTGGGGAACTGGATCAAATCCTAACCCTACAGGTCTTTACGGAAGAAAAGCTCAATATAACTTCTCAAGATTTGCAACACCTGAATTAGATGCAATATTTGATAAGATTAACTCTTATGAAGCAGTTGATAAAGAATATAGAGCAAAAGCATACAAAGAATTTGCAAACTATATGTTTGAAAATATACCAGTTGTTCCTACTCTATTTAGAAAATCTATAGTTGCTGTAAATAACAGAGTTAAAAAATGGGATACAACTCCAGGGACTACTTTTAGTATTTCTGATGTTGAATTAACAGCACCTGAACCTATAAAATAATATTTAAATACTTGTATAAAGTGTCAATGAGAAATCATTGGCACTTTTTTTGTGAAAGATCAGTTTAATAATATAAAATTTATACGAAAAATTCTATAAAAAATTATATTTTATTTTTTGAGCAAATTGATACGAGCAATATTATTTGTGATGTTAACGGGATAAAATTTTAAAGTCGAAGAATACGTTTTTACAACAAAAAATTTAAAAATAAAATTTATAAAAAATCTATTTTTATTAGATATTTACTCTAATTTGTTCAATAATTAAACTAAAAATTTAAAAAAACTACAATTTATGCTAAAAAACTATTGCAAAAAGTTTTTTTATATAGTATAATATGATAAAGTTAAGTAGAAAAACAAAGAAAAGAAGGGCAAAGCCCTTCTTAAACTTGTATTTTTATCTAACACAACGAAGTGTGCGATTAGTAAAGTAATTAATCGTTTACTACACGATGGATAGGTCGTGTAAATACATAAAGGGGGATTTAGATATGAAAAAATTATCAAAAATCGTTGCTCTATGTTTAGCAACATCTTTTTTATTCTCCGCGTGTGGCGGTAAGAGTGAAAAGAAAAACGAAGACAAGCAAGTAGGGGTTCAAGACAATATGGTTATCGAAAATGAAGGAACTCCAGTAGAAGATGCAACTCTTAAGGTTGCACATATTAGTGACTCACCATTTACTGGTATTTTCCACCAAGCTTTTGCAAGTGGTAACCCAGATTTGGAAATTTTGAACTACTGTGCAGGCGGTACATTCAAAATTGATGAAAACTACAGATTAAAAAACGGTGGCGGTGCTGACGTTGAATTCAAACCTGAAGAAAGAAAAGCAATTATAACAATAAATGAAAAATATACATGGAATGACGGAACTCCTGTTACTTCCGCAGACTTCTTAGAATATTATAAAATTATAGCTAATAAAGACTATACAGGCGTTCGTTTTGATGCAGATATGAGAAACGTAGAAGGTATAGAAGAATACAATAAGGGTGAAAGTAAAGAAATCTCTGGTTTCAAAACTATTAGTGATAAGAAATTTGAAGTAACATTTAAGAAATTTACTCCAAGTATCCTTTGGGGTGGTGGAATTCCTTTTGAACCAGTTCCAAGTCATAAGTTAAAAGATATTCCTATTAAGGATCAAGAATCTCATGACATTACTAGAAAGAATCCATTATCACCTGGACCATACTATATTAAAGAAATAGTTCCAGGACAACAAGTTGTTTTCGAAGCTAACCCTTATTACTATAAGGGTCAACCAAAGATTAAAAAAGTTATATGGAAAATTGTTCCATCAGCACAAATCGTTGCAGCTTTACAATCTGGTGAATATGACTTAACAGTTGGATTAAACTCAGACCTTTATTCAAAAGTTAAAGAATTAAAGAATGTAAAGATTGGTGTTCAAGACGATTTAGGATATACTTATTTAGGATTTAAACTTGGTAAATGGGATAAAGAAAAAGGAGAAGTTGTAACTGATCCTAATGCTAAGATGGCAGATGTAAAATTACGTCAAGCAATGGGTTATGCACTTGATAACAATGCCGTTGGTGAAAAATTCTACCAAGGTCTAAGAAGAAATGCTACTCAACTTATGATTCCAGCATTCAAAGAATACTATGATGATTCATTAAAAGGTTATACTTACGATTTAGAAAAAGCTAAGAAACTTCTTGATGAAGCAGGTTACAAAGATACTAATGGTGACGGAATAAGAGAAGATAAAGAAGGTAAACCATTAAAGATTAAATTCGCATCAATGTCTGGTGGTGCTACAGCTGAACCTATAGCTAACTACTATATCCAACAATGGAAACAAATTGGCTTAGATGTTGAACTTACTAACGGAAGACTTATAGAATTTAACTCATTCTATGATAAATTAGATGCTGATGACCCTGAAATTGATGTTTACATGGGTGGTTGGGGAACTGGATCAAATCCTAACCCATCAGGATTCTATGCAAGAAATGCAAAATTCAACTTCTGTAGATATGCAACTCCTGAATTAGATGCAATTTTAAATAAGATTAACTCTTATGAAGCTGTTGATAAAGATTACAGAGCTAAAGCATACAAAGAATTTGCAAACTATATGTTTGAAAATGCACCAGTTATTCCTACACTATTTAGAAAGAACATAACTGCTGTAAATAACAGAGTTAAGAAATATGATATAACTCCTGGTACAGACTTTAGCAATTCTGATATTGAAGTAACAGCAAAAGAACCTATTAAATAGGAATTAAAAGAAAAATAAAGAGACCACTTTTGTGGTTTCTTTTTTATTGTGAAACAACAAGGCTCTTGAAATTATGTCCGATGTAAATCGCCGTAGAAGAAAGTCTTAAGTTTTTTAAAAAATTTAAATAAAAATATCATTAAATTTCCATAAAAAAAGAATTATGATGCAATTCAAATGAATATCTTTAAATTAAAAAAGATAAATTTGATACATCATAATTCTTAAGGAAAATTTATTAAAAAGAAAATTATGCTATTTTCATTTTAAAAAGTAAAGTTTGATTAAAATTAAATTTACTTAAAATTGTAAACTTAATTTTAATCAATTAGATTACTTGTAATTTAAATGCCTTAGCCTAAAAAAATTATCAAAAAGGGCTATGGCTAAATAGGCTTTTAGCCTAAGTTCATATTCTCCATTTTGTTTTTGGGGATTATTAGGAGATTATGATGAATTAGATTTGCTTAAAAGTAAATCTAATCTTAAAAAATATTTATTTCTTTTGGATAGGATATATATATTTTGCCATAGAAACCTTAAATAAAATTTAAAAAAGTAAAAAGTTTCAAAAAAATTTTTTAAATCCCTAAAAGTATGATACAATTAATATATATAAAATAAAAAGATAATTATAATATAAAAATATAAGGGGTGGTTGTATGATAGGGATTATAAGTGCTCTTGATGAAGAGCTAATGGAAATTATAGATAAAATTGAAACAAAAAAAGTAAGGAGAGGCTGTTTTACCTTTTATCTAGCAAATATTTCTAATAAGGAAGTTGTACTTGGGATTTGTGGAGTTGGAAAAGTAAATTCTGCAATTTATACTCAAAGTATGATAGACAACTTTTCTCCTGAGATTATTATAAATATAGGAGTCGCTGGTTCAACTGACAACGATGTAAAAATAGGCGACTTGGTTATAGGTACAGAATATTTTTATCACGATTTTGATTGTACAGAAGCAGGCTATGTGATGGGACAAATTCCTGCACTTCGTGATGTTAAATTTATTGCTGATAAAAAATTAGTGGATATTTCTTATGAAAATGCGAAAAAAGTTTTACCTGAAGATAGAATTTTTAAAGGGATTATAGCTACAGGAGATGTTTTTGTAGCAAAAAAAGAAATTAAAGACAGAATAAAAGCAAATTTTAACTCTCTTTGTTGTGAAATGGAAAGTTGCTCCATTGTGCATACTTGTCATTTGAATAATGTTAGATATTTGACTCTACGTTCAATATCCGACAATGCAAATGAAGAGGCGGATTGCGATTTTGAAACCTTTGTTTTAGAGTCAGCAAAAGTTGTTAAGAGTATTATTTTAGATATTATAGAGGAAATATAAATGATTGAAATTAAGAATTTAAAGAAAAATTATGGAAAATTTGTAGCAATTGATGATTTTAATTTGGAAATTGAAGAGGGAAAGACTTACGGCATTTTGGGAAGAATCAACTCTGGTGGAACTACAATTTTTAATATTTTATGTAATTATACTTTCAAAGATGATGGGACTGTTTTAATTGACGGAAAAGAGCCTGAAAATGCGAGAGATTTGATTTATATGTGTCCAAAAATGGAATTTTATAGTGGATATACTCTAAGACAAATTTTAAAGACTATTTCAGATTTTAATTCGGATTTTGATGTAGCTTATGCACTAGAACTTTGTGAATCTTTTAAACTCGATCTTGATAAGAAGTTTAAAGTTGAAGAGAATGTTCAAAACTGTACAATCTTTAAGACTATTGTTACAATATGTATGAAAAAAAAGTATCTTCTTTTTAATAAGCCGGAAATTGGACTTTCAAGTTTAGATATTAGAAAATTAAGTGATATTTTAATGGGCAATTATAAAAGAATGGGTTATACACCGATTATCCACAGTAAAAATGTAAATTATTTTTTTGATTATCTTGACTATATAATTATTATTAAAGATAAAAAAGTAGTGCTTTTTGAAAGTAGAGAAAATCTTGAAAAAATGGTTTATTCTATTTCTGTTTCTATTGAATTTATAGATGATATCGCTAAGGAGAGAAATATTTTGGCGGTTAGAGATGTAAAAAACTTTTCTAAGTTAAAAAATGTCTATATTTTAGCAAAAGATGAAGACGAAATTAAAGAACATGGGAGTAGAACTGTATCTTTGAAGGAGCTTTATGAAGCAATTACTGCATCTGAAGGAGGTCATTAAATTGAGAAAGGGACTATTATTTACCTTAAAATTATTATTCGATACTTTTTTAATTGGAATAGTATTTTCTGTTATATGTGAACTCGTATTTTTAGCTTTTGCAAAAATTTTAAGTATTGATATATATTTAAATGCTGAAGTGTTTATGTCAATATTAACTGCAAGCTTTTTGACTTTTGTTTTCTCGAAAAAAAATATATTCAATCAACTTTTTATAAATGGATTTAGTAGAAAAAAAATAGCTAAGATTAAAACAATGAGTTGTATAGTTTATGGACTTGTGTTTTTTATACTATTTGTTGTATATGAGATTTTTTATGCAGGTTTGTTAACTGACAGCATATACTTAGATACAATTCTATATCTACTTGTTGTTTATTTAGCAATTACTTTTGTTGTAGAATTTGCTACATTTTTAGATTTGATTTACAAAAAAATCTCTATGAAAAAAGGAAAAGGTATCAATAAAGCTTTCTATAAATATGCATACTCAATAGTTCTTATACTCATAACTTATATATATAGATTGATTTATCCCGTAATTTATGATTATTGCACAAATATTGTATTGATTACTATACTATTATTGCTTGTCATATTGAAATTAATACTTTCAAATATGAATAAAAAATGGATATTAAGTATGGATATAAGAGCTTAGGAGGTTTTTATGGACGGATATATTTTGGCGTTAGACCAAGGAACGACGAGCTCAAGAGCTATTTTATTTGATCATAGTGGAAATATAAAGGGTATATCACAAAAGGAATTTAGGCAAATTTTTCCAAAGGCAGGATGGGTTGAACATGATGCAATGGATATTTGGGCGACTCAATCTGGAGTTTGCAGAGAAGTTTTAGAAAAGAATTTTGTAAGACCTAATGAAGTTAAAGCCATTGGAATTACAAACCAAAGGGAAACTACAATTATCTGGGAAAAATCTACAGGAAAGCCAATATATAATGCAATTGTTTGGCAATGTAGAAGAACTGCAGAAATTTGTGAACAAATAAGAAAAGATGGTTATGAGAGTTTGATTTTTGAAAAAACTGGACTAAAACTTGATGCTTATTTTTCCGCCACAAAAATAAAATGGATATTAGATAATGTTGAGGGAGCAAGAGAAAAGGCAGAAAAAGGAGAATTACTATTCGGAACTGTAGATACTTGGATAGTTTGGAACTTGACAAGAGGGAAAGTGCATATAACTGACTATTCAAATGCTTCAAGGACGATGTTATTTAATATAAATACACTACAATGGGATGAAGATATTTTAAAAATTTTAAATATTCCAAAATCTATACTACCCGAAGTTAGAGATTCAAGTGAAATTTATGGTTATACTGATGAATACACTTTTGGAGGAGCTAAAATTCCTATAGCTTCTGTAATTGGAGATCAACAATCTGCTCTTTTTGGACAAAATTGCTTTGAAAAAGCTGAGGCTAAAATAACTTATGGAACGGGAGCTTTTCTTTTGATGAATATAGGAAAAGAAGTTTTAAAATCTAAAAACGGACTCCTTACTACAATAGCTTGGGGATTAAATGGTGAAGTTACATATGCCTTAGAGGGAAGTATCTTTATTGCAGGCGCTGGAATACAATGGCTTAGAGATGAGTTAAGACTGCTTTATGAAGCAAGCCTATCTGAACAATATGCAAACTTAGTTGATGATACTGATGGTGTTTATATTGTTCCTGCATTTACAGGTCTTGGAGCACCTTATTGGGATATGAATGCAAAAGGAGCTATATTCGGACTTACTAGAGGAACTAAAAGAGAACATATAATTCGCGCAATGCTTGAATCTATAGCTTATCAATGTGTAGATGTATTTAATTGTATTGAAGAAGATACAAATATAAAAATACAAAATTTAAAAGTTGATGGTGGAGCAAGTGCAAACGGATTTTTGTTGCAATTCCAATCTGATATGTTAAATGCGGAGGTTACAAGACCTGAAGTCTTAGAAACTACAGCAATGGGTTGTGCCTTTCTTGCAGGGCTTGCAGTTGGATTTTGGAAAAGTACTGATGAAATAAAGAATATTTGGAAAAAAGACAAGACATTTTATCCTGTTTTAAGTGAAGAAAACAGAAATAAAAAACTTAAAGGTTGGAAAAAGGCTGTAAAGAGAACTTTTGATTGGGATAAAGATGAAGAATAATATATCAAAAAAGAGCTTAGAAAAAACTAAGCTCTTTTTTGATAATAAGTTCCATAAATTTTATTAATGATTAAAAATCACCATAAAAAATTTTAATGTTATTATTTATTTCTAGGGGTATATTCTGAATAATCATATTTTAGGAGGTAAAAATGAGAGATTATTACAAATGGGCAAAAGAATTTTCAGATAAGTATATAAAACCTGTAGCTGAAGAAATTGATGAAAAAGGAAAATTTCCAAAAGAAATATTTGATAAAATTAAAGAAGAAGGATTTTTTAAAGTTTTAGTTCCAGTTGAATTCGGTGGAGAAGGGGCTGGACCTGAAGCTCAAGCTTATATTACTCAAGCATTTGCAGAAGGAGCGGCGACAGTTGGACTTGGATATACTATGCATAATGTTGCTCTTAAATTTGTTCTTACATTTGCAAATGAAGAATTAAAAAAATTCATCATTTCTGAAGTTGCAGAAAATAATAAGATGTTATCACTTGCAAGAAGTGAATTTGAAAGTGGAGTACATGTTTTTAAATCAGATATAAAATTAGAAGAATTTGAAGATTACTCTATTATTAATGGAGTTAAAAGTATGATTACTTCAGCTAATTATGCTGATTACTATTTAATTTCGGTTCCAAAAAATAGCAAGGGAGAAATGAAAAACTGGCTTGTTCCAAGAACAACAGAAGGACTATCTTTTAAAGAAAGTGACTGGAAAGGAATAGGAATGAAAGGTAATAATTCATGTCCTATGATCATGGAAAATATTAAATTAGATAATAAATATGGAATAAAGATCTGTAGAAAAACTAATCCTCAACCGTATGAAGTTAATTTAGATGTAATTTACTTTATGACTGGTCTTGCAGGAGTATATTCAGGAGTTTGTTATTCTCTTTATGAATCAGCTTTAAACCATGCTAAAAATAGGAAATATGGAGAAAATTCACTTGCTGACATCGAAGCAATTCAAATTCACTTATCAAAACTATATACTAATGTAATTTCTGCTAAAGGTGTTTTAGAATCGGCAGTAAATTCTTTTGGAAAACTAGAAGAAGACGGCTTTAGAAAAATAATGTCTGCAAGAATTATTGCTTCAGAAAACTCAATTGAAAATGCAAATATTGCAATGAGAATTGGAGGAGGGCAAGCGTATAATAAAAAAGGAAATATTGAAAGACTAATGAGAGATGCATATGCAAGTCAAGTTATGTTTCCTAGTATCGATGTTTTAAGATCATGGGTAGGAAAAAATATAACTGGAAATTCAATCCTATAAAACTAATAATATATATAAAGAAGAAATCCTAATTTTAATTAGGATTTCTTTGTTTTGTAAAATAAAAAAATATATAAATTATGTTTTCTAAAACAATGAAAAATTTTAATATATAGCGAAAAATATTGAAAAACACATTGACTGAAAGCAAAAAGGCTGATATAATATTAAGGCACTCAAGAAGGGACTAGATAGGAAGATACCAAAGAGTAGTTTAAAAGCATAAAAA
>NZ_JAYKBO010000006.1:0-62110 GCF_035282635.1 Parvimonas sp. D2
AGGGTGGGGTTATTATTGTGAAACAACAAGGTTCCCGGGTACCCACCTGATGCGAAGCATCATGGAAGGGTGGGGTTATTATTGTGAAACAACAAGGTTCCCGGGTACCCACCTGATGCGAAGCATCATGGAAGGGTGGGGTTCTTATTTTTAAATAAATTTTTAAAAGATTATCTGTTATTTAAAGATAATCTTTTTTTATTTATAATAAAAATCAATCTTAAAGATATTGAAAAGCAATATTAAAAATGCTATAATATATTTAAACGACGACTACGTCGTTTAAATATAAATACTTATTCAATTTATTTATAGCATTGATTTGTAATATATTGAATATTTAATAAAATAGGAGGATTTAATGGATATTTATAAGAAATTATTCAAATATGTGCCTGATAAAAAATTTCTCGTATATATAGCTATTTTTATGAGTGTTATTTCTTCAGCACTTTCAATTTTACCGTATTGGTATTTGTATAAATTTTTGAATGAATTTTTGTTAAAAAAAGATTTTACTCAAGCTAAAAATTATGCGATTACCATTTTTATTATTATGATTGTACAATCTTTAATTTATTTTATTTCAGTAGGATTTACTCATCTATTTGCTTTTAGATTAGAAACAAATCTTAGAAAAGCAGGAATAAGTCATTTAATGAAAGCTTCATTTTCTTTTTTTGATGTTAATGAATCAGGGAGAATCAGAAAAATAATAGATGATAATGCCAGTGATACTCATATGATAGTTGCACATTTAATTCCTGATATTACTGTTGCGGTAGTAACGCCTATACTTTTATTTGTAATAATGTTTTCTGTAGATATTTATTTAGGTATAGCTACTGTTATTTTAACTATTTTATCTGCTATTTTTACTAAACTTATGTATGGAGATATTAAGTTTATGGAAAAATATAATAAAGCACTTGAAAGAGTTAATAGTGAGGCAGTTGAATATGTTAGAGGTATGCAAGTGTTAAAGATATTTAAAGCTTCAATATTTTCTTTTAAATCATTTTATGATTCTATCGTTGACTACTCTAAAACTGCTTATGAGTATAGTAAAAGCTGTAAACAGCCTTATGTTATATTTCAAATTGTTTTACTTGGCGCAGCTGCTTTTATAATTCCATTTGCAATCATGTTTTCAAAGGGTACAGAAAATAATGTAGTAATAATGATTAAATTAATTTTTTTCACATGTTTTATTGGAACTTTGTTTAGTTGTCTTATGAGAATTATGTATGTTGGAATGCATCAATATATGGCAACGCAAGCAGTAGAAAAATTAGAAAATCTTTTTACAGAAATGGAAGCAAATGATATTAAGTTTGGAAATAATAAAGAATTTTCTGGTTATGATATAGAATTTAGAAATGTTAGTTTTAAATATGATACTGCTAATATTTTGGAAAATTTAAGTTTTAGACTTGAAGAAAACAAAACTTATGCTTTGGTTGGTTCATCAGGTGGTGGTAAGTCAACCATCGCAAAATTAATTTCCGGTTTTTATAATATTGATGAGGGATCAATTTTAATTGGAGGGAAAAATATTTCTACTTATTCAAGGGAAGCTCTTATGAATAATATCTCATTTGTTTTTCAAAATTCAAAACTTTTTAAGACGACAATTTTTGAAAATGTAAAGATCGGAAATGAAAATGCTAGTTATGAAGAAGTCATGAATGCTTTAAAATTAGCAAGATGTGGAGATATTTTAGATAAATTTGAAACTCGAGAAAATACTGTAATAGGATCAAAGGGAGTTCATCTTTCAGGTGGAGAAATTCAGAGAATTGCAATTGCCAGAGCAATTTTAAAAGATGCTAAGATTATAATTTTAGATGAGGCTTCAGCAGCATCTGATCCGGAAAATGAACATGAAATACAATTAGCTTTTTCTAATTTAATGAAAGATAAAACTGTAATTATGATTGCGCATAGATTGAGTTCAATTAGAAATGTTGATGAAATATTGGTTGTTGATAACGGAAAAATTATTGAAAGAGGAACAGATAAAGAGCTTATGGAAATTGATGGAAGATATAAATTTTTACAAGATTTATTCTCTCAAGCAAATGAATGGAGGATATAATTATGAAAATGCTTAAAAGAATGTTTCAATTAACTGATAAGGGAACTGCCGGAATCATAAAGGCATCAATAGCATCATTCTTTTCATATTGTAGTTTAATGATTCCTATGATTTTACTTATGTTTTTTATTCAAAATGTTATTGAAGGGAAAGAAAATACTATTTCTTTCTTTGTAATAGGAATATTAATTATGCTACTTATAATGTATATTCTTATGTCAATAGAATATGACTGTTTGTATAACGAAACATATAAAGAAAGTGCAAATATTAGAATAGAAATAGCAGAGATTTTAAGAAAATTACCACTTTCTTTTTTTTCAAAGCATGATGTTTCAGATTTGTCTCAAACAATTATGAAAGATGTTTCAGTTATTGAACATGCAATAAGTCATGCTATTCCAAAGGCTATAGGACTTATATTTTATTTAATAATAATAGTAATAATGTTATTAATTTATAATTTCAAACTTGCTCTTTGTATTTTAATTCCTATTATTTTGGCAACTGGGTTCATATTAATTACAAAAAGAATACAAGTTAACGGAAATAAAAAATATTATAATGTTATGAGAGGTATTTCAGAAGATTTCCAAGAATCAATTGAATTACAACAAGAGATAAAAAGTTATGGACAAGTAGATAAAATTACTAAAAAAATATATGATGATATTGACTATTCAGAAAAAATTCATATAAGTGCTGAAGGAAAAATGGTGCTTCCATTGAGTATTTCAACAAATATACAAAATTTAACTTTAGGAGCTACGATTTTATTTGGAACAGCTTTATATTTAAAGGGTGAGGCGTCTATTCTTTATCTAATCGGTTATATAATGTGTGCTTCAAAGATTATTGATGCTGTAAATGGTATGCTTTCAAATTTTGCGGAACTTATGTATTTGGATGGAAATTTACAAAGAATTAGAGAATTAAGAAGTACCAAAATCCAAACTGGAGAAGCTAAGGAACTTCATAATTTTGATATAGAATTCAAAAATGTTGAGTTTGGATATGGAGAAAACAAAGTAATTAATGATATTTCATTTGTTGCAAAACAAGGTGAAGTTACCGCATTAGTTGGACCTTCAGGTTGTGGAAAAACAACAGTTCTGAGATTGATGTCAAGATTGTATGACTATGATAGCGGAAAGATAATTATAGATGGAAATGATATAAAGGGTATTGAAACAGAGAGTCTTTTTGAAAATATTTCAATAGTTTTTCAAGAAGTTACATTGTTTAATACTTCAATTTTAGAAAATATCAGATTTGGAAATAAAAATGCAACTGATGACCAAGTTAAAGAAGCTGCAAGACTTGCTAATTGTGAAGAATTTATTGAAAAATTACCTGAGAAATATAATACCTTAATCGGAGAAAATGGAAGTAAGTTATCAGGAGGCGAAAGGCAGAGAATTTCGATTGCACGTGCTTTTTTAAAGAATGCTCCAATAATTTTACTTGATGAAATTAGTGCAAGTCTTGATGTTGAAAATGAAATGAAAATACAAGAAAGTTTAAATAAACTTATTAAAAATAAAACTGTATTAGTAATTTCACATAGAATGAAGTCTATAGAAAATGCAAATAAAATAATAGTAATGGAAAATGGAAAAATAGAATCTCAAGGTAATCACAATGAACTTTTAGAAAAATCTAAAGTTTATAATACTATGGTTAAAAATTCTAGTTTAGCTGAAAATTATAGTTATTAATATATGAACGCTGTTTTTACAGCGCTTTATATTGTGAAACAACAAGGTTCCCGGGTACCCACCCGATGCGAAGCATCGAGGAAGGGTGGGGTTCTTATTAATTTTTAATCGATTGGGGGAATTTATTTGATAGAGCAACGTAGAATAAATTTATTTGTCTTAATTTTTATGAATTTGATTTTTGGAACGTTGATTTTAGTGTGGAATAATTTCAAATTAGATATGATTTATTTTTGTATTTGTTCTTTAATTTTAATTTATAGTGGAAAGACTAAAAGATTTATAAAATTTCTAATTTTTTATCTTATTTGTTTGTATATAGTTTTTTATATAAAGTTGCCTGATGATTCATTTTTCTCCTTCATAGGTTTTATCAGTTATTCAAATGTAAAGATGTGTCCAACATACATGATAGCGAGTTTTATTGTTTTAGATATAAGAACAAGTGAATTGATTTATGTTTTAGGAAAATTGGGATTTGGTAAAAAAATCAGATTTGCATGTACAATTACTTTAAAATTTATTCCTATTTATTTTGCAGAAAAAAGAATTATAAAAAATGCTTTAAAACTTAGAGGAATAGATGTTTCATTTACTAAACCTATTAAACGATTTGAATATTATATTGTACCGACTCTTTTTAGAGCATCGAATATTGCAAATGAAATGACGGAGTCAGCATATACAAGATGTGCGATGTGTACTGATAATATGAATTCAATATACTATAAAAAGTTTGATATAGTAGATTTTATTCTTATTGTTATGTTGATTTTACTAGTTGCTTCTTGGGGAGGTGGATTTATTGATAAAATTTGAAAATGTAAGTTTTACTTATGAAGATTCTGATAAAAAAGCCTTAGAAGATATAAGTTTTGAAATAAATAAAGGAGAGTTGGTGTTAATAACAGGAGCTTCCGGTTCCGGTAAATCTACGATATACAAATGTATAAATGGACTAATTCCACATATTTATGACGGTGAACTTTTAGGAAATATTTTTATTGATGATAAAAATACGAAGGATTGTGAGAATTATGAGCTGTGCAAAATAATAGGTTCGGTTTCTCAAAATCCAAGAGGACAATTTTTTACTGATAATACCACTTCTGAATTGGCATTTACTTTGGAAAATTTGGGATATGAAGTTAAAGAAATTGTAAAAAAAATAAAAAATATTTCAAATTTCTTTGGTATTTCAAATATTTTAAATAAAAATGTTTTAGAAATTTCTGGGGGCGAAAAGCAAAAAATCTCTATTGCATGCGTTTCAATATTAGATGCAAAAACTTTAATATTTGATGAGCCTTCTGCAAATTTGGATTACATGGGAATTGAGCTGTTGAAAGAAATTTTTCTAAAATTAAAGAAAAATGGATATACTATTGTCGTTGTTGAACATAGAATTTTTTATTTAAAAGAAATTTTTGATAGGTTAATTCATATAAATAAAGGGAAACTTATTGTAAATTTAGATAGAAAAGATGCTTTAAATTATAGTGCAGAAGATTTGAGAAGCTTAAATCCATTTGATAGAGAATTAACGATAATTAATAAATGTAGCAGAGAAGAGAAAATATTAGAAATAAGAAATCTTAAATTTAAAGATATTATAAAAGATATTTCTTTTGATGTTTATAGAGGTGAAATAGTTGGATTGGTAGGGAAAAACGGCGTTGGAAAATCTACAATTTCTAAGTTGATTTCTGGAATAAATAAGAAAACTTCTGGACAAATTTTAAGTAAAAGTTTACCTTTTGTTTTGATGCAAGATGTGGATTACCAATTATTTTCAGAAAGTGTATTTTCAGAGTTTTTCTTATCAAATAAAGACTTGACTGATGACGAAGTTTTGGAAATGCTAAAAGCCATTAATCTTTATGAAAAAAGAAATTGTCATCCATTTTCACTTTCTGGGGGAGAAAAACAAAGACTGCTTATGGGAATTTGTGCAAAAAGCAATTCAGACATTTTGATTTTAGATGAACCAACTAGTGGTTTGGATTTTAATAATATGATTATTATTTCTGATATTATAAAAAAATTATCAAAAGACAAAGCAATAATATTAATTTCTCATGACTATGAATTATTGTCAAGAGTTGTAGATAGAGTTATATTTCTTGAAGATGGAAAAATCACAGAGGATTTTATTTTAAAAGAAAAAAATCAACTAACTAATATTTTTCAAAAGATAAAAGGAGGAAAAGAAAATGAAAATTAAAGATTTAGTTTTGGTTGCTATTTTAGGAGCTTTAAATTTAGTTGTTTCAATGATTGTAACATTTGCATTATTCCCATTGGGACCATATGCTCATTGTATAAGTCCTGGAATTGCAGGATTGTTTGCAGGTACAGTTTTTGTGTTTATGTGTAATAAAGTTGGGAAAAAAGGTAGTTTCTTGCTTTTTTCAGGTGTTTATTTGATCGCGATGGCTGGTACAGGTTTCTATCTTCCGTGGATTATTTCATATACGGTTGCCTTTATTATTGGAGAAATTATACTATCATATACAGGATATCAAAATAAAATTGCTCAATTTATAGCTTTTGGATTGATTCAAGTAGGTAGTGAATGCGGACAAATAATACCAGTAAATTTCTTCTTAGAATCATTTAAGAAAACTTGGGTAGGAAAAAACGGAGTTACAGAGAGTGCAATAAATGAGATGATAAAATTTTCAACTGGAACATATGGGGCAATTAACCTTTTGATTGTATTTATACTAGGTGGACTTGGTGTTGTAATTGGAAATAAAATATTGAAAAAACATTTCAAAAAAATTTAAAAATTGGAAAAAAATTTAGATTAAAAGGGATATATTTACGTATATCTCTTTTGTTTTTTTTGAGCATATGTGTTATAATTAATATAGTTTTATGCCTTGTGATAAAACTATATTAATTTCATCGTAATTACCGTAAAAAAGTAGTTATAAAGGAACTGTGGTATAATTAAAAAATTTATGCCATATCATAAAACTTGATTTGAAGAAATAATACTAATTTAATTGAATATTATAATTTGTGATATATATTTTATATAGTTAGGAGTTAGAGTATGAATATTACAATCATATTAGCTGCAGGTGAAGGAACTAGAATGAAAAGTAAGAAATCAAAGGTTTTACATAAAATAGTTAATCGAACTTTGATTGATTATGTTTATGATGCTAGTTGTGATGCAGGTAGTGATAAAACTATAATTATTGTAGGGAAAAATAAAGTTGAAGTTGAAGATAAGTTTGGAGATAAGGTATCATATAAAGAACAAAAAATCGGTAAAGAATATCCTTATGGAACAGGTTATGCTGTTCAACTTGCTGTAGATGAAATCAGTGATGACGATAATGTTTTAATTTTGAGTGGGGATACTCCTTTAATAAAAGGAGAAACTTTGCAAAAATTGTTAGAAGAACATATTGCTATGAATTCAAAAGCAACTGTTCTTACAGCATTTATTGATGATACTACAGGATATGGTCATATTATAAAAGACAATAATGGTAAATTTTTAAAAATAGTTGAAGATAAGGATGCTACTATTGAAGAAAAGAGAGTAAAAGAAATAAATTCAGGAATTTATGTTTTTAATGGGAAAGCATTAAAAAATTCAATAACAAAGATAGATCAAAATAATGTTCAAAACGAATTATATCTTACAGATGCAATTAAAGTTTTAGTTCAAGATGGAGAGAATGTTTCAACTTATAAACTTGATGACATTGAAGAAATTTATGGTATAAATTCTAAGCTACAATTATTTGAAGCTGAAAAAATTATGCGTTATAGGATAAATTCAGAATATATGAAAAATGGTGTAGTAATGGAAAATCCAGAAAATACTGTGATTGAAAAGGGAATAAGTATAGGAATAGATACATTTATTGGAAGTGGTGCCAGAATTTTTGGAAATACGAGCATAGGAGAAAATGTATATATAACAGGAGATTCTTTTATAGAAAATTCTGTAATAGGAAATGATGTTGTAATTAGAAGTTCTTATATAGAAGATAGTACTGTTGGAGATTCTGTAACTATGGGACCTTTCGCTCATCTTAGACCAAATAGTATTTTAAAAAATGAAGTTCATATAGGAAATTTTGTTGAAGTTAAGAATTCAACAGTTGGAGAAAATACTAAAGCTGGACATTTATCATATATTGGAGATGCAATTGTAGGAAAAGATGTAAATATGGGTTGTGGGTCTATTTTAGTAAATTACGATGGTAAAAATAAACACATTTCTGAAATTGGAGATGGCTGTTTTGTAGGTAGTAATTCTAATATAGTTTCTCCAGTAAAAATTGCAAATGATACTTTTATTGCCGCTGGAACTACTGTTGTTTCAGATGTGGAAAATGAAGGTTCTTTAATAATTGGACGTAGTGAAACTTTTGAAAAAGAAAATTGGGTTTATAAAAAGAATTTAAAAATAAAAAAGTAATATTTTAGGAGGAATTATGTTAGCTTATACTGGACCTATGAAAATTTTTTCAGGAACTGCAAATAGAAAGTTTGCAGAAGATATTTGTAAATGTCTTGATATGCCATTGGGGGAAATTAATATCGGGAAATTTAGTGACGGTGAAATTAATCTTTCAGTTGAGGAAACTGTAAGAGGTTATGATGTTTACATTATTCAACCAACTTGCAATCCAACTAATGATAATTTAATGGAAGTATTAATTATGGTTGATGCTTTCAAGAGGGCTTCTGCTGGAAGAATTAACGTAGTTATTCCATATTATGGATATGCAAGGCAAGACAGAAAAACAAAAGCTAGAGAACCAATTACAGCAAAACTAGTTGCTAATTTGATTGAAAAATCAGGGGCTGATAGAGTTATAACTATGGATTTACATGCAGGACAAATTCAAGGATATTTTGATATTCCTGTAGATCATCTATCCGCTATTAAACCTCTTGCTGATTTCTTCAAGGATGAGTTAAAAGATGAAGACAAAAAAGATATGGTTGTAGTTTCTCCTGATTTAGGTGGAGTTACTAGAGCTAGAAATTTCTCTAATTATTTGGATTTGCCTATTGCTATCTTAGAAAAGAGGAGACCTCGTCCAAATGTTTCTGAAGTAATGAATGTTATAGGAGATATTGAAGGAAAAACTTGTATAATTGTAGATGATATTATAGATACTGCTGGAACTATTACAAATGCTGCAAATGCTTTAATAGCTAAGGGAGCAAAAAAAGTTTATATCACTGCAAGTCATGGAGTATTTTCTGGAAAGGCAATAGAAAATATAGCTAATTCAAAAGTTGAAAAATGTGTTGTAACTGACACTATTCCTCAAGAAAAGAATTTAGGTGGTAAAATTGAAGTTGTTTCAGTAGCCCAATATTTTGCAAAGGCTATTGATAGAATAAATAACAATAGACCAGTGAGCATGCTTTTTGATGGAAGATAATATTTATTTAATAGTAGGCCTTGGAAATCCTGGTAAAAATTATGTAGAAACTAGACATAATGTAGGATATGGAGTTATTGATATTTTAGCTGATAAGTATAGTATCAATATGAAAAAAGAAAAATTTAAATCTTTCTATGGTCAAATAAATATGTTTAGAAAAAAATGTGTTTTTTTAAAGCCACTTACTTATATGAATTTGTCAGGAGAAGCAGTTATAGATGCGGTAAATTATTTTAAAATAAAACCTGAAAATATTATAGTTGTATTAGATGATATAGATATTCCTTTTGGAACTGTTAGAATTAAGAAAAAAGGAAGTGCAGGAACACATAATGGTTTAAGGTCAATTATTTATCATTTAGAAACAGAAGATTTTCCTAGAGTTAGAATAAGTGTTGGGAAATGTCCTGATTATATGGATTTAAAAGATTTTGTTTTAAGTAAATTTTCATCAACTGAAGAAAAAATTTTGAAAAAAGAATTAGAAATTGCAGCAGATGCCGTTGAAGAGATAATAAAAAGTGATGTTGACAAAACAATGTGTAAATATAATGGAATGTGTATAGAGGAATAATATTCCTCTATATTTTTTATGAACAGGAGTTAATTATGAATTTTTTAATTGATTTTTTAAAAAATAATGAGTCATATTTGGATATGATTTCAAATTTAAAATTAAATAATGTTCCGATATATTGTAACGGACTTATAAAAGAGAGTTTATTCCATTTGATATATTCTATTTTCAATGATTTGCCTGATAAAAATTTAGTTTTATTAGTTGAAAACGATAATAGAGCTAATGAACTTTGCGATGAATTAAAAAATTTAGTTGGAGATAAGGTTGTTGTTTATCCTAATTTTGAAATAAGATTTCATAATATAAATAGTTTGGAAACTAATCTAGAAAATATAAGAATAGGAATAATGAATAGACTTCTTTCCAATGAAAAATTCATAATAATAACTACTGCAAGTGCTTTATCAAAAAAAATTAGCACTCCAAATTTTTTTAAATCTCATTATATCTACATTGATGAAAATTCTGAAATAAATTTAAATGAATTAACTGAAAAGTTAATAAAAATGCATTATGATAGAGTAGATTTTGTTGAAGCAAAAGGACAATTTTCAATAAGGGGATCTATATTTGATATATTCCCAGTAAATTTTGAAAATCCAATAAGAATAGAATTATTTGGCGATGATGTAGACTCAATACGTCTATTTGATATTAATAGTCAAAGATCTGTTGAAAAGTTGAATAAAGTAGAAATAATACCTGCTAAAGAAATGGTATTATCAAAAGATGATGTGGAAAATATTTTAAATGGACTGAATAAAGATATTGAAAAATTACAAAAGTTAAAATTATTTGGAAAAGATATTGAAAAAGCTACAGAAAAATTTTATCAAATTTTCAATGATTTAAAGGAGAATTATCATATTTCAAATATGGATTTAATTTCACCATATATAAAAAAAGGAAGCTATTCAACTCTTTTAGATTATTTAGAGAAAGATTCAATAATATGCACTGAAGATATTTTAAAAATTTATGATAGAAATTTAGAAATAGAAAATTTATTTCATGAAAATGTAGTATTTTCTATCGAAAATGCAGAAATTTTAGACTCACATAAAGATATTTTAATTCCTTTTGAACAAATTTTAAGAAGAATAAAAGAATTTAGTATAATTAACTTTACACAACTTTTAAAAAGAACAAAAATTATTAATCCTAAAAGTATTGTAAATTTAAAAACGATTGAAGCTGAAATGTTTAACAGAAAATTTGATTTATTATTTCAGAATTTGAAATCTAAATCACAAAGAGGGTATAAAATTGTTATCTTTGCAGGTTCATTAGAAAAGGCTAATAATTTGAAGGAGATTTTATTTGCTGAGAATATAAATTCTAATATAATTGAAGGATTAGAATTTGAATTAAAAAGTTCCATTTTAGGAATTTCTACATTAAATTTAGAATCAGGTTTTGAGTATCCAGTTCAAAAAGTACTTTTTTTAACACACAAAGAAATTTATGGGACTGTAAAAAAGACTTCTAAAAAAGCAAAGAAGAAAAGTAAAGAAAATTTACTTGATTATACTGATTTAAATGTTGGAGATTTCGTAGTCCATGAGAATCATGGAATTGGAGAATATAGAGGGATTGAACAAATAGAAGTTGATGGAATTGTAAAAGACCATATTTTAATATTATATAAAGGAAATGACAAATTATATATACCAACTGACCAAATGAATTTAATTCAAAAATATATTGGAAAAGATGGATATCGACCAAAATTAAATAAATTAGGTTCTAGTGATTGGATAAAAACGAAAAATCGTGCTAAAAAAGTTTTAGATGAGATAGCATTAGACTTAGTTCAACTCTATGCGAAGAGAGATAAAATAAAGGGTTTTGCTTTTTCAGAGGATACAACTTGGCAAAAAGAATTTGAAGATAGTTTTATTTACGAAGAAACTTATTCACAGCTTAGAGCCATTAATGAAATAAAAAAAGATATGGAACAATTTAAGCCGATGGATAGATTGCTTTGTGGAGATGTTGGGTATGGAAAAACCGAAGTAGCATTAAGAGCTGCTTTTAAGGCCATGATGGACGATAAGCAAGTTGCATTCTTAGTTCCAACAACTATTCTAGCTCAACAGCATTTTAATACTGCTAATGATAGAATAGGGGATTTTCCTTTAGAAATTGAAATGCTTAGTAGATTTAGAAGTCCTGCTAAACAAAAAGAAATTCTAAAAAATGTAAAAAATGGTAAAGTAAATTTACTTATAGGGACACACAAACTATTATCAAATAATTTAGAATTTAAAGATTTAGGACTTTTAATAATAGACGAAGAACAAAGATTTGGAGTTAAACATAAAGAGGCATTAAAAAAAATAAAAGAAAACATTGATGTATTATCACTATCTGCAACACCTATTCCTAGGACAATGCAAATGAGTTTAGTCGGAATTAGAGATATGAGTGTTTTAGATGATCCACCAGAAGAAAGAGTTACTATTGCTACTTTTGTTTTAGAATATAATGATTCAGTAATTCGAGAAGCAATATACAAGGAGTTGGATAGAGGTGGACAAGTTTATTTTGTCTATAATAGGATTCATGATATGGAAAAAATGTATGTTGAATTATCGAAACTAATTCCTGATGCTAGAATTGCAATGGCGCATAGTAAATTGTCTAACAAAGAGTTAGAGAATATAATGTATGATTTTCAAGAGGGAGAATATGATATATTATTATGCACTACAATTATTGAAACGGGAATGGATATTAAAAATTGTAATACTATGATTATATATGATGCAGATAAAATGGGATTGTCACAACTTTATCAGCTAAAAGGAAGAATAGGACGATCTACTAGGAGAGCATATGCATATTTTACATATGAGAAGGATAAAGCACTTACTGAAATTTCAGAGAAGAGACTTATGGCAATAAGAGATTTTTCGGAATTTGGTTCTGGTTTTAAAATAGCTATGAGAGATTTGGAGCTTAGAGGTGCTGGAAATATTTTAGGAGAATGCCAATCTGGACATATAGAGACTATTGGATATGAAATGTACGTTAGAATGTTGGAAGAAAGCATAAAAACTATTAAGGGCGAAAACATTAATATAAAAAGTCAAACTACTATTGAATTATCTGTTGATGCATATATTCCTTCAAATTATATAGGAGATAGTAATCAAAAGATTGATATGTATAGAAAAATTGCTGCGATTTCCTCTAAGGAAGATTTTAATGAAATTTATGAAGAATTAACTGATAGATTTGGAGAAGTACCTACTACAGTTTTAAATGTTATGAATGTTTCATACTTGAAGAGAATTTCATCAGAATTAAATTTTATAAAAATAATAGAAAGAGGAAAGTCAGTTGTATTTAATTTTGATCAATCAAATAAGAAGATTTTACAGCTAATAGGTAGCTTAACTGATGAATTATTTAGAAAAATAGAATTTAATTTGAATGAAAATGCTGAGTTAATATTTAATTATGATAAGGACAAATTGCCAGAAAGTATTAATTTTGTTGAAAATTTGCTATTTTTAAATCAAAAAAATTAAAAAAACTTTGACATTCCTAAAAAAATAATGTATAATATCAAAAGATTAGAATATTAGTCGAAAGGGAGAGAAATATGAAAAATAGATTTATAAAATTTACAAGTGCCATTGTACTGTCAGCAATGCTTTTAACAGCATGTGCATCGGCTCCAAAAGGTGCGATGGTAAAAATTGGGGATAAGTATATTACTGAAGAACAAGTACAAAAAGAATATGATAGAGTTATTTCATCTTATACTGATGAACAAAAAGAAAAATATGATGAATCAACTGAAGAGGGAAAAACTGCTTCTTTAACTTTGAAACAAAATATTTTAGAAATGTTTTCTAATATTGAGGTTGTAAAGCAAAAATTTGCTAAGTTAGAAAAAGAGTATAAAGACGAAGGAAAATCTGAAGAAGATATAGCTAAGGTAACAGTAACCGAAGAAGAAGTTAATGAAAGTCTAAGTAAGGTTAAAGAACAGTTAGGTGATAAATTTAATGAAGAACTTGAAAAAGCAAAACTTACTGAAGACGAATTAAAATATAAAATTGAAGATAATTTATATTCTTCTAAATTTCAAACTTGGTTCGCAGAAAATTATACACCAACAGATGAAGAAGTTGCAGAAAAATATAAGGGAAGTGATTTTGATGGTCCACAAATTAATGCAAGTCATATTTTAGTGGAAACAGAAGAAGATGCAAAGAAAGTAAAAAGTCGTTTAGATGCTGGTGAAAAATTTGAAGATGTTGCAACCGAAGTTTCAAAAGATCCTTCAGTTAAAAATAATAAAGGTGTTTTAGGAACATTTACTAAAGGAATAATGGTTCAAGAGTTTTATGATGCAGCAGTAAAATTAAAAGTTGGAGAAATTAGTGAACCAGTAAAGACAAAATTTGGGTACCATATAATCAAATTGAATGAAATTGTTGAAGATTATAGTCAATTTACAGATGAAAGCAAGAAACTTATAAGTCAAAAATTGAAACAAAAAATATTATCTGAAAAGTTTAAAACTGAATTTGAAAGTATTCAAAAGGAAGTTGGATACCTACCAATTAAAAATTTTAAATAAATCAGTTAAATTACTTGATATTTTTTAAAAATTGATATATAATAATATTGCACAATGGTTAAGTGACCATTTTATAGGCAATTATTAAATATAATAGTGTATTTAGGAGGAAATTTTAATGAACAAATCTGAATTATTGGCTAGCATGGCCGAAAAAGGAAAAATCACAAAAGTAGATGCTGAAAGAGCATTAAATGCGTTTATTCAAACTGTTGAAGAAACACTTGTTAAAGGGGAAAAAGTTCAATTAGTTGGATTTGGAACTTTCGAAGCTAGAGAAAGAAAAGCAAGAAATGGTAGAAATCCTAGAAACCCTAAAGAAGTTATTAAAATCCCAGCATCAAAAGCTCCAGTATTCAAAGCTGGAAAATCATTAAAAGAAATAGTAAATAAATAATTTTTGAATGCTAATAAAAAAATCAGACTTAGTGTCTGATTTTTTTTTTCAAAATTTTAATGATTTATGTTGAAAAATAAAATGTATTATGTTATAATAATTTGGTGAATAATCACATATTCTGATTGAACAAGTGTTGCCCATGTGGTTCTTGTCAAGTTGATGAATATGGGTGGCTAAAAACAGGAGGTAATAAAAATGTCACAAGTAATTTTAATGAAAAACTTATTAGAAGCAGGAGTACATTTTGGTCATCAAACTAGAAGATGGAATCCAAAAATGTCAAAATTTATTTTTACAGAAAGAAATGGAATCTATATTATTGATTTACAAAAGACTGTAAAACAAATTGAACAAGCATATGATTTTGTAAGAGAAATTGTTGCAGATGGTGGTAGAGTTCTATTTGTTGGAACTAAAAAACAAGCTCAAGAAGCTGTTGAAACAGAAGCAAAGAGAAGTGGCCAATTCTATGTTAGTCATAGATGGTTAGGCGGAATGTTGACTAACTATAAGACTATTAGAAAAAGAATTGAAAGATTAAAAAAATTAGAACTTATGGAAGAAGATGGTACTTTCCAAAGATTACCTAAGAAAGAAGTTATTAAATTAAGAAGAGAAGCTGAAAAATTAGAAAAATTCTTAGGTGGAATTAAAGAAATGGATAAACTTCCTAATGTTCTTTTTGTAATAGATCCAAAGAATGAAAAAATTGCTGTAAATGAAGCAAGAATATTAGGTATTCCAGTTATTGGTGTTGTTGATACTAACTGTGATCCTGATGAAGTTGATATCGCTATTCCGGGAAATGATGATGCTATTAGAGCCGTAAAATTATTAACAGGTACTATTGCTAATGCTATTGTAGAAGCTAAGCAAGGAGAACAAGTTGAGGCAGAAGAAACAGAAGCTGTAGTAGAAGAAGTGATAGAAATTGAAGAAGTTTCTGAGGAAGTAGCTGAATAATAAGCAAGTAGAACTTTAAGGGGTAAGGATTTAAATTTATAATATTTATCCTTACCTTATTTTTATAGATTATATTAATAATAGGAGGATTTTATGGAAATTACTGCAAAGTTGGTAAAAGATTTAAGAGAAGCCACTGGAGCTGGAATGATGGAATGTAAGAAAGCATTACAAGAAGTTAGTGGAGATATGGAAAAAGCTATTGAATTTTTAAGAGAAAAGGGTTTAGCTAAAGCTGCTAAAAAAGCTAATAAGGTTGCTGCTGAAGGCTTAATTACTTTAGTAATTGATGAAAACAACACTAAAGCTGCTCTTACTGAAGTAAATTCACAAACAGATTTTGTTGCTAAAAATGAAAATTTCGTCGCATTAACTAAAAAAGTTACTGAACATGTATTTAATAATGAAATAAAGAATATTGAGGAATTAAATGCATCAAATATAGATGGAACTAATTTTGAAGAATTCTTGAAATTACAAATTTCTTCAATTGGAGAAAATATTGTAGTTAGAAGATTGGCATTTGCAAAAGCATGTTGTGAAAATAGTATAGTATGTGGATATGTTCACTTTAATAAAAAAGTTGGTGTTATTCTTAAAGCTAATTGCGATAGCGAAGCTACAAAGAAAGGTGCAAAAGATTTATTACAAAACATTTGCATGCATATCTCAGCAATGAAGCCACAATACTTAAGTTATAAAGATTTAGATGCTGATTTTGTTGAAAAAGAATATTTAGCTCTTAAAGGATCAATTGAAAAAGAAAATGAAGAATTAGTTAGACTTGGAAAACAATTAAAGAGAATTCCGAAGTTTGCTTCAATGTCTCAAATAACTGATGAAGTTTTAAAAGCTGAAGAAGAATTATTAAAAGAAGAATTGAAGAAACAAGGAAAACCTGAAAAAATTTGGGATAAAATTTTACCTGGACAAATCGAAAGATTTATTCAAGACAATACATTAATTGATCAACAATATGCTTTATTTAGTCAACAATATGTATTAGATGATAGTAAAACAGTTTTAGAAGCTGTTAATGATAAAGCAAAAGAGTTAGGTGGAAGTATTGAAATAGTAGAATACACTAGATTCGAAGTAGGTGAAGGATTAGAAAAGAAAGAAGAAAACTTTGCTGAAGAAGTTGCAAAACAAATGGGATTATAAAAAAGTTTAAAGGCAGTGATTTAATTCACTGTCTTTTTTTATTGTGAAATAACAAGCTTCCCAGACGCTCCTCAAGATGGAAAGGTGGAGGTTCTTATTATAAATTAAAAAGAATCTATTTATTCAATTTATAAAAATAACATAGAATTATTCCGAAAATTATTAATATCTTTTAAAGCTATTTACATTGTAAATATTTGTAATCTATGGTAAAATAATTTTGTGATTGGAGGTGCTTTTTTGAAACTTGAAATTTTTCAGTTTTTAGAAAAATCAATTGAACATATGGATAATAATATGGATTTTATTTCTAATTCAGCTGATTCATTAAAAAAGTTTTTTAATGATATATTTTTGAATTGTGATTTTTTCATTAATACAACTGCTAGAATAAAAAGTGAAGATAGTATTAGAGAAAAATTGTTAAGAAATAATTATTATTATAAATATCCTAATCATAAAGTTGCAATAGAAAATTTACCAGATTTAATAGGAATTAGAGTTGAATGTAGATTTATTGATGATGAAAAGAAAATTTTTGATGAAATATCTAAAAATTTTACCATTGAGTTGGAAAATGGTTTTTACAGGAGCGAACTAAATTCTAATATAGAATTAAAACTGAGTGAAAAGCAGCCTACATTTCAAAAAAATGGTTTTGAAATATACAAAATTGATGGGAGATATGTAGTTGAAGGAGATTATTTTGTAAATTTTGAATTACAAATCAAGTCATTAGTAAATATATTTTGGGGTGAAATTGATCATAGTGTATTATATAAAAATTTCAATTATATGATTACTGAGGATTTTATTCGTTCTATAATGTTCTCAATTAAAGCTAATTTAACTATGATAGATAATCAACTACAAAGTGTATATAATCATTTAAAAAATGTTGAAGATAAAAGTAATTATGATTCTTCAAAAATTCATTTAAAAACTATTGTTTCAAAGATGGTTCACGATTTATATTCTGTAAAAATTAAAGAGAGTACAGGATTTGTTGTAGATTTTAAAGATTGTGCAAATATAATTGTAGATTATATATTTTCTAAAAATAAATTTCATAATTCTATGCGTTATGAAGACTATTTTGTTAGATTATTAAATAGACTTAGTAGTGCGAATAATAGAACTATTGTTATAGGAGAAACTTTTGAAATTTGTGATACAATCGAATTTAAAAATGATTTGTGCAAAAAATTTGGAACTGGATTATTAGAATTAGTAAATAAAGATTTTAAATGGAATTTGATTTTTTCAGTTATTCAAGATATTGAAGAAAATGATTTTTGTGAAGAATTTGTTTTATTTTCTGAATTTATAGTATTTGCTGTAGTTAAGAGAGTAAAACGTGCTGTTGATGAATTAAATATTTCAAATGAGGATAAGTCAAAATTAAAATGGGATATTTCATATGTTGTTATGGAATTTATTTGTAATTCATATTCTACTAACATTATTACTTTCAAAAGTATGAAGGATATTGAAAATAAAATAAGAAATTTCTTGAAAAATGTTGAAAAACCAGAAGAAATACTGGCTTTGAATTATGAAGATTTATATAATTCTTTAGAAAATGATTTTGTAAAAAAAGAAGTGGATGAATTTGAATAATGATTGGAATTGATATTTGCAGCATTTCCAGATTTAAAAATATGAAAAATTTGGAAAGATTTTTAAAAAAATATTTTACAAATGAAGAAATTACTTATATTATAAATACAGGTAACAGGGAAGAGACAATTGCAGGTATTTTTTCATTGAAGGAAGCTTTTGTGAAGGCAATTGGTACTGGATTTGGAAATATTTCACCTATTGATGTAGAAGTGATACATAGTTTTTCTGGCAAACCTGATATAATTATTCATAATGATATTTATAAAAAAATAGGAAGTATATCTTGCTCTATTTCTCATGATTCTGATTTTGCAATTGCTGTTGTTGATGTTACTTTTTTAAGCATAAAAGTAGATTTACAAAAAGTTTCAGATATGAAAAAATTAATGTTAAATAGAAAAGATGATGGCAATAAAGGTGATTTTGGAAAAGTTGGAATAATTGGTGGAAGTTTGGGAATGTGTGGTAGTGTTGACTTATGTGCTAGATCTGCTCTTCGAAGTGGAAGTGGATTAGTATATAATATATGCCCTAAATCTATTTCTAATATTTTACAAATTAAAGCAATTGAAAATATAATTCTTCCGATTTCTGATGATGGTAATGGTTGTTTTATTTATAAGTATATAGATGAAATTATTGAAAAAATAAAACACTTAGATGCTATAGCTATTGGTTGTGGATTAGGAAGAAATGAAGATAACACTAAAATTATTAAAATGATAATAAAGAATTTTCAAGGACCAATTGTAATTGATGCAGATGCTATTTTTTTCTTGAGAAATATTAAATCAGATATATTAAATAGAGAAAATATTATTATAACACCACATGAAGTTGAATTTTCTCGATTTTCATCTTATGATTTAAAAGTAATTAAAGAAAATAGATTGGAAGTTGTAAATAAATTTTTTGAAAAAAATTTAAAATATACACTAGTTTTGAAAGGTAAAAATACAATAGTTAAGTCAGATAAGAAGCTTTATGTTAATACCACTGGAAATTCTGGAATGGCAACTGCCGGAAGTGGTGATTGTTTAACAGGTATTATTCTATCTTTGGTTGGACAAGGACTAGATGCATTTAATTCTGCAAAACTTGGAGTTTTTATGCATGGATTAGCTGGAGATTTTGCTAAAGAGTCTTTAGGTGAAGATTCTTTAGTAGCATCTGATATAATAATGTTTTTACCAAATGCAATTAAATATATTAGGGAGTGATATTATGTATGAAAATCAATCATTGATTTTTGTTGATTTAGATAAATTAAAGAATAATTTTTTTAAAATAAAAGAAAAGACTAATGGTGCAAAAGTTGGTATAGTTCTAAAGGCTAATGCTTATGGACTTGGTGCTTGTACTGTTGCTGAATTTTTACAAAAACAAGGTGCGGATTATTTTTGTGTTGCAAATTTTTCAGAAGCCATGGAACTTAGAAAAAAGAGAATTAAACTACCTATCTTGATATTAGGTTATGTTCCTAATGCTTTATTTGAAAAACTGATAAAAAATAATGTTGAATTAACTGTATATAATATTGAAATGATAAGAGAATTAAATGAAATCTCTGCAAAATGTAGAAAAAAATGTAAAATTCATATTAAAATTGATACAGGAATGAATAGACTTGGGTTTTTAATTGATGATAAATTAAAGGGGTATTTAAAAGAAATTTATTCTATGAAACATATTATTGTAAAAGGAATGTTCTCGCATTTATGTGTTTCAGATATTGATGACTTTTCTTTTACTAAACTACAAGTTGAAAAATTTGAGAAAGTTAAGAAAATTCTTGAAGAAGAAAATCTAAAAATACCAATGTTACATATTGCAAATGATGGTGGGGTTTTGCTTCATAATTATTATTACGATATGGTAAGAGTTGGAATTGGAATTTATGGTCATTATCCATCAGAATATGTTAAAGATAATTCTAAAATAAAGATGGATACAGTTGTTAGTTTTGTAAGTACAGTAAGTAATATTAAATATATTCATAAAGGAGATACTGTTGGATATGGAAGAACTTTCTGTGCTGATAAAACTATTAAAGTTGCCACAATTTCTGTAGGTTATGCAGACGGCTATCCTTATGAGTTAAGTAATAAAGGTTATGTTATGATAAATAATAAAAAAGCTAACATTTTAGGAAAAGTTTGTATGGATCAAACGATGATAGATATTTCGGATATTGATGATGTAAAAATCGGAGATACTGTTTTGCTCTATGGGGAATATAAGGATATGAGACTTGATATTTTTGAAATAGCAAAAATAGCTAATACAAATGTTTATGATTTAATATGTCGAATAAATATGAGGATTCCAAGAGTTTATCTTGAAGGCGATAAAGTTGTAAGAGTTGTTGATTATCTATCAACTGAAAAAAATTACTACGAATTATAAAAGCTCAGTGCATTATAGCACTGAGCTTTTAAATATAATATAAAAAGTAAATAATATATGTAATAAGTATTTACATAAAATCTAGAGGTGTTTTTTCACAAGATATGGATAACACAATCCCCATAGCAATTAAGTTTACTAATTGGAAAGTACCTCCATAACTTAAAAATGGAAGTGGAATACCAGTTATAGGCATAAGACCAATAGTCATCCCAATATTCTCAAAAATATGAGCTAGAAACATTGCACATATTCCTATAATTAACATTTGATTAAATTTATTTGCTGTCTTCTTAGAAAGTCTTACAAATCTATATAACATTATTGTATATAATCCAATCAAAATTGTTCCTCCAACAAATCCCATTTCTTCAACAAAAACTGGAAATATATAGTCTGTTTGTTTTTCAGGGATAAAGTTAAATTGATTTTGAGGGCCTTTAAATAATCCTCTTCCTATAAATTTTCCTGATCCTGCTGCTATTTTGCCTTGAACAGCTTGATATCCTGTGTTTGTTATGTCTCTTTCAGGATGTAAAAAATTTAAAATCCTATTTTTTTGATATTGAGATAGGTTAAAATAAAAAATAGGTAAACTGGCTATAGCTGCTAGTAAAGTATATACTACTAGTCTTAAGCTTATTCCAGCTACAAATAGCATTGATCCAATTACTAATATAAAAACAAATGCAGTTCCAAAGTCTGGTTGCATTAAAACTAATCCAACAGGAATAAAAGCAAAAATCAAAACTTTTATTAGAGTTTTTGGTTCATTCAATTTGGAACTATTTTTTTCAATAACCGTTGCTAAACAAATAATCATTCCAAGTTTTACAAATTCAGAAGGTTGGAATGAAATAGGACCAAATTTAATCCAACTTCTTGCACCAACAGAATCCCCAGTACCAATTATAAGTACTAATACTAAAAGTATAATTGAAATTATATATATTGGCAAATACAATCTTTTCAAAAATTTAATATTTACTGCTATCAATACAAACATTAAGATAAAACCTAATATTGTAGCAATTATTTGTGATAACATAAAGTTTCTTTTCAAACTTATTGTTGCACTATATAAATTTACTAACCCTATTAATATAATTAAAATTAAAGAAATTAGTATAAATAAGTCAATTTTATATAAATTTTTATTCTTAAAAAACATATTAATCACCTCATAACGTATATATTATATTAAAAATTCTTCAAATATGCAAATAAAATATAAAAAATGTTAACAATTATTTTTGATTGGGTATATATTTGTTACTAGAAATTAGGAGATAAGTATGGACTTTGAATATATTAAGGTTATAAAAAGTGATTTAGATGATATTGATGAAGCGGTTTCTTTTGTTTTAGAAAAGTTATCAAGTGTTATTAGAGATGAAGAACTAATGTTCAATATTAGAATTGTTATAAATGAAATAGTGATAAATAGCTATGAACATGGTAATAAATGCAATAAAGAAAAGGGAATAAATTTAAAAGTCTGTGTTAATATGGACTGTATACATATAAATGTTAAAGATGAAGGAGATGGAATAAACTATATCTTTAATGAAAATAGAGATATTAATACGACAACCTCTGGTAGAGGTCTTAGGATTGTAAAACATTTAGTTGATGAACTCGAAATTAATAATAATGAAATTACTGCAAAAATAAAATGTGAGGGAAATGATACATAGAAATCAATTTTAAATTGGTTTCTTTTTTGTTGAATTTTTTGCAGAAAGTGATATAATATTATCATACACAATAGTGTAAATTAATAAAGGAGGGTTTAATTATGAGATTGTTACCACAAACAGTTATGAAAAGTTTAATGCCAACAAATAGTATAATTATTATTTTAGTTGTAGTTTTGGTGTTTGGTTTCTTTTATTTTGTTCCTGTAGGGCTTTGGATTACTGCTTTATTCAGTGGTGTTAAAGTTAAAATTTCTAATTTAATAGGAATGAAACTTAGAAGAGTTAGAGCGTCAAAAATAATTTATCCATTAATTAAAGCAACGAAAGCTAATGTTAAAATTAACATTTCTGAATTAGAAGCACATTATTTGGCAGGAGGAAATGTAAATAATGTTGTTGATGCTTTAATTGCTGCTCAAAAGGCTAACATCGAATTGACTTTTGAAATGGCAACAGCGATTGACCTTGCCGGACGTGATGTATTGGAAGCTGTTCAAGTTAGTGTAAATCCTAAAGTTATCAATACTCCAAAAATTGCAGCAGTTGCAATGAATGGTATTGAAGTAATAGTTATCGCAAAAGTTACTGTTAGAGCAGATATTTCAAGACTTATCGGAGGAGCTGGTGAAGAAACTATTATAGCCAGAGTAGGAGAAGGTATTGTTACTACTGTAGGTAGTGCTGAAAGACATAGTTTAGTGCTTGAAAATCCTGATGCAATTTCAGAAACAGTTTTGAAAAAAGGTTTAGATTTAGGAACTGCTTTCGAAATTTTATCTATTGATATTGCTGATGTTGATATTGGTAGAAATATAGGTGCTCAATTACAAGCTGATCAAGCAGAAGCAGATAAGAAAATAGCTCAAGCCAAAGCAGAAGAAAGACGTGCAATGGCAGTTGCAGTTGAACAAGAAAATAAAGCTAAGATTGAAGAAATGAAAGCTAAGGTTGTTGAATCTGAAAGTAAAATTCCGCTTGCGATTGCAAAGGCGTTTGAAGATGGAAATATTTCAGTTTTAGAATATGAAAAACTTAAAAATATCAAATCAGATACTAAAATGAGAGAATCACTTTCAGAATAGAGGTGAGTTCCTATGAAAAAAAATAAGAGTTTTCTATCTTTTATTGAGGATTTAAAATCAGAGATTAATGATATAAAAGCTCAAATAGATGAAGTAGGTAATGAAAATAAGAATAGTACTTTAAAAGCTTCTAGCAAACCTAAAAACAAGAAAAATAAGAACGCTAGTAAAAGTAATAAAAATCCAAATTATAGAATTAATAATTTTGATAATTACGAAAGTCCTGAGGGTTCTAGTGTAATGACTTCTAGTATAGAGGGTTCTACTTTAGAAAATGTTTCTTATGAAGGTAAAACAGTTATGACTACTTCTATTGAAGGTAAAAGTATTATGAATACTTCAATGGAGGGTCAAGGTCAAATGTACAATTCTCGTAAAACAGAAAGAGTAGCCTTGCGAAATGATATTCAACATTTTGATGAATTAATTGAAAGAAAAACCAAAAAATTTGTCATTAAAGGTAAAGAAAGCCTATCAAAAGCTATTCTCTATTCTGAAATTATTGGAAAACCTAAATCATTAAAATAATAGATTCGTAATTTCAATAAAATTTACATTAATTGGAATGATGAGAGTTTGTTGTTAAAAATAATTTAAAAAAGGAGACAATTGTGTCTCCTTTTTTAATCTATCTTTTCTAATGTTATATAATCTACTCCTGAAATTATTAGTTTCATTCCTTTTTCTAACTTTAGTTCATGAGATTCTTGTAAATTTATAACTGTTACTTTGTTTTCTTTTGATATAATCTTAATAATTGTATCTTTAGTAGTATTCGATAATTTGTAATGACCTTGTTTTAAATCATCTTCAATTGTAAATATTCCACTGGATAAGTTTTTAAATGTATCATATTTTATATTATCTTTAAAAATAATCCCTATTACATTTCCATTAAATTCAATGTTAGAATTATTTAGAACTTTTATACGTACATATCTGGGCTTTTCATTATCATTTAAAGTTTCTTCTAAAATTATTTTGTTATCTACATAGTACTTAAAAATTCCTTTTCCTGTGAGTTTTACTAAATAATTATCATATGAAAAATCTTTTTTATTAAGTTCAGTCTTAGAATTTTGATTTAATAATTTTTCTTCAACTTTTACATTACTTGAAGATTCATTTTTAAAATTTATATATTTCTTACCATAAAAATTTTCTATTTCTTCAAGTTTTGATAATATTTTTCTTTCAAACGTGATATCCTTTGAAGAGTCGTTTTTAAACTTATTATACTTTTCTAAAATTTTATTAAAAATTTTTTTATCATCGTCAGAAAAATCTCCATAAGGTTTTTCTAATACAGTTATTTCCTCAGCAGTTAGAGAAAATTGGGATGTTGAGTTCTTTATTTCATTATTTACTTTATCTACATTTTTGGTACCAGTTTTACTACAAGATGATAGTATAAAAATAGATAATAAAATAAAAACAAATCTCTTTCTTATATGAAACATTTTTTACTCCTTAATTAGTAATATTAATATATTTATTATACAACATTTTTATAATATTTCAAAATGAATTTTAAATTTTTATTATTATATGGTTACAAAAATTAACCTAATATGGTATAATTACAATAGCTTTACGCCGAATGGTAAAGCTAGTGTAATTTCACCATATTAACAATAATATAATAATCGGTAAGAAAATATGGTATAATTACTATATCTTTACGCCAGATGGTAAGGCTAGTGTAATTTCACCATATTGACAATAATACAATAATCACAAAGAAAATATGGTATAATTACTATAGCTTTTAGCTAGATAGTAAAGCTATTGAAATGTCAGCACAGTATAACATTGATAAAGATAAATAGAGATATTTAAAAAAATGGTTTAGTTATAAGAGGAGAAAATATGTATAATTTAGGTGAATTTCAGAAGTTGATTATAAAGCGTTTTAAAAATAACGGAGCTTATATAGGACTAAAAGATGTAAAAAATGAAAAACTTGATATATTGTTACCTAAGAAAGAAGTTTTAGAAACAGATAAAGTTGATGATGAAATTGAAGTTTTTGTTTATAAAGACAATCAGTCTAGGTTTGTTGCTACGAGGAAAAAGACAAAAATATCTTTAGGAAAATTAGAAACTTTAGAAGTAATGGATATTTCAAAAATTGGAGCTTTTTTGGATTGGGGTCTTGAAAAAGAATTGTTTTTACCTTTTAAAGAGCAAACTATGAAACTCGAAAAAGGAAGGAAATATTTAGTTGCATTATACATAGATAAATCAGAAAGACTTTGTGCAACAATGAAAATAAGAGATTATTTGACATCAGATTCTCCTTATAAGGAAGGTGAGTGGGTTGAAGGAATTGTTTATTCAATCCATAAAGACTATGGTGCTTTCGTTGCTGTAGATAAAAAATATGATGCTATGATTGAAAATAAAGATATTATTGGCGTGTTAGAAATTGGAGAACCTATTAATTTTAGAATTTCAAAAGTAAAAAAAGATGGTCGTTTGAATTTAGTTTTAAAAAATTTATCTCATGTTGAAATAAATGATAATGCTGAAATACTTTTTAATATTATTAAAGATAGAGGCGGTTTTTTGGATTTGAATGACAAAAGTGAACCAGAAAAAATTAAGGAAATTTGTGGTATGAGTAAATCATCTTTTAAGAAAGCCGTAGGAAGATTATTAAAAAATAAAAAAATTCAATTTGAAGGGAATGGAATTAAATTAATTTAAGGGGGAAATAATTATGGAAAGTAAAGTAATGGCAATTGTAAACGGAGTTGAAATTTTAGAAAGTGATATTGACAGATTTATAGAATTAATGGGAAATAGAGCAATGCCATATAATAATCCTGAAGGTAGAAAACAATTATGTGAAGAATTAGTTAAACAAGAACTTATAATTCAAGATTGTTATAATAGGAAATTAGATGAAAGTGAAGCATTTGTTAAAGAAATTAATGAAATTAAACGTTCAATTTTAGCAAAACATTTTTTAAATGAATTATTTGAAAATATTCATGCTACTGATGAAGAAATAAAAGAGTATTATGAAGAAAATAAAAATTTATTTAAGAGTAAATATACTTTTAAGGCAAAACATATTTTAGTTGAAAGTGAAGAAAAAGCTAATGAACTAAAAGATCTTTGTGATAAAGGAGAAGAATTTGAAGAATTAGCTAAAGAACATTCTATGTGTCCATCTAAAGAAGTAGGTGGAGATTTAGGAGAATTTAGTCAAGGTCAAATGGTATTAGAATTTGAAAATGCATGTATAGATGCAGAAGTTGGAAAAGTTACTGCTCCTGTAAAAACACAATTTGGTTATCATTTAATTAAACTTGAATCAAAAACAAATCCTGAACAATTAGATTTAGAATCAGTTAGAGATGAAATTGAGAAAAGTATAATAAAAGCCAAAGAACAAGTAGCTTATGTGAAAAAAATGGATACTTTAATGAAAGATAGCAAAATAGAAAGAAATTATTAAAATGTATTTTTTAGGTGGAATACTTAGTGCAGTTGTTTGTTTATTAGTTTCATCAATAGATTTGAAGTTTTTAAAAGAAAAAGAGGTAATAAAAATCTCGATTAACAATATAAAGAAATATTATAATTTATTAAATTTTATATTAATATTCCTAACAAACATATATTTAATGTCATTATTTTTTTATAATGATATATTATATATGATAAATTTACTTTGTTTCTTATGTCTGTACATTTGTGCATTTACTGATATTATATGTAAAAATATTTTTGTAAATATCATTATGGCTTTTCTAGTTCCAATTACAATATTGAATATATATGGAAATTATATTAGATTAGCTACTTTAGGGTTAATTTCAGGAATAATTTTGTATGGAACTATTTATATAGTATCAAAATTAGTTTATGGAAAGGAAGTATTTGGAATAGGAGATATTTATGCATTATCTTTAGTAGGAATTTCAACAGATTGGTATACAGTTTTTTATATTGGACTATTTACTTTTATAATAGCGGGACTTTTTTATTTAATAAAGCTAATTATTATAAAAGATATAGAAGCTTTTAAACATCAAGAAATACCATTAATTCCATTTATATTATTTAGTTATTTATTTTTAATTTATTTTTAGAATCAACTTAAAAATCAATATTTTAAGTTGATTTTTGCTTGTAAATGTGTTATTATAAGTAGCAGGTTAAATAAGAATGTTCGGAGGTGTATAATGCAAGTTTTAATGGAAATAATATTATTCGTTGCTAGTATTGTTATAATATTAGCAGTGTTAATGCAAGAATCTAAGTCTGACGGTGTTGCGTCTTTAACAGCTGAAACAAATATTTCTGGAAAAGGCGGAAAAAAATCTAAAGATGCTGTGTTAAGCCAAATTACTATTATAGCATCGGTTGTGTTTTTTATAGTAGCTATTGCTATGGCTGCGATTAAATAAAAAATTTAGGAGGAAAAAATGGATACTAATTTGATTTTTTATTGTGCAATTGCCGTTGGTGTTGTTGCGCTAGTATTTGCTTATATTAAATATTTAAGCATTACAAAAATTGAACCTGGTAATGAAAGAATGAAAGAAATATCAGGTTATATTCAAGAAGGCGCTATGGCTTTCTTAGTTCGTGAATATAAGTATTTAGCTATATTCGTTGTTGTTGTTGCAATTATTTTAGGGGTAGCCATTAATTTACTTACAGCAGTTTGTTTCTTAGCTGGCTCAATTTGTTCAATTTTAGCAGGATATTTCGGAATGAAAGCTGCTACTAAAGCAAATGTTAGAACTGCAAATGCTGCTAAAGAATACGGAATGGGAAAAGCACTTCAAACTGCATTTTCAGGGGGAGCAGTAATGGGACTTTCTGTAGTTGGATTAGGTATTCTAGGGATGACAGTTTGCTACTTCTTAGTAGGAGACGTTAATATTGTAACTGGATTCAGTTTTGGTGCTTCATCTATAGCATTGTTCGGAAGAGTAGGTGGTGGTATTTATACTAAAGCTGCTGACGTTGGTGCTGACCTTGTAGGAAAGGTTGAAGCTGGAATTCCTGAAGATGATCCAAGAAACCCTGCTGTTATAGCTGATAATGTAGGAGATAATGTAGGGGACGTTGCTGGTATGGGAGCTGATCTTTTTGAATCTTATGTAGGGTCTATACTTTCTGGTATTACATTAGGTTCTGTTGCTTTTGGTAAAGAAGGTATTATATTTGCGTTAGCTCTTGCTGCAGCTGGTATCTTAGCATCATTAGTTGGACTATTCTGCGTAAGAGGGGATAAAGATCCACAAAAATCTTTAAATATGGGAACTATTGTTAGTTCAGTATTAACTATTATAGTTACATATTTCTTAAGTAAACAAATTTTAGGAAATAACTCAGCATTTATTTCTTCAGTTGCTGGTATTTTAGTAGGATTAATTATTTCTCAATTTACTGAATACTATACTTCAGGAGATAAAAAACCTGTTCAACATATTGCAGAAGAATCAGAAACTGGTTCATCAACTAATATAATTTCTGGTTTAGCTGTTGGAATGAAGTCAACTGCTGGTCCTATTGTAGTAATAGCAATAGGTATTTTAGTATCATATATGGCATCAAATGGATTTGCTAATGCTGGTCAAGGATTATATGGGATTTCTGTTGCTGCTATAGGTATGCTTTCTACTTGTGGTATGACTATTGCTGTTGATGCTTATGGTCCAATTGCCGATAATGCTGGTGGTATTGCAGAAATGTGTGAATTACCTCATGAAGTTAGAAATATTACAGACAAATTGGATTCTGTTGGTAATACTACAGCTGCTATTGGTAAAGGATTTGCGATTGGTTCAGCTGCCTTAACTGCTTTAGCATTGTTTGCATCATATACTCAAGCAGTAGGATTGGAAAAAATAGATGTTACTAAACCTCAAGTAGTTGCAGGAATGTTCATTGGTGGTATGTTACCATTCTTATTCTCAGCTTTAACTATGGAAGCTGTTGGAAATGCTGCTAATGAAATGATTCAAGAAGTTAGAAGACAATTCAAAACTATTCCTGGAATTATGGAAGGAACTGGAACTCCAGATTATAGAAAATGTGTTGATATTTCTACAATGGCAGCGTTAAAACAAATGATTATTCCTGGATTATTAGCAGTAGTAGTTCCAGTATTAGTTGGTATTTTAATTGGAGCAGAAGCTCTTGGTGGATTATTAGCTGGATCTTTAGTTACAGGTGTTTTAATGGCAATCTTTATGTCAAATGCTGGTGGAGCATGGGATAATGCTAAAAAGTACATTGAAGAAGGTCATCATGGCGGTAAAGGTTCAGATCCTCATAAAGCAGCGGTTGTTGGAGATACTGTAGGAGATCCATTTAAGGATACTTCAGGTCCATCATTAAACATTTTAATTAAGTTAATGACTGTAGTAGCATTAGTATTTGCTCAAGTTATTTTAAACTATGGTGGAATGTTAATAAAATAATTATAATAATATGTTTATGTAAAAAGTGTATTTAAAATACACTTTTTATTTTTTTATAAATTATTATTGTTTTTTATATTTGAATAAAAAAATTTGTATTTGCAATATTTTTAAATTTTTGATATAATGCATTTGATAAATAAATTTTAGGAGGTTTTTATGGATAGTGGACCCGAGGTCTATTTTCAGATTTTTATTTTAATTTTATTAACTTTAGTTAATGCTTTTTTTGCTGCATCTGAAATGGCAATAGTTTCTATGGACAAGAAAAAGTTATTAACTTTGTCAGAACAAGGAAATAAGAGAGCAATTAAAGTCGAAAAACTTTTAAAAGAGCCTTCGAAGTTTTTATCAACTATTCAAGTTGGTATCACTTTTGCTGGTTTCTTTACTTCAGCTTCTGCTGCAGTTGGACTATCAGATAAGTTTGGGAAAGTATTATCAAATTTATCAGTTCCTTTTGCATATAGAGTTTCTTTTGTTTTAATTACAGTCATATTGGCATTCTTTAGTTTAGTATTTGGTGAACTTGTGCCTAAAAGAATAGCATTACAAAATGCAGAAAAATTCGCTTTATTTTCTGTTGGGACAATAAATTTTGTTTATAAAATAATGAGTCCGTTTGTTTATTTACTATCTTTATCTACTAATATAGTGTTAAAGATTTTTTCAGTTCCTACAAGTGGAGTTGAAGCACAGGTTACTCTAGAAGAGATAAAATCAATTGTTGAAGTAGGACAAGAACAAGGAATAATCAATCCTACAGAGCGAGAAATGATAGATGGTGTTATATCTTTTGATGATGTATTAGCTGAAGAAGTAATGACAGCAAGAACTGAAGTATTCATGATTGATATTGATGAACCTGATAAAGATTTTGAAACTTTAATGCAAATGAGATATTCAAGAGTACCAGTTTATGAAGATGATATTGATAATATAATTGGTATTTTATATATTAAAGACTTTTTCTTAGAAGCATATAAAGTAGGATTTGATAATATTGATATTCGTTCTATTTTAAGACCAGCTTATTTTATTCCAGAGCGAAAAAATATAAATGATTTATTTCTTGAACTTAAAAATTCAAGAAATCAAATGGCTGTATTAATTGATGAATATGGTGGTTTTACGGGAATTGTCACTATGGAAGATTTAATTGAGGAAGTTATGGGTGAAATTGATGACGAATATGATAAGAAAACTAATCCTTCAATCAAAAAGATAGATGATAGACATTTTATTGCAACTGGAGCATGTGAAATTGAGGATGTAAATAATGCTTGTAATTTAAAACTTGATGAAAATTCAGAAGATTATGATACATTAGGTGGTATGCTTATGTATCTATTAGGATATATACCTAATGATGGAGAGAAGCTTACTGTTGAAGATAATGGTGTTATTTATAATATATTATCTATTTATGAACATAGAGTTAAGAAAGTTAGAATAATTCTTCCTAAAGAAGAAGTTGTAGAAAAGGATGAAGATGAAGAAAAAAATTCTGACGAATAATTTTTAATATCTATAATTATATATAATAATTAAAAGCCCACATTATTAAAAATGTGGGTTTTTTAGTATTAATTTATTCTATTCCTAATTTTTCAATAGTTTGTACTAATATGTTACAATCCACATATCTAAAGTCTCTTAGAACTCTATCTATCCATAGAGGCGTTTTCATATTGCTTTGAAATTTTTTGTATGTTTCAATAGCTTCATCGATAATTATAATTCCATTAACATCAAGTTCTTTTGTTTTAGTAATTAATATAGATCTGTATGGTGTTTCATTAGGTTTTATACTACCACAAAGAGGATGGGTTGAAAGCTCAAATCCATCTTGAAGTTTTTTCTTAACTATATCTAATATGTCTCCATATGTATATTTTTCATCAAATATTATGTCTAAATCTTTCTTATTTTTCACTTTTTCATATAAGTCAATATTATTAGTTACCAATGTAAATTTCATATCAATTCTCCCTTCGTACTATAAAATTGTATCATAAAAACATAAAAATATAAAGCGATTAGGTAAAATATATTTAAAAAATTCTAAAAATATGGTAAAATCAATAATGAGGTGATAATTTTGGCTAATGATTTTGTACATTTGAATGTTCATACTGAGTATAGTTTGTTGAACAATTATAATCCAATGGAAAAATTAATAGATAAAGCTAAAGAATTAAATTTTAAAGCTATGGCTATTACAGATTATAACAATATGTATGGCGTTATTGATTTTTATAAAAGATGTAAAAAGAATTCAATAAAACCTATTATAGGTTGTGAGCTAACTTTGTCATACCCAAATAATGAATTTTATAATATAATATTATTAGCTAAGAATAATCAAGGATATAAAAATTTATGTAAATTAGTGTCAAATTTATATGTTATTGAAAATAGAAATAGAGAATATATAACATTTGATGAATTAGAAAAATTCTCAAAAAATTTAATATTAATTGTTGGTTCCAAAAGAAGTTTTATTAGAAAATGTCTATATTTAGATGATACTTTAAATGCTAAGAATGAAATTTTAAATTTTAAAAGTATATTCAATAAAGAGGATTTATTTCTAGAATTGAATTTTCATTTTGAAGAAAATGATGAGTTAATGATAAACAAATATTTGGAACTTGCAAATGAAGTAAACGTTGAGACTGTTGTAACTAATGATGTTCATTATTTAGAAAATACAGATTTTAATTTATTTAATATAGCAAGATGTATATCAAAAGGTATTTTATTATCTGAACTTAAAGAAGATACTTTTACTCAAGCAGAATACTATTTAAAAAGTGAAGAAGAAATGTTAAAAATATTTTCTCAATTAAAAGATTCTATGTATAATACTAAAATGATTGCTCAAAGATGTAATGTTGAATTTGACTTTTCAAAGTATCATTTACCTGAATATAAAGTACCTGATGGAGTTAGTACAAAGGAAGATTATTTGCATAGTATAATCATAGAAGGTATGAAAAAAAGATATGAAAATATAACTGATGAAATTAAAAAAAGAGTTAATTACGAATTTTCAGTAATAAATAAAATGGGATTTACTGATTATTTTCTTATTGTTTGGGATTTTGTAAATTTTGCTAAAAAAAATAAAATTCCAGTTGGACCGGGTAGAGGTTCAGGTGCAAATTCAATTGTTGCATACTGCTTGGAGATTACTGATATTGATCCAATAGAATATGAATTAATATTTGAAAGATTTTTAAATCCAGAAAGAATTTCAATGCCTGATTTTGACATAGATTTTTGCAACGAAAGAAGAGAAGAAGTCATAGACTATGTAATTAGAAAGTATGGGAAAAATCACGTTTCACAAATTGTTACCTTTGGAACTATGAAACCAAGAGCAGCAGTAAGAGATATTGGCAGAGTTTTAGGTTATAAATTATCAACTGTTGATAAGGTGGCAAAACTTATTCCAAATAATTTAGACGTTACTTTTAAAAATGCATTAAAAGATAGTTTGGAATTAAAAAAGTTATATGACGAAGATGTAAATATAAAAAAACTTATTAACACTTCTGAAAAATTTGAAAAATTTCATAGACATATATCAATACATGCAGCGGGTATTGTTATAACTAAGGAAGAACTTACAGAGTATGTTCCGCTAGCTAAAAGTGGAGATAATATAGTAACACAATTCAATATGATAGAGTTGGAAGAACTGGGGCTTCTAAAGATGGATTTTTTAGGACTTAGAACTCTAACAGTAATTGATGATACTATAAGACTTATTAAAAAAAATTACAATAGAGAGATTGATATTGAGAAAATATCGTTAAGCGACAAGAATGTTTTAAATTTATTTAAGACAGCTGATACAATTGGCATATTTCAATTTGAAAGTACAGGTATGAGATTATTCTTAAAAGATTTAAAAGCAGATAATTTTGATGAGTTAGTTGCTGCAAATTCTCTTTTTAGACCAGGTCCGATGAATCAAATACCTAATTACATTAAAAATAAAAATAATCCTAATAGTATTCGATATTTGGATAAGCGTTTAGAAAAATATTTAAAATCCACTTATGGAATTATTGTATATCAAGAACAAGTTATGCAGATTGCAAGAGAATTAGCAGGATATACTTGGGGTCAAGCAGATAATTTGCGAAAAGCCATTGGTAAAAAACATATGGATATAATGGAATATAATAGGAAGATATTTATTTATGGTCTAGATGATTTAGATGGAAGCATTAAAATTAAAGGTTGTGTAAGAAATGGTGTAGATGAGAAGCTTGCTCAAAATATTTTTGATTTAATAGTTGAGTTTGGTAACTACGCTTTTAATAAATCACATAGTGCTTGCTATTCATTAAATGCGTATAGAACTGCTTATTTAAAATATTATTATCCATTAGAATATATGGTATGTCTTTTAAATTCTGTTATAAATTATGAAAGACAATTTTTCCAATATTTTCAAGAAATTAAAAGGATGGGAATAAAGATTTTACTTCCAAGTGTTAATTATAGTCACTATAAGATAAGTACTGAAAATAAGTGTATGAGAATTGGTTTCTCCCAAATTAAAGGATTTAATAGGCTTTTAGCTAAAGATATTGAAGAAGAAAGAAAAAATGGAGAGTTTAAAAGTTTTAAAGAATTTTTAGAAAGATTGAAAAATTCAAAGAATATGAGCTTGCAATCAATTGAGAATTTAGTAAAGTCTGGAGCTTTTGATGAAATTGAAGAAAAAAGAATTGAAATTTTAAATTCTTTAGAGACATTATTTACTCAAATAGTATCAAAAAGCAAAAACGAATTATCTGGTCAACTTTCCTTAATAAGTTCAGATTTTATGCATGAAAAATATGTTAAGTCTGAAAAATTTTTAAAAGACGATTTGTTAGAATATGAAAAAGACGTTTTAGGATTTTATATTTCTTCACATCCGTTAGATGAATATAAAGAATATATTAAGTCTAAAAATAGTATGAAGTTAATTGATTTAAAAGTTTTAGATAAAGGTATCTATAATGTAATAGTTTATATTAACTCTATTAAACTTAGAAGGAATAAAAAAAATAAGATGCTAAAAACAATTGATGTAGAAGATTTTACAAGTAGTATAGAGATTTTAGATGTTAAAGATTTAGATATTATTAAAGGAAAAATTTATGAAATATCGATTAAAGTTTCTATAAATTCATTTGGGAATACTAATTTTACTGTAATTGATGCTAGAGAAGTAGATAGTATATATTCTAAGAAACTATATATAAAAATTGAAAATTTTGATAATAATATAAAGAAAAAATTAAGTGAATTTTCTGAAAAATATGGTGGAATAAATAATGTAATTTTGTATATAACTAGCAATCATAAAACTTTAAGATTAGAAAATAAGTTTGATTTAAAAAATGAAAATTTAATTGTTGAATTAGAAAATATTTTTGGAAAAGATTGTTTTCGTATCAATTAATGGAGGTATAATTTGAAAAAAATTGCTATTCTTACTAGTGGTGGAGATTCTCCAGGAATGAATCCAGTAATAAGAGCTGTTGTAAGAACATGTATATATCATAATGTTAGAATATATGGTGTAAAATTTGGTTATGATGGCCTTATTAAAGGAAATATTTTTGAGATGAATGTATCTAGTGTTGCAGATATAATTCAAAAAGGTGGTACTATATTAGGTAGTGCTAGAAGTAAAGAGTTTATGACTAAAGAAGGTCAAGAAAAAGCAGTTAAAAGCTTAAAAGATAATGGTATTGAAGGACTTGTAGTTTTAGGAGGAGATGGTACTTTTCGTGGTGCTAATGTTTTAAGTAAATATGGTATAAAGACTATTGCTATACCTTGTACTATTGATAATGATATGGGATATACTGATTATACAATTGGATTTTTCACTTCAGTAAATACAGTTATCGACGCTATTTCAAAACTTCGTGATACATCTTCTTCTCATGGAAGAGCTAATATTTTAGAAGTTATGGGAAGAAAATGTGGTGATATTGCTCTAAATTCTGGATTAGCTGGTGGAGCTGAAAGTATAATAGTTCCAGAAGTCGATTTTGATATAGATAAAGTTTGCAATAAAATTATATCTGGTAGGAAAAGAGGTAAATTACACCATATCATAGTTTTAACTGAAGGTATTTTAAGCCCTTATGAGCTTAAAAAACAGATTCAAGAAAAAACTAAAATTGATACAAGGGTTACTGTACTAGGACATATCCAAAGAGGAGGTACTCCAAGCTCATTTGACAGAATAATAGCAAGTCAAATGGGAAGTATGTCTGTTAAATTATTGTTGAAAGAACAAACTAATTTAGCTTTAGCTTTTAAAAATAATAATATTGAGTATATTACTATAGAAGATGCTGTATCTAGCAAAAAAATATTTAATAAAGATTTATATGATATAGTTGATGAACTATCTATTTAGGAGAGAATTATGAAAAAAACAAAAATAATATGTACAATTGGGCCTGCTTCAGATTCAGTTGAAAGTTTAAAAGAATTAATGCTTAGTGGAATGAATGTTTGTAGATTAAATTTTTCACATGGAAGCAAAGAAGAACATCAAGTTAGAATTGATAATATAAAAAAAGCAAGAGAAGAGTTAGATTTACCTATAGCAATAATGCTTGATACTAAAGGTCCTGAAATAAGATTAGGTAAATTTAGTATTGATGAAGTTATTCTTAAAGCGGGAGATTTTTATACCTTTACAATTGATGAAGTTTTAGGAAATCAAGAAATTTGTTCTGTTTCTTACAAACTATTACCAAATGATGTTAAGGTTGGTGGTACAATTTTAGTTGATGATGGTTTAGTTGAAATGGAAGTTATTTCTAAGACAGATAAGGAAATAAAATGTCTAGTTAAAAATAATGGAGTAATCAAGAGTAATAAAGGTGTAAATATACCGAATGAAATAATAAATTTACCATCCATTACGGAAAAGGATAAGTCTGATATTTTATTTGGAATACAAAATGATTTAGACTTTATTGCAGCTTCATTTGTAAGAAAACCTGAAGATGTATACGAAATTAGAAAAATTTTAGATAATAACAATTCTGATATTAAAATAATTTCTAAAATAGAAAATCAAGAAGGCGTTGAAAATATTGATAAAATTATAGAGGCTTCTGATGGAATAATGGTTGCCAGAGGAGACTTAGGAGTTGAAATTAAAGCAGAATTTATTCCAAAAATACAAAAAGAAATAATTAGAAAATGTAATTTAGTAGGAAAACCAGTAATAACTGCAACACAAATGCTTGATTCAATGATTAGAAATCCAAGACCAACAAGAGCAGAAGTTACAGATGTAGCAAATGCGATTATAGATGGAAGTGATTGTATTATGTTATCCGGTGAGACTGCTGCTGGAAAATATCCAAAAGAAGCGGTTAAAGTAATGAATAATATTGCAATAACAACAGAAAATTCTTTTGATTTTCAAAATAGTATAAAAAGCAAAAATAGACAAGATATTTTAAATACTATGAATTCAATAAGTTTGTCAACAAAAGAAATTGCTGAAAATTTAAGAGCAAAAGCTATAATTTGTGCTACAGCTTCTGGAATTACTCCTATTTCAATTTCTAAATTTAGACCATTTGTTGATATTATAGCTGTAACTTATTCTGAGAAAGTTAGACGAAAATTACAAATTTTTTGGGGAGTTACTAGCTTGATTTCTAAGAAATCTGAACATACTGATGAAGTTATTGAACGTTCTATATCAGCAACTTTAAATGCAAACTATATTAGTGATGGAGATACAGTTGTTTTAACTGCAGGTATTCCTGTTGGTGTTGCAGGAACAACAAATTTAATTAAAGTTCATACTGTTGGGAAAATTTTGATAAAAGGCTTTGGGATTGGAAAAGATTCGGTTACTGGAAAAGCTTGCCTAATAAACAATGAAGACGATTTAAAGAACAAATTTAAAGATGGAGATATAATTGTTTCAAAATTTACAGATAGAGAATATGTTGAGTTTATTGATAGAGCATCAGGAATCATAGTTGAAACAGGAGGACTGACTTCTCACGCTGCAATTATTGCTTTACATTTTAATATTCCAACAATTATAGGAGCTGAAAATGCTACTAATATGATTAAAGATGAACAACTTGTAACAATTGATACTGTAGGTGGATTAGTTTATGATGGAGATGTTAAAGTTCTTTAATTTTACTTTATTTTAAATATATGTTATTATATTACAGACGTTTAATTAAGGAGAAAATATTTTGATAAAATTTGAAGATTTACCAAAAGAATTTAAAAATGAATCTGTAAAAAAGTACTACGAAATAGTATCAAAAAAAAGATTAAGTTTATTTTTTAAAAGAGTATTTGACATTATTTTTTCCATTTTAATTTTATTGATTTTATTTATTCCAATTGTTGTTATTTCAATAGCTATAAAATTAGATTCTAAAGGGAGTATTTTTTATAGGCAGGAGAGAGTTACAAGATATGGTAAAAAGTTTAAAATTTTTAAATTTAGAACAATGGTATCTAATGCTGATAAAATTGGAACACTTGTAACTGTAAAGGAAGATTCTAGAATAACAAAGGTTGGAAAGTTTTTAAGAAAATATAGATTAGATGAATTTCCTCAAATTTTTAATATATTATCAGGAGATATGAGTTTTGTAGGAACTAGACCAGAGGTTACAAAATATGTTGATAGATATTCAGACTATATGTTTGCCACTTTGTTATTACCTGCAGGTCTTACTTCATACTCTAGCATAAATTATAAAGACGAGGATGAAATAATATCAAGTCATTTAGATGATGAAACTAGTATTGATGATATATATATAAATTATATTTTGCCTGATAAAATGAAGTATAATATTGAATATATTGAAAGATTTTCTTTTTGGTATGATATAAAAATTATGTTTAAAACATTTTTATCTGTTTTTTTGGGGAGGAAAAATAATGAAAGTTAGTATAGGGGTAGTTGCCTTAAATGAAGAAAAGACTTTACCTTCTCTTTTTGAAGATTTTAAAATGCAGACATATCCGCATGATGAAATTGAAATAATTTTAGTAGATGGAATTTCAACGGATAATACAAAAAATATAATGCAAGATTTTAAAGAAAATAATGATTTTATGGAAGTTAAAATTTTAGATAATCCTAAAAAAATTCAATCTGCTGGATGGAATATCGTTATAAAAAATTTTACGGGAGATGTACTTGTTAGAATTGATGCACACTCCTCAGTCCCAAAAGATTTTATAGAAAAAAATGTTAGAAATATAGAATCAGGAGAAGATGTTTCAGGTGGAAAAAGGCCCAATATAATAGATGATAATACAGGATATAAAAGGATGCTTTTAGAAGCAGAATCATCGATGTTTGGAAGCGGAATTGCACCTTTTAGAAATGCATCTGGGAAAAAATATGTAAAGTCAATGTTTCACGCAATGTATAAAAGAGAAGTATTAGAAAAAGTGGGTTTCTTTAATGAAAAATTGTTAAGGACAGAAGATAATGAATTCCATTATAGAATAAGAAAAGCAGGATACAAACTTTGCTATGATGATAATATTATTTCGTATCAGCACACTAGGAATTCACTTTCTAAAATGATTAAACAAAAAAAAGCCAATGGTATGTGGATAGGACTTACGACTGCTGTTTGTCCTGAGTGTCTAAATTTATATCACTATATTCCTTTTGCTTTTTTAGTTGCTCTTTTTATATCAATTATTTCACTATTTTTTACCAAATATTTATTTTTGTTGGTATTTGGATCTTATCTAATAGTGAATGTTTCGATGTCTTTAAGTTCAATTATAAAAGGAAAATTTAATGTTTATAATTTATTACTTCCAATTGTATTTTTCCTTTTACATATTAGTTATGGATATGGAACATTAGTAGGATTTTTAAAAATCCCTTCATTTTTAAAAACATATAATAAGGAGGACTAGACTATGATATATGCAGGTATTCTTGCTGGAGGAATAGGTAGTAGGATGAATATTTCTAATATTCCAAAACAATTTTTAAATATTGGAGATAAGCCTATTATAATTCATACTATTGAAAAGTTTTTATTATGTAACAAAATAGATAAAATTTATGTTGGGGTAAATCCCGATTGGAATTCTTATCTAGTTGATATAATTGACAAAGATTATAATTATTTGTCTGAAAGAATTGTTGTTGTAGATGGTGGAAAAGATAGAAATTCTACAATTTTAAATATTATTTCTTCTATTGAAGAAGACAACGGATTAACTGATGAGGATATTCTTATAACTCATGATGCTGTTAGACCATTTGTTTCAATTAAAATGATTGAAGAAAATATAGATAATTGTAAAAAATATAATATTATTGATACTGTAGTTCCAGCTTTTGATACTATAGTTTCTTCTGAAGATGGAAAGTTTATTTCATCAATACCAGATAGAAAAACAATGTTTCAAGGACAAACTCCTCAAACATTTAAAATTAATAAATTCATGGAATACTATAATAAATTGTCAGAAGAAGAAAAGAACATTTTAACTGATGCTTGTAAAATATTTGTGTTAAATGGAGAAAAAGTATTTTTAGTTAATGGAGATTTTTCAAATATAAAAATTACAACTGTAACAGACTTAAAGATTGCTAAAGCAATGCTTATGGAGATTTAAGATGATAAATAGAATTTTTCAATTAATGAAACCAGGTTTTATCTCAGTTAAATATGTTGATGAGAGCTTTTTAGGAGATAAAGTCATTGTAAAACCATTATACGTATCTTTGTGTCATGCTGATCAAAGATATTATTTAGGAAAGAGAGATCCAAAAGTATTAGCAAAAAAATTGCCTATGGCTCCAATTCATGAATCTTGTGGAGAGGTTGTTTTTGATCCAACAAACACTTTTAAGGTTGGAGATAAGGTATCTATGATACCAAATACTCCACCTTGTACTTATGATGAAAGTATATATGAAAATTATGTGAAGGGTTCTTATTTTCTATCTAGTGGTCATGATGGTTTTATGAGGGAATTTGTCAAAATTGCTCCAGATAGACTTGTAAAATTTAATGATATAGATTTACCCGTTGCGTCTATTTTGGAATTTATTTCAGTTGGATTTCATGCATATGATAGATTTGTAAAGAATTCTATAGAAAATAAAGAAACAATAACTATTTTTGGAAATGGAAGTTTGGGATTTATTGTAGCAAATGTTTTGAAATATAGATTTCCAAATAGTAAAATAGTTGTTGTTGGTAGAAATATAGAAAAGCTAAAAATCTTTTCATTTGTCGATGAGGTTTATTCAAGTGATGATATTCCAGAAGGTTTTTCAACAGATCATGCCTTTGAATGTGCCGGAGGACCGGGGAGTGAAGATGCCATTAATAATATAATAAAATATATTAAACCTCAAGGCTCAATTATGTTGATGGGAGTTAGCGAAAACAAAATTGCTGTAAATACTAGAGATATATTGGAGAAAGGATTAACATTAATTGGATGTTCCAGATCGGGAAGAGTTGATTTTCAAGAGGCAGTTAGAATGCTTGAAAATAAAAAAATTCAAAACAGATTTAAGTCGATTGTGTTTGAAGATGACGAAATAAATAGTGTTGATGATATTCATAGATTTTTTAAAAATGATTTAAATACACCTTTTAAAACTGTTGCAAAATGGAATATTTAATTAATGGTTATGATATAAATTATGGATGAAATAAATTTAAGAGAGTTACAACTTAAGAGTTTAGAAATGGGAAAATATTTTGTTTCATTTTGTGAAGAAAATAATTTGTTATGTTATCTTTGTGGTGGAGGAGCAATTGGTAGTTTAAGACATTCAGGTTTTATTCCTTGGGATGATGATTTAGATTTTTTTATGCCTAGAGAAGATTATGAAAGATTAGCTTTGTTATGGAATGAAAAAGCTGATACTAAAAAATATTCACTTGTTAAGGCCAATAAAGATTTAGTTGATCATAATCTTTTTATTACTATTAGAGATAATGAAACTACTGCTATTAAACCATATCAAAAAGGGTTAAATATAAGTCATGGAATAGCACTTGATATTTTACCTCTTGATGGTTGTCCAAGTGGGAAAATTAAGCGAAAATTTCAGATAATGTGGGGACTAATTTATTCGCTCTTTTGTGCTCAAGTATTACCTGAGAAACACGGGGGACTTAAGAAAAAAATTTCTAAATTATTATTATCAATTTTTAAATCCAAAAAAATAAGATATAAGATTTGGAAGTTCGCTGAAAAAAGAATGACTAAATATAAAATTGGTAAATCAGAATATATTACAGAACTTTGTTCTGGCCCATATTATATGAAAAAAGTATATAGAAAAGAGTGGTTTACTGATAAGAAGTATTTTGATTTTGAAGATACTAGGATGCCAATTCCTATTGGATATGATGGATATTTAAAAACAGCTTTTGGAGATTATATGAAATTACCTCCAATTGAGAAACAAATACCTCATCATGATTTACTATTCTTGGATTTGAAAAATAGTTATACAAATTATGAAAAAATTTGGAAATAGGGTGATGATTTGAAAAAGAAAAAAATATTGTTTTTCTTATGGTCTTTTTCATTAGGAGGAGGAGCAGAAAAAATATTATCAACAATTGTAAATAATCTTGATAGTGAAAAATATGATATTGATATATTAGAGATTGAACATTTTGATAAGGGTTATGAACCTGTTAATGATAATATAAGAATATTAAAATCTTGGCAAGATTATAGACAATCTAAGCTAAAAAGAGCTATTTTATGGAGAATAAGAAAATTTTTCCCGAATTTAGTAAGAAAAATAATGGTTAAAGAAAAGTATGATATTGAAATTTCCTTTACTATAATCAATCCACCTTTTGAATTTTCTAAGGATGAAAAAGTAAAAAAAATTGCTTGGATTCATGGCAGTATTGAAGATTTTATGAAAGATTCTCAAAAGAGGAATAATCATAAGAGATATTTAGAAAATGTTGATAAAATAATTTCTGTATCAGAAAAAACTAAAGAGTCCATAATTTCAGTTTATCCAGAATATAAAGATAAAGTTATGACAATTTATAACGGATATGATTTTGAAAGTATTTTGGAAAAATCAAATGAGAGGACAGATATTAATATTGAAAAAAATTCGATTTGTGTAATTGGAAGAATTGAAAACTTAAAAGGTTCATTGGAAGTTTATGATACAATAAAAAAATTACATAAAAATTTAAATAAAAAGTATCATTTATATTTTTTAGGTACAGGAGAATTAGAGGCTCATATAAAAGAGCTTGTACAAAAAGATAATTTGGAAGAGTATGTTCATTTTTTAGGATATCAAAAGAATCCATATAAATATATAAAAAAAATGAATTTAATGTTTTCAATGTCTAAACAAGAGGGATTTTCCGGTGCAATTGTTGAAGGATTGGCTTTAGGAATTCCTTTCATTTCTACAGATGTTGGAGGAGTAAAGGAACTTTCAAATGACGGTAAATTCGGTAAAATTGTAAATTCTACTGATGATGCTTGTGAATGTATTGTTAATTATTTTGAAAATAGTATGTCAGTAGATAAATCAGAAATGAAAAATTTTATAACTCAGTTTACGATTTCAGAACAAATGAAAAATATAAATGAAATATTAGAATAATGGAGATAATTATATGAATATTACTTTTAGAAAATTTTATTCTTTAATTACCGCGTTCTCTTTTATTTTTACTCTGTTACTTGGAGTAAGTTATTTATATACAGATAGATTGGATATATTACTTTTTACATTGTTGTCTTTTTTTGTCAGCTTAATATTGTTTTGTTTTACAGATATAAAATATTATATAATACATTTATTTTTTTATATAACTATTTTTATATTTCTAGTTTCAAGGCCTACGATAGATTACTTGAGAAGTTATAGTTTTAATACTTATCAAAAAGATGCATATGTTTTTGCGTTTGTTATAGTTATGATTTCACTTTTAGGATTGTTTATTGGAGGAGTAATTTCAAAAGCATTATTAAAAATAAAAAACAAAAAGAGGTTAGATGTAGATAGTAATTACAAGTTAAAAAGCTCTATATGGTTAAAAAATATAAGAATAGTTTCTCTTACTGTATATATATTGACATATCCATTTTATGCTTTAAGACTGATTGAAAGATTAATATTTAAATTAAATACATCTTATTATATTTATTATGCGTCTTTCAAAAGTAATTTGCCCTACTTCACGTATATATTATCAGTTTTTACAGTATATTCGATGTGTGTATATTTAGCATCTAAACCAAATAAAAGAAATGCTACTATAGTTCTGGTAAGTAACCTATTTGCAAATGCAATATATTTATTTATTGGGACCAGAAATCCATTTATTTTAAGCTTAATATTTTCTTTTATATATTATTTTATAAGGGGACAAGAAGATATTAAAAATAAATGGATAGGAGTTAAAGAAAAAATACTAATTTTTACAAGTCTTCCTATAATAATTGTAGGAATGGGACTTTTAAACTATGTCAGAGACAATGTTGAAGTTTCTAATTTTAAAATATTTGATATATTTATAGATTTTATCTATAAACAGGGAACAAGTTTTGGTGTTTTAGCTAAAGGATTTTTGTATAACAGTAATATTGCAGTAAGAAGTTTTACAAACTTTACCTTTGGACCTATTGTTGAGTATTTTACTCATGGGAATTTTGGTAAGTTATTATTTGGAACCAAACCATTTACTGCTACAACTAATAGTATTGAGTTAGCAATTAGAAGCAATAGTTATGCTCATAATATTTCTTATATTGCAATAAAAGATGAGTATTTACAAGGACATGGGTTAGGTAGTAGTTTTATAATGGAAAATTATACTGACTTTGGATACTTAGGTGTATTTTTGTTTAGTGTATTTTTAGGATTTTTATTTATAAGAATGTTAAATGTTTCTTACAGAAATAAAATTTTACCTTTCGTTTGCACATTAATAATATTAAACAATTTGTTTTTTATGCCTAGAAGTAGTTTTTCAGAAAGTTTTTCAATATTACTTACATTCCAATTTTGGTTTATAATTATATTAATTTTTGTAGTGGCAAAATTAATATCAAAAGAAAATTCTTATACAATTTTTAAAATAAAGGAGATATGATATGTTTGAAAATTACTCATTTGGAGATTTATTATCCAATATATATAAAAAGAGAATTTTAAATTTAATAGCATTTTTGCTGTTGAGTATTGCTTTGGTTTGTCCGTTGGTTTTACAAACAATAAATAAAAAAACTATAACAAAAGAAGGAGTGCAATATTCAACTTATGTTGCTTATAAAATAACAGCTCCTGAGAGTGATAATATAAATGCGTTATATAGTAGAAGAGGCTATTCAGATTTTTATGAAAAGCTACTAGTATCTAATCTAAATGGTGCTTATTTATTTAATGATGTTAGTGATAAAGATTTAGCGCAAATGGCAAAAGAATTAGATACATCAGCAGCAACTTTAAAGAATTCTAATGCAGATTACTGGGATAAGAAAGTAGTGGTAAATTATATTTCTACTAATTTAGGGGTTTCTGCTAAAATTTTAACACCAAGTAAAGCTGTAAATGATGTTATTGAAAAGAAATTTGATGAATTAATAAATAAGTATAAATCCGTTTATAAAAATGTTACTATTGAAAAAGTTGAATCAAATTATTCTAAAGAATTAAGCTCTAAAGAAAATGTTAATACAGGATATAGTATGAAAAAATTGTTAGTAAAAGTATTTGCTATCGAAGTGGCTCTAATAATTTTAGTTGCTATTATGAATTTTGTTATGTACATTTTTAATCCAACAATTAATAGAGAAGGAGATTACAGAAAATACAATATAAAATTTGTTCAGGAAATAAAAAATAATAATGATTTACTTGAAGTTTTGAAATATAAAATTAATAATGAAAATATTGAAGAATTAAATATACTTAGTTCAAATTCAAAAATTATTGATAAATTAAATGATTTGAATATTGATAAAGTAAATATAGTGAAAACAAATGACTTAAGTAATATAATGAATTTAAAAAATGTTATATTTGTTGAAGAATATGGAATAACTAGGTATTCATCTTTTGAAAAGTTACTACAAAATTTAAGAAATTATGATAAAAATATTCTTGGAGTAGTATCATACAAATTATAATTTTAATAAGAACCCCACCCTTCCACGATGCTTCGTATCGGGTGGGTTCCTGGGAACCTTGTTGTTTCACAATAAAAAGTCGGCATATAATAGCCGACTTTTATAATTTACAAATATAAAATTTATTTTAGATATTAATTACCTTTCCAGCATTAAATAATGTTTCGTAAATAGTATACATATTGCTTATTTCACCAACTAACAACTTTTCTTTAAGTCCAAAGTAATCAAGACAAGTTCCACAGGAAATAATTTCTACTCCTTTATCTTGTAGTTTTTGTAGATCATCAATACATGGTGAATCTTCACAAGTTAATTTTACTCCAGAATTAAAGAATACCATTGTCTTAGGTAATTTTTCATATTCACTTGAAGTATAAACAAATCCTTTAATTAATATTTTTCCTAATTCTTCAGATCCATTTCCCATAAAGTCTTTAGATATTGCGATAACTGTGTCTGAAGAAGCTTCTACAGAACAAAATGCAGTTGGCTCTTGTAAATTAGTTTCTGAATTTTTTGATAAAAATACATTAAAATCATTATCAGATTTTTTCTCAAATCTAAAATTTAAATTACTGCTTTTAGCAAATTTTTCTAAATTTTTTACAGCAGTATCATTATCCACTATAACTAAAAAATCTTTTTCTTCAGAATTCTCTACAGCCTTTTTTGTTAAAATCAATGGTTGAGGGCAAGCTAAACCTTTAGCATTTACTTCTTTCATAATTTACCTCCAAATTTATTATTTAATACAATCTTATTATACAATATAAAAAATATTAATACAAGATGTAGTTTTGATAGTTTATAATTTATAAAATATAAATTAGATTAAAATTAAATATTTTAATCAAAAATATGTTTAAATTAACAGTTTAGGGTATAATAAAATTAAAGGTCAAAGAAAGTCAAACAAGGAGGAACTTATGGAATATAAAGATTATTATAAAATTTTGGGTGTTGACAAAAATGCAAATGATTCAGAAATTAAAAAACAATATAGAAAACTTGCAAAGAAATATCATCCTGATGTTAATCAAAATGATGAAGTAGCAAGCAATAAATTTAAAGAAATCAATGAAGCATATGAGGTCCTATCTGATAAAGAAAAAAGAAAACAATATGATATGTTTGGATCAAATTATAATTTTAATGGTGGTGATAATTTTGATCCAAGAAATTATGGATTTAGTGCTTCCTACAGTACTAGTGATATGGGTGGTTTTTCGGACTTTTTTAATATGTTTTTTGGTGGTGGTGATAGAAGGACTTCATCACACTTTGGTGGATTTTCTGGATTTGATGGTTTTACAAATTCCAGAAATTATTCTGGATTTGAAAGACAACCTCAAAGGCAGAAGTACGAAACAAGTTTGAACTTGTCTGTTAAGGAAGCATATTCAGGTATTGAAAGAGAGCTTTATGTCAATATAAATAATTCTCCTAAAAAAATTACTGTAAAGATACCTAAAGGAATAACAACTGGAAAAAAAGTAAAAGTTAATGGAGATAAATACAAACTTGATGGAGATATTTATGTAAAAATTAATGTAATAAATGATGAGTATAGACTTGATGGCTTAGATTTAATAAAGACAGTTAGTCTGTATCCATGGGAAGCATATTTTGGCGTTACAAAACTAATCGAAACTTTAAATGGAAGTGTCAGAGTAAAAATCCCTGCAAAGATAGATAGTATGAAAAAAATTAGAATTTCTAATAAAGGATATACTGACTTAAAAGGAAGGACTGGAGATTTATATCTTGAAATAGTTATAAATAACCCTAAAAACTTATCAGGTGAAAAATTAGAATTATATAAAAAATTAATGGAAAAATAAGATTAAAATAATGATATTTAACTTATCTATTACAGAATGTATATGTTAAGTTGAATAAAGTTTTATTATTATGCAATAAATATTTAATTATGTTGAATTTAATTTTTAAGTGAAAAGTTAAATTCAAAAAAAAGGAGGAGTATTATGAATTTAGAAAAATTTAGTAGTGATGCAATGAAAATTGTAGAAGAGTCTCAAAGTTTAGCAATAAAAAATGCAAATGTAGAAATATCAGATATTCATTTACACAAAGCTTTGATTGATAATGATAATATAATTATTAAAATTTTAAATATCATGAATGTAAATATAGATAATTATAGAAATGATGTAAAACTTGCATTTGATAATTTACCTTCACAATATGGAGATTCTAACATTTATCCAAATACCGTTTATCAAAGAATTTTGCTTAATTCCGAAGATGAAATAAATGGAACTGGAGATAGTACAATTTTACCTGAACATATCTATCTTTCCCTTTTAAAAGAAAAAAATATTAAATCTTCAGATATTTTTAAAAAATATAATATAACTTATAATTCATTCAAATACGCTTTAATGGGAATTAAGAATATGAAAAATGAACATAAAGAAGGAAGTACTAGTGAAGAGTTGTTAAAGTATGGAAGAAATTTAACTGAAGAAGCAAGAAATGGTAAACTTGATCCTGTGATTGGTAGAGATGAAGAAATTAGACATTCAATTAGAATTTTATCAAGAAGAACAAAAAATAATCCTGTTTTAATAGGGGAACCTGGTGTTGGTAAGACAGCTATTGTTGAAGGATTAGCTCAAAGAATTGTAAATAATGACGTTCCAGATGGATTAAAGAATAAAATAATTTTTTCATTAGATATGGGAAGTTTAATTGCTGGAGCAAAATTTAGAGGGGAATTTGAGGAAAGATTAAAGGCTGTTCTTGAAGAAATCAAAAATTCAGAAGGCGAAATAATTTTATTCATTGATGAAATTCACACTTTAGTTGGTGCAGGAAAAACCGATGGAGCTTTGGATGCATCAAATATGTTAAAACCAATGCTTGCTAGAGGAGAATTGCACACAATTGGTGCAACAACACTTGATGAATATAGGAAATATATTGAAAAAGATGGAGCTTTAGAAAGAAGATTTCAAAAAGTACTAGTAAAAGAGCCTTCAGTTGAAGATACTATTTCAATACTTAGGGGAATAAAAGAAAAATATGAAATTCATCATGGAATTAAGATAACAGATGCGGCGGTTATTGCCTGTGTAACATTAAGTGACAGATATATTACAGATAGATTTTTACCGGATAAAGCTATTGATTTAATGGATGAAGCCTCTTCAATGATTAGAACTGAAATAGATTCAATGCCTCAAGAAATTGATGATTTAAGAAGAAAAGTTTTACAATTAGAAATTGAAAAAGCAGGATTAACTAAAGAAACTGATGAAATTAGTAAAAAAAGATTGCAAGACTTAGAAGTTGAGCTTTCAAATGTAAAAAATAAATACAATGTTGAACTTGCTAAATGGGAAAGTGATAAAAAGGATATAAATGAAATAAAGGCTGTAAAAGCAGAAATTGATTCCGTTAGAATAGATATTGAAAAAGCTGAAAGAGAATATGACTTTGAAAAACTTTCCGAATTAAGATATGGAAAACTTGCAAATTTAGAATTAAAGTTAGCTGAACTAAATGAAAAGAAGAAAGAAAAAGAAAGTTATCTAAAAGAAGAAGTTACAGAAGAAACAATAGCTGAAGTAATTTCTAAATGGACGAATATTCCTATAAAAAAATTAGTAGAAGGAGAAAAAGAAAAACTGTTGCATCTTGGAGATATTTTGCATAAAAGAGTTGTAGGTCAAGATGAAGCTATTGATTTGGTAAGAGATTGTATATTAAGATCAAGAAGTGGATTAAAAGATGAAAATAAACCTATAGGTTCATTTATTTTCTTAGGTCCGACAGGTGTTGGTAAAACTGAATTAGCAAAAACATTATGTGAAAGTATGTTTGATAGTGAAAAAAATCTTGTTAGAATAGATATGAGTGAATATATGGAAAAACATTCTGTTTCAAGACTAATAGGAGCTCCTCCAGGATATGTAGGATATGATGAAGGAGGTCAACTTACTGAAAGAGTTAGAAGAAATCCATATTGTGTAATTCTATTTGACGAAATTGAAAAAGCCCATCCTGATGTATTTAATATACTTTTACAAGTTCTTGATGATGGAAGGCTTACTGATAATCAAGGAAGAGTTGTAGATTTCAAAAATACTATCATAATTATGACTTCTAATATAGGTTCAATTTACTTGCTTGATGGAATAGATGAAAATGGAAAAATAAAGAAAGAAGCTGAAGCTGAAGTTATGAAAGAGTTAAAAAGCTCTTTTAGACCTGAATTTTTAAATAGGGTTGATGATATAGTTTTGTTTAAACCATTACAAAAAGAAGAACTTTACAAGATAATTGATATGACTATTTCAGAAATTGAAGGAAGATTAAAAGATATTGGAGTAAAAATTAATTTGGATGAAGATTGTAAGAAATTAATTTTAGATTCGACATACTCTTATAATTATGGTGCTAGAATAATTAAAAGATATATTCAAAAAAATATTGAAACAGAAATAGCGACAAAGTTGATTGAAGGTAAAATTAAGCCAGATTCTATTATTAATTTTAAAAATGTTGATGGAAAAATTTGTATCTCATAAATTTACATTTGATAATATAGAGCTAAGATAATTTCTTAGCTCTTTTATTGCAAAACAACAAGGTTCCTGGGAACCCACCTGATGCGAAGCATCATGGAAGGGTGGGGTTCTTATTTTAAGAAAATATGTTTATTCATAAAATACAGATTGGAACTATCTTTAGGAGTATAATTTGTTTATTTTCAAAATCTAAAATTTATTGTAATTTGTAATTATAAATATTTGAAATATAATATATTTTGTGTTAAAATATAGTCATATATTTAAGTTTAGGAGGAATGTTATGGATCAAGTAACTATGCAGCTAGTTATGTTAGGCGGATTTATGGCTATTGCTTATTTTCTTTTAATAAAACCTCAAAAGAAAAGACAAAAAGCTATAATAGAAATGAGAGAAAATTTAAAAATCGGAGATAATATAGTTACAATTGGAGGAATTAAAGGTAAGATAGTTGAGCTTACAGATACTGACGTTGTAATTGAAACATCTGATGATGGAACAAAAATAGAATTTATTAAATCTGCTATTCATTCTATCGTTAGCAAATCTGAAGAACCTTCTGATAATGAAGATGATGAAGAAGAGGAAGATAGCGAAGGAAATTAATTTTAATTAAATAGACGGATTTCGTCTATTTTTTCTTTATATGCAAGATGAAAGGAGGTATTTATGAAAAAATGGTTTATTAAATCTGATAATGGACTAACTAAAGATAATTTCAAAAATAATAGTGAGTTTTCATATATTACATGTCAACTTTTAGCTAATAGAAAAATTGATTCTGCTAATGTAAAAAATTTTTTATATCCTGACTATAAATACCTTCATAATCCTTTTTTGATGAAAGATCTAGATACTGCGATTGAAATTTTGGTAGATGCAATAGATAATAATTTACATATACAAATTGTAGGCGATTATGATCAAGATGGTAATTCTGCTACAGTTGTTTTGATGAAAGGTATTGGATTCTTTACAGATAATATTAGTTTTGCAATTCCTAATAGAATTGAAGATGGATATGGAATTTCAAAAGGAATTGTAGATACTGCTAAACAAAAAGGTGTAGATTTAATTATAACATGTGATAATGGAATATCTGCATTTGAAGTTGCAGAGTATTGTAATTATTTAAATATTCCAATGATTATAACAGATCATCATCAAGTTTGTTTTGATGATGGAGGAAACCAAATTCTTCCTAAAGCAAAAGCTGTAATTAACCCTCATAGAGTTGATTGTGAATATCCATTTAAAGAATTATGTGGCGCTGGTGTTGCATTTAAATTAATGCAAGCGCTATTTGATGAATTAGGTGGAGATGAACATTATTTGATAGATTTATTGCAATTTGTTTCTATGGGTACTGTTTGTGATGTGGTTGATTTAATAGACGAAAATAGATTTTTCGTGAAAAAAGGATTAGAATTATTAAATTATAGTGATAATATTGGAGTTAATAAACTAAAAAAAGAGAATGAGATAGGGAAAATTACGACTACCTCATTAGGATTTAAGTTAGGACCTTGTATTAATGCTGCAGGAAGGCTAGAATCTGCAAGTATTGGTGTGGATTTATTTTTAGAAGAAGATGAAAAATCTGCAGAAAATTTTGCAAAAAAACTAGTTGAATTAAATAATAAAAGAAAAGATTTAACTAATGAAGCATACTCCAGAGTTAATTTAAAAATTAAAGATAATAAGTATTATGAGGACGATATTATTGTAGTGTATGATGAAGAAATTCATGAATCAATTGCTGGAATCGTTGCTGGAAGAATTAAAGACTATTATTATAAGCCAACTTTAGTTTTTTCCAAGGCAAAAGAAGAGGGAATTCTAAAAGGTAGTGCTAGAAGTATTGAAGACTATAATATTATTTCAAAATTGAGAGATTTTTCAAATCTTTTTGAAAAATTAGGTGGTCATGCAATGGCAGCTGGATTCTCAATAAAAGAAGAAAATTTAGATATATTAAGAAATGAATTAAATAAAAATTCAAATTTAACTCCTGATAATTTTATCGAAAAAGTAAAAATAGACTGTTCTTTAGATTTTAAATTATTAAATTATAATATAGTTGATGAATTAAAATTGTTAGAACCATACGGAAAGGCAAATCCAGAACCTTTATTTGGAACTAAGAATGTAGAAATTAAGTCTTTATCAATTATTGGAAAAAATAAAAATGTAATTAAATTAGTTCTAAAACAAGATGAAATTGAGTTTAGTGGTATTATTTTTACTAATTATGATAAGTACATTAAGTATTTTAATGAAAAATTTAAAACTAGTGATATATTGTCAGAATATAATGATATAAAAAATAAATTTATTGATATTTTATATACTCCGGTAATTAACGAATATATGAATACTAAATCAATACAATTACTCATAAAGGATATAAGGTAGGAGGTGAGAAAATGTTAGATGAATTATTATCAAAAATTAAGAGTTATAATCCAAGTACAGATGTTGAAAAAATTACAAAAGCTTATAATTTTACTAAAGAATGTCATGAAGGACAATTTAGAAATTCTGGAGAACCGTACTTTATTCATCCAGTTGCAGTAGCCAATATTTTAGCTGATTTATATATGGATGATGCTACTATTATAGCTGGACTTATGCATGATATTCTTGAGGATACTGAGGTTACTTATGAAGAGATGGCAGGAATGTTTGATGAAGAAATTGCTAACCTAGTTGATGGAGTTACAAAACTTAAAAAAATTAAGTATCAAAGCAAACAAGAGTCACAAGCTGATAATCTTAGAAAAATGCTTTTAGCAATGAATTCTGATATTAGAGTTATTATAATAAAAATTGCCGATAGACTTCACAATATAAGAACTTTAGAATATATGAAGAAAGCTAAGCAATTAGAAAAAGCAAAAGAAACATTAGAAATTTATGCTCCCTTAGCTTATAGATTGGGTATGAGTAATGTTAAATGGGAACTTGAAGATTTATCTTTAAGATACTTAGAACCTGAAATATATTATGACTTAGCAGAGAGGGTTAAGAAAAAGAGAAGTGAAAGAGAAAAGATTATAAATGATATAATTGAAGAAATAAGTAAAAGCCTTAAAGAACATAATATTCAAGGTGAAATAAGTGGAAGGCCAAAAAGTTTATATAGTATATATAAGAAAATGTATAAACAAAATAAAAGCTTTGATGAAATTTTTGACCTAACAGCTGTTAGAATTATAGTTCCAACTATCAGTGATTGTTACGCTGTTTTAGGAATAGTTCATTCTAAATGGAAACCTATACCTTCAAGATTTAAAGACTATATTGCTGTACCTAAACCTAATTTGTATCAATCTTTGCACAATACTCTTATTAGTAATTCAGGGGATGTTTTTGAAGTACAAATAAGAACTTTTGAAATGCATAAGACGGCAGAATATGGTATTGCTGCACATTGGAAGTATAAGGCTGGAGTTGATAGAAGTACAAGTTTTGATGATAAATTAACTTGGCTTAGACAACTAATGGATTGGCAAAGAGAAGTTAATGATAATAGAGAATTTATTACTTCCTTCAAAGAAGACTTTGTTTCCGATGAAGTTTTTGTTTTTTCACCAAAAGGAGATGTTATTAATTTAATAGCTGGAGCAACACCTATTGACTTTGCGTATAAAGTCCATACAGCTGTTGGAAATAATTGTGTTGGTGCTAAAGTTGATGGTAGAATAGTTCCATTGAATTATAAATTAAAAAATGGAAATATAGTAGAAATACTAACTAATCCTAATTCATCAGGTCCTAGTAAAGATTGGCTTAAGATAGTTAAGTCATCTCAAGCAAAGACAAAAATAAAACAATGGTTTAAAAAAGAAAATAAAGCTTTAAATATTGTTCAAGGTAGAGATATGCTTGAAAAGGAAGTTAGACGATTAGGTTTTACTTATAGTAAAATTTTAAAAGAAGACTGGCTTTTACAAATTGCAAAAAAATTAAGCTTTAATTCAATTGATGAGATGTATGCTGGTATTGGTTTTGGAAGTATAAATTTAAAACAGATTATTCCAAGATTAAAAGAATTTTATACCGATTATTATCACGAATCTGCTGATGATATAATAAATAAAATAAAAAATGAAAAAACAACTAATAAATTAAATTCTAAAGGTGTTATTGTAAAAGGAATAGATAATATTGAAGTTAGTTTTGCAAAATGTTGTAATCCGCTTCCAGGAGATGAAATTGTAGGTTATATTACAAAAGGAAGAGGGATTTCTGTTCATAATAGTAATTGCACGAACATAAAAAATGTTACAAACCGTGATAGACTTATTGCTGTTGAATGGAGTAATACTAAAAATTTATTTTACAAGGTTGAAGTTGCAGTTATTTCTTTAGATCAAGTTGGAGCATTAGCAGATGTAGCGCATATTATTTCAGAATCAAAGTTAAATTTAGTTGGGATTACTGCGAAAACTGGAAAAGATAAAACTTTTATTACAAACATTATTGTAGAAATAAAAAATATTGATGAGCTTGATAGACTAATTAATAAGATAAAATCTTTGAAAGGTATACTTGACGTATATAGGGTGAGAGCCTAATGAGAGCTGTAATACAAAGAGTAAATTTTGCAAGAGTAGTAGTTGATGAGAAGGAAGTGTCCAGAATAAACAAAGGACTCCTTCTTTTTGTTGGCTTTGGAAAAGAAGATACTATTGATGATTTAAATTATATTTATAAAAAAACTTTAAATCTTAGGATTTTTGAAGATAATAATTATAAAATGAATCATTCTGTTTTAGATAATGAATATGAAATTTTAGTCGTGTCACAATTTACACTTTATGGAGATTGTAGAAAAGGAAACAGGCCTAGTTTTGATAATAGCTTATCAAGTTTTGAAGCTAGGAAAAAATATGAAGAATTTTTAAAGTTGTTTTACGATAATAATATTTTAGTAAAGACTGGAATTTTTCAAGCTGATATGAAAGTATTGTTAGAAAATGATGGTCCTGTTACAATCCAGCTGGACTCTAAAAAGAACTATTAGGAGAAAATTATGAATATAAAAAGAATTGTTGTTGGAGTATATGCAGTAAATTGTTATATAGTTTATAATGATAATAAAAATGGATTTATAGTTGACCCAGGAGGAGATAGTGATGATATTATAAAATTTGTTGATGAAGAAAAAATCAATTTAGAATTTATATTGTTAACTCATGGTCATGCTGATCATATTGGTGCAGCCAAGATTATAAAGGAAAAATATAATTTACCTATTTACGCAAGTATAAAAGAAAAAGAATTACTAAAAGATTCTATAATAAATTTGTCAAAATCAATTCCACCTTTTAAAGGAATTGAGTTGATAGCAGATAAATGGTTATATGATGAAGAGATAATTGATTTTCATGGAGAAAAACTAAGTATAATGGAAACACCAGGACATACTGTTGGTAGTATCTGTATTCTTATGGATGGTGTATTGCTTTCAGGAGATACCTTGTTTAGAATGAGCATAGGGAGAAGTGATTTAGCAACTGGAAGTTTTGATGAAATTATTAACTCAGTAAAAAAATTATATAATTTAAAAAAGGATTATAGAGTATTGCCTGGTCATGGAGCAGAAAGTACATTGCAGTTTGAAAAAGAAAATAATCCTTTTATGAAAAATATGTAAAGATAGTGGGAGATACGAGAAATGTATGATATTATAGTAATAGGTTGTGGAGTAGTTGGAGCTAGTGTTGCCTATGAATTGTCTAAGTATGATTTAAAAGTTTTAGTATTTGAAAAAGAAATTGATGTTGCTGATGGTACTACAAAGGCAAACAGTGGAATTTTACATTCAGGTTATGATCCTGAACCTGGAACATTAATGGCTAGGTTAAATGTAGAAGGTTCAAAAAGAATTAAAGAATTGGTAAAAAAATTAGATGTTCAATATAATGAATGTGGTTCCTTAGTTTTAGCTTTTAATAAAGAAGACGAGAAAACTTTAGAAAAATTATTAGATAATGGAATAAAAAATGGTGTTGAAAATTTAAAAATTATCGATAAAGAAGAAATTGAAAAAATAGAACCCAATATTAATAAAACTGTTACTAAAGCTTTGTTTTCACCAGGTGCAGGAGTAATAGATCCTTGGGAATTGTGTATAGCAATGTCTCAAGTTGCAGTTTCAAATGGAGTTGAAATAAAATTAAATAGTGAAGTTGTAGATATTATAAAAGAAGATGAAAAATTTATAGTAAAAACAAAAGATAATACATATACATCTAAATATATAGTAAATGCAGCTGGAGTAAATTCAGATAAAGTTCATAATATGGTATGTGAAAAGGAATTTGAGATTACACCATCTAAAGGTCAATATTTTATATTAGATAAGAGTCAAAAAGATTTAGTTAAACATGTTTTATTTCAATGTCCATCTAAAGTTGGTAAGGGAGTTTTAATTGCTCCAACATCACATAACAATATAATAATTGGACCTAATGCAGAAAGTAATTCTGAAATTTCTGATAAATCTACATCATTTGATGGATTAAATGAGGTAAAAGATAAAGTTTCAAAAACTATTTCTAATATTCCATATTGGGAAAATATCAATAATTTTGCAGGGTTGAGAGCAAATAGTACAGAATCTGATTTTATAATTAGAGAAGCTAAAAGTTGTAAAAATTTTGTCGATTTAGCAGGAATTAAATCCCCAGGTTTAGCATCTTGTGCAGCTATAGGATTAATGTGTTTAGATATTTTAAAAAAAATTGGTGTTGAATTTGTAGAAAAAGAAAATTATATTGATAGCAGAAAGATTATAAGAATAAAACATTTATCTCCTGAAGAAAGAGCAAAAAAAATTAAGGAAAATCCTCTTTATGGAAATATAATTTGCAGATGTATTACAGTTTCTGAGGGAGAAATTATAGATTCATTAAAAATGCCTTTACCACCTAGAACTCTCGGTGCAGTAAAAAAAAGAACAGGAGCAGGAATGGGACGTTGTTTAGGTGGTTTTTGCGGTCCAAAAGTATTAGATATTATTTCAAGAGAACTAAATATTCCACCTGAAGAAGTTTATAATACTAATTTTGGAAGTTATATCATAACAGGAAAAACAAAAGAAAGTGAGTAAAAAGTCTAAAATGGAAAAATATGATTTAGTTGTTATTGGAGGAGGACCTGCAGGATTAGCTGCTGCATGTGAAGCTAAAAAAAATGGGATAGAAAAAGTATTGATTTTAGAAAGAGATAAAGAAGCTGGTGGAATTTTAAATCAATGTATCCATAATGGATTTGGATTACATTATTTTAAGGAAGAATTAACTGGACCAGAATATGCCCAAAGATTTATTGATTTAGCAAAAGAATATAATGTTGAAATAAGATTAAATTCAATGGTATTAGATTTTGATAAAAATAAGGTTATTCATGCTATAAGTAAGGACTATGGATATCAGGTTATACAAGCCAAGGCTATTATATTAGCTATGGGTTGTCGAGAAAGAACTAGAGGAGCAATTTCTATACCAGGAGATAGACCTTCAGGAGTATTGACTGCAGGATCTGCTCAAATGTATGTTAATATGCAAGGGTTAATGTGTGGAAAAAAGATTGTTATTTTAGGTTCAGGAGATATTGGATTAATAATGGCAAGAAGATTATCATTAGAGGGAGCTGAGGTTATCGCGTGCGTTGAACTTATGCCTTATTCAAATGGATTAGCAAGAAATATTGTACAATGTTTAAATGATTATAATATTCCTTTACTTTTATCACATACAGTAACTAATATAATTGGTAAAGAAAGACTTGAAAAAGTTGTTATAAGTAAGGTTGATGAAAATAGAATTCCTATAAAGGGTACTGAAATAGAATTAGAATGTGATACATTATTGCTTTCAGTAGGATTAATTCCTGAAAATGAAATTACTAGAGAAATTGGAATAGAAATTGATGGAAGAACAAAAGGTGCTTTTGTCTATGAAAATATGGAAACAAGCATGGATGGAGTTTTTGCTTGTGGTAATGTATGTCATGTTCATGATTTAGTTGATTTTGTTACAGGAGAAAGTCAAAAGGCTGGAAGAGCCGCTGCAAAATACATTTTTGATAATAATTTATTTGAAAGTAGAAAGATTGAGATTTTAAATGGAGATGGAATTTTTTATACAGTTCCTCAAAATATAAGAGTTGAGAATTTGGAAAATAAATTAGAAATATTTTTTAGGGTAAAGAGTGTTGAGAAAAATGTTATAATTTCAGTTACTGATGATAATGGTAATATTATTAAAGAATTCAAAAGACCACATGTTGCGCCTGCTGAAATGGAAAAAATTTCGTTAACAAAAAAACAGATTGAATCTGTAACTACAGATAAAATAGTTATATCCATGAAAAAAGGAGACGAGTAATTATGAAAGATATGGTTTGTATCGTTTGTCCAGTTGGTTGTAGAATATCAGTTGATGAAGAAAATGATTATAAAGTTGTTGGAAATAAATGTCCAAAAGGTTCAAATTATGGAAAAAAAGAATTAACATTTCCAACCAGAACTATAACTTCAACAGTTAAGATAAAGAATGCTATACACAATAGATTACCAGTAAAAACTTCACAAGAAATTCCAAAAAATATGATTTTTGATATTATGAGAGAATTAAATAAGATTGAAGTTATTTCTCCTGTAAAAGTTGGAGATATAATTTTGGAAAATGTATTAGATACTGGAGCAAATATTATAGCAAGTAGAGATATGTAGTTGAAAAGTTTTTAAAACTATGGTATAATAATTAAAAATATTCTTTTATTATAAAGAGTGGGTTATCCCACTCTTTCGTTTTAGTTTAATTACTGATTGAAAGGAGAAAAAATTGAAAAAAGAAAATGAATTATTAGAAACTATTGAAAGAACTTTTAAAAATATTTTCTTAGAAAAAGGAATCTATTATGTAGATGCAGAATATGTAAAAGAGCCTAAGGGAAATGTATTAAGAATTTTTATTGACAAGGAAGGTGGAGTTGATTTAGATTCTTGTGAAATGGCAAGTAATATTGTAAGTGATTGGCTTGATGAAGTAGATCCAATAGAAGAATCATATTTTTTAGAAGTATCATCTCCTGGAGCTGAAAGAGAAATTAAAAACGATGAACAATTAGAAACTTTTATTGGTAAAAAGATTTTAATAAAATGTTATAAAAAAATAAATAATGAAAAAGAATTTATTGGAAAATTAAAATCTTTTGATAAAGAAAAAGTAACTTTAATAATGGGAAAATTAAATGTTGATTTTTTTAGGAAAGATATTGCAATAATTAAATCACAAATTGAAATTTAAGTTTAAGGAGAAGATGATGAAAGGAACAACAGATTTTTTAAGAGCATTAGATGAAATTGAACGTGAAAAAGGTGTATCAAAGGAAATAATTTTTGATTCTTTAGAGAAAGCACTTTTGAAAAGTTATGAAAAAAACTTTGGAGAATACGAAAATGTTAAGATAAATATCAATAGAACTACTGGAAAAGTTGAACTTTTTGCAATAAAGACAGTTGTAGAAAATGTTGAAGATAATATAACAGAAATTTCTTTGGATGATGCAAAAGCTATTAGTACGAAATATAACTTAGGAGATGAAGTGCCTATAAAACTAAAGACTATGGATTTTGGTAGAGTTGCTGCACAAACTGCAAGAAATATTGTTATCCAAAAGATTAAAGATGCTGAAAGAGAAGTAATTTATAATGATTTTCAAGATAAAGAAAGAGAGTTAATATCGGGACAAATCCAAAGAATTGACAGAAATAATTTATTTATAAATTTAGGAAAGCTTGAAGCAATTGTAACACCACCAGAACAAATTAAGAATGAAGTTTATCGAGTAGGTGAGAGATTAAAATTTTATGTTAAGGAAGTAAAGAATACTCCAAAGGGAGCTCAAGTTTTACTCTCAAGATCAGATGTTAATTTTGTTTTAAAATTGTTTGAATTAGAGGTTCCTGAAATTCTCGAAGGAATAGTAGAAATTCAATCAATTGCTAGAGAACCAGGTAGTAGAACAAAAATTTCAGTTTATTCAAAAAATGACGATGTAGATCCAGTTGGAGCTTGTGTTGGATATAAAAGATCAAGAGTAAGTTCAATTATTAAAGAATTGAGAGGAGAGAAAATTGATATTATTGTTTATAGCAAAGATGTAAAAGAATATTTATCAAACTCTCTTAGTCCATCAGAAGTAATAGCAGTATTTATTAATGAAAGTGAAAATAGAGCAAGAATAATAGTTCCAGATTCACAATTATCATTAGCTATTGGTAAAGAAGGACAAAATGCAAGACTTGCAGCAAAACTTACAAATTGGAGAATAGATATTAAGGGTTTAGAAAAATATAAAGAAGATATTAATAATGGATTAATTGAAGTAAGTTTTGATGGAGAACAAGAATTTATCAATAATGGATTTGAATTATAGGTGATTTTATGAAAACAAAAAAAATTCCTATGAGAAAATGTATTGCTTGTGGAGAGCAAAAAGAAAAAAAAGAGTTAATGAGAATTGTGAATAACAAAGAAGAAGGTGTTTTATTAGACATAACCGGAAAGAAAAACGGTAGAGGTGCTTATATTTGTATTTCAAGTAAATGTGTTGATAAAGCTAAGAAAAATAAGAGATTGAATATTGCATTAGAATCAGAAATAAGTAGTGAATTTTATGAAGAACTAAAAAAATATGTAGATTCTATTAAATAGCAAAGGGGTGCTAGTATGAGTAAAGTTAGAGTACATGAACTTGCAAAAGGTTTAAATCTTCAAAGCAAGGAATTAATTAATATAATTAGTAGTTTAGGGGTAGAAGTGAAAAGTCACATGTCTATTCTTGAAGGAAAAGATTTAGAGATTGTAATTGGACATTTTAGAAAAATTGAAGCAGAAAAAAATAAGAAAGATGAAAAGAATTCTGTTAAATCTGAAAATAAATCTGATGAAAAGAAAAGTACTGTAAATAAAGATAAAAAAGATAGCTTGAGTAAAGATAATAGAAGTTCAAAAGACGGTTATAATAAAGATAATAGGACATTTAATAAAGATAAAAAAGATTCTTATAATAAAGATAATAGAAATTTTGGTAAAGACAAAAAAGATGCTTATAAT
>NZ_JAYKBO010000007.1:0-61007 GCF_035282635.1 Parvimonas sp. D2
AAAAGTTCGTCTGCTCTCGCTGACTTTTTTACACCTAAATTATTGTTTTTCTTTGTACTCTCAAAGTTTTTATCACTATATGAAATTTTTAATGTTTCACAACAACCATTATATTATACAACAACATTTTTTGGTTGTCAACACTTTTTTAAAAAATTTTTTATTAAATTTTTACAAAAAAAGTGACCCAGTTTTCACTGGGTCTTTATTATATCAGTTATTCGAGTGCTTGTCAATACTTTTTTTTAATGTTTTTTGTATAAAATCTTATATTTTTATAAATTAATGTAATTATTTTTATACATAACAAAATTGTGGTATAATAACTCTGTAATTAAATTTACAATAATATTTAATTTAGGAGGATATTATGAAAAAATTTATTAAGTTACTATCTTTAGCTTTAGTTATTACAATTTCAACTTCAGCTTGTTCAAATAAAGGCGTAAATCAAAATATCAAAAAGACTAATCAAGAAGCAGAAAGAATTGCGAAAGATTTAGAAAAGCAAGAAAAAGAGCTAGAAGATAAAGCAAAAAAGCAAAAAGAAATTGAAGAGCAAAAGAAAAACAAAGTAAAACAATATGAACAAGAAATAGAAAATGAAAAGAAGATTAGAGAAGAAGAAGCCGCTCAAGGTGTAACTGTTTCCAATAACAAAGATTATGACTGGTATATGGATCAAAATGTAACAGGAAAATATCACATGGATAATTGTGTTCCTACTTGTACCGCTATGATTTTAAAATTTTTAGATCCAAATAGTAATGATACTGGAGAATCTCTTAGAAATGAATATCTAGCAGATGGTAAAGGATGGATTCCTGATATAATGTTAGATGCATTAAAAAAGAGAAATATTAAATATGTAACATATAATTTTAAACGTGGAAATATGAGTGATATGCCAATAAGAAAATATGTTAAGGATGGTTATATTGGAATGTTTTTTGCAGATATGACTAAAATATCCGGAGCTCGTAATAATCCTTCAACTATCGGAAAGAGCCATAACGATCCACAAGTTGTTCGTCATACTTTTATTGTTAAGGGATATAAATATATAAATAATGAACTTTATTTTGAAGTATATGACCCTGACTCAGGATCTAGAAAATATAAAAATGGTCAACTTGTTGGAAAGGACAGATATTATAAAGCTAGTGAAGTTACAAATGCTATAGTTTGGCCTAACATCTTATTTTTCAAAAGCAAATAGTTAATTTGAAAATTTATTTTAAATAGTAGATAAGCCATTTAGAACGTTTCTAAATGGCTTTTTTTGTGAAACAACAAGGTTCCAGGTACCACCGATGTGAAGCATCCTAGAAAGTTGTAGTTCTTATTTTTATTCATTTATTTTAAATCTACTTTTTTAATATTCGGATTTTTAATATTTATAAAATCAAGTAAATTTTTTCTAAATTTATTTTCATCATCCGTTATATAAAATATATTATTATTGTTTTTCAACTCTTCATTTAATAGATTATTTTTTTCTAAATATCTTTTCATTTCTACTACTGTTTCTTTTGCAGGGTTTACCAAATTTATATTATCACCAACTATCAATTTTATTGTATTTTCTAATATAGGATAATGAGTACAACCCATAACTATAGTATCCACATCTTGAGATATCAATTCATCCAAATAAAATTCAGTCATATCCAATGCTATTTTCGAATCTGATAAACCATCTTCAACAATTGGTACAAATAAAGGACAAGCCTTTGAATAGACTGCATTTTCCAGATTTTCTTTTTTTATATTTTTTTCGTAAGCTCCACTTAAAACTGTGGCATTAGTTCCAATTACACCAATTTTTTTGTTTTTTGTTACAGCACTTGCCATTCTACTTCCGGGAACAATTACTCCTAGTATATACATATCAAACTTTTCTTTAAGCATTTCAAGTGCAACTGCTGAAACAGTATTACAAGCTATAATTAGAGCCTTTATATCCTTTTTGTTCAAAAATTCTATACATTCTTCAGAAAATCTTTTAATTGCCTCTTCACTTCTATTGCCATAAGGAACTCTAGCTGTATCTCCAAAATATACTATTTTTTCATTTGGAAGAACTTTCATCAATTCTTTTACAACGGTAAGTCCACCAATTCCAGAATCAAAAACTCCTATCGCTCTATTATCCATTCTATCTCTCCATTGTCTTTACTTTATAAGTATTTTTATACACTTTTTTAAAAAACTCATAAGCATCATTTATATCTTTATTATTAAATATCCCGAAAACAGTTGGTCCTGATCCACTCATAAGAGATTTAACACAATTAAATTCATACATTTTATCTTTGATATTTTTAATTTCAGGGCAATATGAAATTGACACTTCTTCCATTTCATTATATAAATTACTAAAAAATTCATCATATTTTCTATTTTTATATGTACTTATGAGTTTATCTACTCTTTCACTATTACCACTTGGAACTATTTTCGAATAAACATAAGGCGTTGAAATTTCAACTCCATTATTTACAATAAGAATATCTGTAGTCGGTAAACTTCCAAGAATTTCAAGTTCATCACCTATTCCCTTAGTTCTAGCAGTTTTACCAACAAGCAAATATGGAATATCAGCTCCTACTTTTCTTCCTATCTGTTTTCGATCTTCTAAACTCATTTTAAGTCCTAAAAGTTCATTAATCATCTCAATTACAACTGCAGAATTGCTACTTCCTCCTCCAATTCCCGCAGAAACTGGTATATTTTTATCAATATGTATTGAGAAATTTTCATTAAATTTATATTTTTCTTTCATAACATAATAAACTTTATAAACCAAATTTTTCTCATCTAAAGGAATTTCTTTAGAATTTGAGGTAATTTCAAATTTATCAGATATTTTAACTTCAACTTCATCATATAAATCTATCATTTGCATAATTCCATCTATATTATGATATCCATCTTCTCTTTTTTCAATTACATCTAAAGTTAAATTTATTTTTGCATAAGATTTCCTTTTCATAAAATCTCCTTTATATTATATAAATCCATAGTATACTTTTAGTTATTTTACCACAATTTTAATTAAAAGACAAAAATTTTAAGCTATCATGCTTTTACTATACCTTTTATTATAAAATGAGGTAAAAATTTAGAAGCTAAAAAAGAATTTTTTTTGAATATTTTTTCAAAAAAATTTATAAAAACTATTGACTTATTTTAAAAAGCGTGATATACTTTTGTTAAGTAAAATTTTAGCGCTTAGCATTAAAGATGTTTTACTTTAAAGAATAACATAACCTATATTACTCATTATAATTTCAATGAGTTACTCTCTCCAAATTGCGGTGTACCCCCAAATCACCGTAAAACTTAAAAGAAAGCTTAAAGCTTTCTTTTTTTGTTTAATTTATATAGTAAAAAAAGTTCTGTAAAAATGAGCTAAATCTCAAAACAGAACTTTTTTTATTTTATTCCCCCATCAATGCAGCTCCTAAAGCACCAGCAAATCTTCCTAATTCGTGCGTTTCAACTTTTTTACCTAATAATTTTTCTAAAAGCTCAACCATATAAGCATTATTCGAAAAGCCACCCGTTAAGAAATACAAATCCGCTTCATTTCTGAATTTTCTAGTTTGACCAACAACCTTATTTGCAATTGAGTGAACAACACCACTCGCTATATCTTCTTTTGCTCTACCTTGTCCCATAAGAGAAATAATTTCAGATTCTGCAAAAACAGTACAAGTTGAACTTATAGGAATTGGCGTTCCTACTTTGGATAATTCAAACATTTCATCCAAAGTAACTCCTAATCGATTACTCATAATCTCCAAAAATTTTCCTGTTCCTGCCGAACATTTATCATTCATTATAAAATCACTAACTAAACCATCTGTTATATTTATAATTTTTGTATCTTGTCCACCAATATCAATTACATCACAATCCCTTTTCAACAAATAAATTGCACCTTTGGAATGTGTAGTAATTTCTGTAACAACTCTATCTGCATACGGAACTGAAACTCTTCCATATCCAGTAGCTACAACGAATGAATTATCAACATCAAATCCATTCTCAACTAAATTATTGTAAATTTCTCCAGAAGTTTCTTTACTATTCCAACCTGATGGCATCAATATTTTATAAAGTATTTCATCTTTATCCTTATCATAAACAACAACTTTTGATGCCGTCGATCCTATATCTATTCCTATATTCATTATATCATCTCCAAAAACGCTTCAATTCTAGTTGAAACCTGTCCAACATCCGTCATAGAATAATCAGATTCTATATACATATAAGGCTTGCCTTTCTTCTCTGTTACAAACTTTTTAACTTTTGTAGATTCTACAGCAAATGTATGGCAAGCTTGAAGTACAATTTCTATAACTGCATCTACTTGATATTCATCTATCAACATATCCAAGTCCCTAAATCTCTTTTCATTAGGTGACATAACAGAACAACTTAAGTTAAGATATTTTTTTGCAATCGCGTCAATTGGATTATCCATATTTTCATCAATTAGTTCAAGTTTTTCACGAACACCAGAGCAATTTTCATAAACTACAATATCAGCTCCTGCTTCCTCAATTTTAGTCAATATTTTTTCACGAATTCCTCCTACCGGACAACCAGTAATTAAAATTCTTGGCCTTTTGCTCTTCTTACCTTTCAGTTCGTTTTCCCACATTTCGTAAACTTCTTTAGTTTTTTCAACAATACTTTTGTTTTTTTCTTCTCTATTAAAATTAAAACCAAAAGCATCTTGAGTTCCACTCATTGTAACTCCACTTAAAGGTGAGGGGTTTAGCTTTCCAAGTTCAAAAAAATTTCTTAAATTTTTTCTTTCCTGATTTCCCATCTTTATTGCATCCCAAAGTTTTTCTTCAGTTATTTCCACATCAAAAGTTTCTTCCAACTTTCTTTTTAATTTATAAATTTCATTAGTCCAGAGTTTCAATGATAACTCATCATTATTATTTTGGGGTAATTGCATTACATGAACATTTTTAAAATCTCCCATAAGTTCGTACATTTTTTTCTTTCCGTCACAAGTTGTTTCTCCAATTACAATATCAGAAAAATAAAAATATGGGCAAGTGTCGCTTACAGCAAAACCATAACTTGATTTTATGAGTGGGCAAAGATTCTTAGGCAAATCTCTTTCGGCGTATTTTATAGAATCTTCAGTTGTGGCACATAAGCTAACCGGAATGAGTCCGGCAGCATAAATCACTTCTTGAGGAGTGTATGTACAAAATATACCAGCAACCTTTTGACCAGATTCTTTCAATTCTTTCATCTTTAAAAAACCATTTTTTCTAGTTTCATTAAAATCCTCAAATTTACTAGGAAGTTTAATTTTAGTTGTTTCTTCTTTCATTTTAACTCCTTTCTAGTTTTATAAGTATACATAAAAGCAACTACTTAGATTATATATTATTTGCTTTAAAATGTTAAATTATTTTTTCTTATTAAATAATCATTATTCATAAGATAAATCTATTATAAGCAAAAAAGACAAGTCGCTGACAAACTCATCTCTTTTGCTTATAGGGAACATTATATAATCAAACTATCGTCAATATAAATATCAACTTAAATTAAGTTGTAAAGTTAAGAACATCTAAAATATGCTTTCTATGTTCTATAAACTCATCACTATTTCTATTTCTAGGATATTCCATATCTATCTTTATATCTTCCTTTATAACTCCAGGTCTTGGTGCCATAACAATAACTCTAGTTCCAAGATAAATTGCCTCGTCCACATCATGTGTTACAAGCATAAACATCATATTTTTATTACTTTTCCACATTTCTATTAGTTCATGCTGAATATTCATTCTTGTAAAAGCATCCAAAGCACCCAAAGGTTCATCTAGCAAGAAAACTTCAGGCTCAGTTATCATAGTCCTTATGAGTGCAACCCTTTGAGCCATTCCACCTGAAAGTTGATGAGGATAGAAATTTTGAAATTCTTCCATTCCTATCATCTTGATAAATCTATCAACTTTTTCTTTATTTTCTTTTAATTTCCCTGACATCCTAAAACTAAATTCTACATTTTGTCTAAGTGTCAACCAAGGAAATAAAGTATGTTTTTGAAAAACCATTCCTCTATTAACATTCGTTCCTTCAATTAATTTATCATTTAACTTAAGCTCCCCAGTAGTTACAGGAATTAATCCAGAAACTAATCTTAACAGGGTAGATTTTCCACATCCAGAAGGTCCTACTATACAAACAAACTCTCCTTCTTCAACAGTTAAATTTATATCGTGAAGAACTTCGGTGATACCCTTATTATCAAAATTTGGAAAAATCTTTGTGACATTCCTTAATTCTAATTTTCTCTTTTCCATTATTGTATCACTCCTTCTTGCCATTTAAGAACTTTCTTTCTAATATATCCCAAAGCAAAATTTACTATAACAAATATAATACAAATTATAATTATTGCACCGTACATATTAGAGAATTTCGCCCAACCCCTTTGCCAAGTTATATACCAACCCAGCCCAGATTCAACTCCTATCATTTCAGCAGCTAACAATGATACACAGGCCGTACTCATACCCATCACTAAACCTTGAAAGATATGTGGTAGTGCGGATGGAATTGCTATATTTAAAATTAACTGTCTTTCACTAGCACCCAATGTCCTCGCTGCTTCATAATAGGCTACATCGATATTTTTAATTCCCGTATAACTAGACATTGTTACTGAAAACCAAACCCCAAGTGCAATTACTATTACAGCACCTTTGAAAAGAGAACTTGCGAATACCATTATTACAGGAATCCAAGTAATAGATGGAATTGCTCCTAATAATTTCATAAAAGGAGAAATCCAATAACTTACAATTTTACTATAACCACAAGCAATACCAGTTATAAGTCCAATTAAAACTCCCCAAAAATAACCAGTAAATAATAACTTCAATGAATTTTTAATACAATCTAGCAAATAAGCTCTATCAGTTAACATTGCATTTAAAATATTATCTACCCAAGGAAAATAAGGTAGTAAAAGTGAATTTGTCTTTAGGGTTGCATAATCATATAAAATAAGCAAAATATAGACAAATGTAGCTAGAGGAGCAATATGTCTAATTTTATAATAAACTCTCTTTATAAAGAATGATAAAATTCCAAAAATTAAAAATAAAGCAAGTTGTACTCCCAAAAATATGCCATAAACATCAGTTATTCCATTTTCTCCATAATTAGGAACATAATAAAATTCTAATAAAGCCATTACTATAGCTATTACAGGCAAAAATATAATAATTTTATCAAATAATTTATTTAAATTGCTTTTTGGCTTCTGTTCTATTTCCTTTAACTGTTCCTTAGTCAAGTTTTTTACATCAATACTCATATTTACTCCAAATTATTTTTTCATAGGTCTCCAAATTTCCGCTAAAGTTTCCTTTGAATTAGCTTCTGGTTTTATTAATTTAAATTCTGCATAATCTTTTAAAACATCTGTCAATGATTCAGTAGTTCTCTCATCAGTAACCTTAAAATTATATGTTTCTAAAAATTTTTGGTCAGAATCAGCATTTCCTGAACCCCAATTGTTTTGATTAATTACTTGTGCAGCTTCTTTTTTATTTTCTTCAATCCAATCACTAGCTTCCTTATGAGCCTTCGTAAGTTTTGCTGCAGTTATAGGATTTTCTTCAACAAATTTTTTATTTAAAATAAGTACACAGCAAGGTTCGATTTTAAAATCATCATCAGTAGTTATTGAACGAATCGGTCTAATAATTCCTTGATCAACAAACTTTTGTGCAAACTGATCTGAAAACATCGCTGCATGAATTTCTCCATTTTGCATAGATTGAATAGTTGCAGCAGTTTCTACATTTTTAAATTTAACTTTTGAATAGTCAACCTTATCTCTTGATAAAAATCTTAAAGCTATATTATGGTCAGATGCTCCAATTCCATCATGAATAGCAACCTCTTTTCCAATTAGATCACTTGTTTTTTGAATATCTGAATCTTTTAAAACAAAAAGAGATTTACAACCAGTATGCGCTCCCCTTGTAAATACCATATTAGTTCCGTTTACCGCAGGAACAACAGAAGTAGAAATATGGTCTGTAGTCGCATCTAACTTACCTGTACCAATAGCATCTGCAACAGATAATTGTAAGTTTTTAATCTCACCTTCTAAACCTTGTTTAGCCAAAAATCCCTTAACATGAGCAATTCCTAAACCAGAAGTACAAAGTCCCCCGTTGTATCCTAAAATGATTTTTGTTCCATAACGTGGCTCTTTTTTCCATTTTTCCTCTAAATCAGGATCATTCAAATCAACATCCGAGATGGTCATCTTACTTTCATTTTTTTCTTCTTTCTTTTCAGAACTTTGGCTGTTATCAGCCCTCTTTGCAGTATTTCCACATCCTGAAACACTAAATAGCATAGCTGATAATAACAATAAACTAATTCCTTTCTTATTCATAAACACCCTCCATATAAATAATCGTCAAAAAACTTTGTTAATTTATGTAATAATCTTTTTTATAATTTAAAATATTTTTGACTAAATAAATTATAACATCTTAAATAATTAAGTCAACAATTTATTTATATTAATTTTTAATAGTAAAAGTCCTATTTATTAGTAAATTTTATGAAATAGTTTTACTCAATCAATAATACATTATTAACATATCATAATATATAATAAAAAAGAGTTATAATTAAACAACTCTTTTTTATTAATAATTACTATTTATTTTTGATTAATTGGTTTCCAAACATCTTTCAAAATATCTTTAGCTTCTTTATTTTTATCTATCAAATCAAACTTTTTATAATCTCTAACTATATCATTTAAGGATTTTTCAGTTTGTTCATCTGAAATTCTAAAGCTATAAGCATTTAAAAAGTAAATATCTGTATCTCTATCACCAGAACCCCAGTTATTTGCCTTTACAATGTCAGCTGTTTCTTCTTTGTGATCTTCTACCCATTCACTTGCTTGTCTATGTGCCTCAGTAATCTTTGCAGCAGTAATAGGATTTTCTTCAACAAACTTTTTATTTAAAATTAGTACACAGCATGGTTCAATTTTAAAATCATCATCCCAAGTTATTGAACGAATTGCTCTAATTATTCCTTTATCAATAAATTCTTTTGCATATTGATCTGACAATACACAAGCTTGTATTTCACCGTTTTTCATAGCTTGGATTAAAGCTGCACTTTCTACTGGTTTAAATTTAACCTTAGTTTGATCTACATTATCTTTTGCAAAAAATCTAAGACTTATATTGTGATCACCTGAACCAATTCCGCCATGAACTCCAACAGTTTTTCCTTCTAAATCTTTTGTTGACTTAATATCTGAATCTTTCAAAACAAACATAGTTCTACATCCTGTATTTACAGCTCTTGTAAAAGTTATGTCTAAACCATTAACAGCAGGAATAAGTGATGTTGAAATATGTTCAACCATAACATCAATTTTCCCTGTTGCTATCGCATCTTTAGGTTCTGGATTATTAACAACTTGAGTTTCTAATCCTTGTTTTGCAAAATATCCCTTTGCATGAGTTACCCCTAAAGTAGAAGCACAAAGTCCACCATCAAAGTTTATAATTATCTTTCTTCCATAAGCTGGTTCTTTTTTCCACTTTTCTTCCAAATCAGGATCATTTAAATCAACTTTTCCAATAGTCAATTTTTCTTTAGTATCATCAGTTTTTGTAGTAGTTTTATCATCAGCTCTCTTAGCCGTTTTTCCACAAGAACATAGAACTAATGCAGAAACTAATAATAAAACAAGATTTCTTTTTTTCATAAAATTCCTCCATTTAATAAAATAATTTTTAAATTTTAACTATCTATTTTATTTAATTATATTTGTAATAATTACTTAAGTCAATAATTTTATTATATTAATTTCTTATACAAAAAGCTCTATTTATAAAGATTTTCTATATAAAAAGCACTGCATATGCAGTGCTTTTTATCTTGTGTAATATAATAATATAAAACTTATTGGTTATTTTTTTAAAACCAGAATATTCTTAAATTCTTCAGAATTTTCCTTTATTCTATTTGCATTTCCTACAACTACAAAAGTATCTTGTTCTAATACTTTACCTATTATTTCTGAAAGTCCCTTTAAATCTTCTAATCTTGCATTTAAAAGCTCCTCTAGATAGATTTCTAATTCTTTTTCATCTGACCCAGTAATATACATAATCATAGAAGTATAACCTTTATGTTTTGGTGTAAGTAATGGATTAAAATCTTTTACCATTGAAATTTTAAAACTTTCTAAATCTTCTTCTGAAAGTTCCATTTCTGAAACAAATTCCCCTACTGTTGAAAAAATTTCTTTTGTAGATTTTAAATTAGGATCTCTATAGCTGAACATAATTATTTCACTATCTCTAGTTATACTAAATCCAGCACCATAAGCTCCGCCTATCGCTCTGATATTATTATGCATATGAGTAGTACTCAAAATTTTAGAAAGCAATGCAAAACTTCCTGAATACTCTATACCGTACTTTTTCATATCCCCCGCAAAAGTAACATAATTTACATCAGATGATGTTGCAATTCCTTCTTTTAAATTCTCTTTTTCAAATGTAAAATCATAAGGAGAATCTTCTATTTTAGGAAACTCTTTTACAAGTCCAACAAATTCTTTTTCTATATTATCAAAATTATCCTCTGTTGTTGTTATATTTACAATTGTTTCGTTTAACTTAAACATCCTATTGTAAACAAATTCCATTTTTTCAATCACATTATCAATTTTTTCATCAAAATTCTCAGCTAAATCCTGAATAAATCTCAAATAATCAATACCTTTAACTTTTTCATCATAATAAGCCTTATTTGAATAATATGATTTTGCTCTGTTTATTCCGTAAAGATGACCAGCTCCGATAATATCTTGTTCCAATTCACCTTTTATAGCTAAAACTTCTTCTTTTATTCTATTCTTATCTGTAAAAATTGTTTCTTTTAATAAGACTTTTACAAGCTCTGCAGTTTCTTTAAGTTTTTCAGAGAAAAATTTTACACTTACAACAAATTTTGGAACAAATTTTTCCCTATTTTTTGAATTTGTCAAAGTTGCAATTGTAGTTGAAATTCCTCCACAACGTAAAAATGTTTCAACTGTAAAATCTTTGTAAGACATTGATTTTTTATCCAAAGATTTTAATAGATTTTCGATTAATGATAAATATACTATTTCATCTTTTGAGATATGTTTTAAATCAAAACAAATATCTACATAGTTAATACCTGAAGTAAAAATATCATGTTTTAAAACTGTTATATCTTCCACTTTATCTATGTCATTCGGAATTTTTAAAGTTTCCTTATCAATATCTTCAATTTTTAATTTTGGAATTGTAGCTTTTTGTTCATCAGAACTTTCTGTTTGTTGATATTTAATTAAATTTTTAGTATTTTCAATTATTTTTTCAACTTGAATTTTATTTAATGAGTCTTTATATCTCTTTAACCACTCTTTTTGAGCCAAATCTTTTTTGTCATTAAGTCCAGCACTCGGCGGAAGAACAATAAATGCCTTATGATTGTTATTTAAAATCTTTTCTTCAATAATTCTTTCTAACAATCTATTATTTAGAATTTCTTCTCTAATTTCTGATAAAGCATCATCAAAAGCTAAAGATTCCATAGGATTTTTACCATACAACCAATTGTCACAAACATGTAACATACATTCTATTCCAGCAGTTGTAGAATTTAAAAGTTCTCTTACAGAAAATTCTGTTCTATTCAATACCGCAATTAGTTTTTCTTTTTCAATTCCTTTATTAACAACATCTGTTAAAGTTTTTTCTACAACTTCCTTAAATTTATCTAAATTTTCCCTTTCTGAATTTGTAACATAAACCCCAAAACTTGAAAATTTTGTAGATTCCATAGAAATCGAAGAAACATCTTCGCATATATTTTCTTTAAAAAGAGCTTCTTTTAAATACGCACCTTGCATCTCAATCAAAATTTCATTTAGTAATCTTGATATAATTCCGTCTTTTAATCCATCACTTTCTCCAAAGCAAGAAACATAAGCTAAGAATGTCTTATTTTTAGTATCTTCATCTTTTGAAACTGAATATTCATCAAAGACATTTTTAGGTTTATCAAAAGGTACTTGACTTCCTTCAAAATTATCAAGTTCTTCTTTTTCAAAGTTTGAAAGATATTCTCTATCCAAAAATTCAAGTCTTTCTTCCATGTCACAATCCCCATATAAATAAATATATGAGTTTGAAGGATGATAGTATTTTGAATGAAAGTCACAAAAATCTTCATAAGTTAAATTTGGAATTTCATAAGGTTCTCCCCCTGATTCTTTAGCATAAACAGTATCAGGACAAAGGGCATTATTTACTTTATAATAAAGAGTTGTTTCAGGAACAGAATAAGCTCCCTTCATTTCGTTATATACTACACCTTTAATATTAAGTTCATCTTCTTCATTTTCAAGTTCATAATGCCAACCTTCTTGCATAAAAATCCTTCTATCAGATTTCATCGCAGGATAGAAAACAGCATCCATATATACATCCATCAAATTTTTAAAGTCTTTTTCATTTCTACTAGAAACAGGATAAACAGTCTTATCAGGAAAAGTCATAGCATTTAAAAATGTTGCTGTACTTATCTTTACCATATCCATAAAAGGTTCTTTTGTTTGGAATTTTCTTGAACCAGATAGTACACAATGTTCAATTATATGGCAAATTCCTGTGTTATCTTTAGGAATAGTTTTAAATCCGATACTAAAAGTTTTATTGTCATCATCATTTTTCATCAAAAAAACTCTAGCACCGGTTTTTTCATGTTCAAGTAAAATACAGTCAGAATTTACATCCTTTATATATTTTTCTTGAATTAATTTATATCCTTTATACATATTCCCTCCTATTTTGTAATGAATTCCAAAACCGCCTCTGCCGTTTTTTCCATATCGGAAATAACTAAATATTCTTCAATCGTATGAATTTTGTACATTCCAACTCCTAAAATTACAGAATGGAATCCATTTTTTAAATAAATATTTCCGTCACAACCGCCACCAATTTTAATTGGTTTGGCTGTAATCCCAACTTTTTTATATGCATCTAAAACTCTATTTAATAAATTATTTCCATCAATTTGTTTTAATGGTGGATAATCGTATTTAACTTCAATATTACATTTAACTTCAAAGTCTTTTGCAGTTTTTTCAAAAATATCTATATAATTATCAACATTTTCTTTTGCTTCAATTTCATTCAAACATCTAACTTCCATCTTGATTTTACAATCTTTAGGAACTACATTTGTAGGAAATTCAGATATTATGCTACCTATATTTGAAGTAGTATGGTCATTTAATCTTCCTATCTTCATCTTTGAAATAGCATTACTCATAGCTATAATTGCACTTCTTCCCTTTTCAGGTTCAATTCCAGCATGTGCTGAAGCTCCTTCATAATGAACATTTATCTTATACATACAAGGTCCTTCAACAGCTACAAGATCTGATCCACCACCATTATCTAGTACAAGCATATCTTTTGCAGGCATAAATTCAGATGGAATTTCTTCCCATTTAATTGATTTTGCTCCCAAAAGTCCGATTTCTTCAGATGGAGTTATAACTGCAAATATATCATTATGTGGTAAATTATTTTCAACTAAATTTTCAAAAGTTTCTAAAATAATTGCAACTCCACCCTTATCATCTCCACCTAAAGTTGTTTCTGTTCTTGTTTTAACAAGTCCATCCTCAACATAAACATCTAAATCTTTTGAAGGTTCAACGACATCCATATGAGCTGAAAGAGAAATAGGTTTAAGTTTTTCATCATCACAATTTTTTTCAAGTTTTGCAATGATTACAGGAGTGTTTCCACCATATTCTTCAGAATGGTCATGCAAAATATATTTAATCCCAAGTTTGTCTAACTTTTTAGTTATATACTTCATAACATTTATTTCATTTCTTGAAGGTGAGTAAATCTTTACTAAATCTAAAAATGTATTCAAAAGTCTTTCTTTATCCATATTAAATCTCCTTTAACATTTCAATAATATTTTCCAGTTTCATTCCTCTACTTCCCTTTACCATAATTAAAGTATTTTCTGAAATGAGTTCTTTAACTTTATTTACGACTTCTTCATTAGTTTCAAAATAGAAAAGATTATTTACATTGAAATTTCTATTTGCTCCATTATAAATTTCCTTAGCTAAATCTCCAATACATATTACATAGTCAATCTTATCTCTATCTATTTTTTCACCAATAGAAAAATGTAATCTTCTCTCATCCTCTCCAAGTTCCAACATATCAGAAAGAATTAAAATCTTATTTTTATAACCTTTCATAGTATAAACAGTTTCAATACAGGAAGTTAAACTCTGAGGATTTGACTTATAACAGTCATTTAGAATATCAAAATTAGACAAATGCATTAGTTCCATTCTCATTCCAGTAAGCTTTACTTTTGATAGACCTCTTACAATATCTTCATAACTCATTCCCATAAGCCCTGCTATTGTAATTGCTACTGAAACATTGTAGATTTGATGTTTTCCAATAAATGGAATGCTATAAGCATACTCTCCGATTGAAAAACTACTTCCCTCTTCATCAGAACGAATAGGTCTTATAATCACATCAGAATCTTCTCTTGTCCCTATTTTTATAATCTTTTGATGAATTGTATATTCTTTTATTACTTCCCTTAAAATATCATCATCATTGTTATAAATAAATATTCCGTCAGGCTTTAATCCTTCTAAAATTTCAAACTTTGCTCTTGCAATATTCTCTTTAGTTTTAAGTTCTTGTAAGTGGCTATCACCAATATTTGTGATAACTGCTATATCAGGTTTTGCAATATTTGTAAGAGTTTTAATATCTCCAAAATGATCCATTCCCATCTCTAGAACAACGGCTTCATCATCTAAGTCCATTTCCATAATAGTTTTAGGAACACCAATATCATTATTAAAATTTTTTGCAGTCTTATGAACTCTATATTTTTCTTTTAAAATTGCGGCTAAAATATCCTTTGTACCTGTTTTACCATTTGAGCCTGTTATTCCAATAACCTTTGCTCCTGTCGCTTTTAAATAACTGCTTGCGAGTTTTTGATACGCTTGTAATGTATCATCAACAACAATAATTCCAGCATCAAGATAAGGAGTAGGATGCTTTTTATCCCATAAAGTAGCAACTGCTCCCTTTTGAATAGCATCAAAAGCAAAATTATGTCCATCAAACTTTTCTCCTACAAGCGGAATAAATAAATTGTGAACTTGAATATCACGAGTATCTGTAGAAACTCCCTCTACAACATTATCTTTCATACTTGTAGTAACCAAATTTCCACCTACTATTTTAGCAATTGTCTCCAAAGTTGCTTTTAACATAATTACCCCCTATTTGTAGTCAAAGAATCTTTTTCTTTTTTATTCTCAACGGCAAGTTCAATCAACTCATCTAAAAAGTCGCTATAAGTCTTCCCAAAAGTTTTCATATACATTGCAGGCGCCATAGATACAGCAGTCATTCCAGGAATTGTATTAATTTCATTAACTAACATTTTTCTATCGCTATCTCTTACAAAAATATCAACTCTAGCAAAGCCCTTACAATTTGTAACTGCATAAGCTCTCTTTGCTACTGATTGAATTTCTTTAATTTCTTCTTCAGTTAAATCCCAAGGTATAATGTGGTCTGTTGTTTCATCCAAATATTTTGCTTCATAATCAAAAAATTCTCTAGTAACTTTAACCCCACCAGGTAAACTAGCTTTTAAAATATTATTTCCCATTACTAAAACTTGAAGTTCATCTCCAATAACAGCCTCTTCAACTAAAACTCTATTATCATATTTAAAAGCTTCAATAAGAGCAGGTTCAATCTCTTCTTTTTTAGTTACCTTTGTAACTCCAACACTTGAGCCAGCATTACAAGGCTTCACGAAAGAAACCTCACCGATTCTTTCAAGAATATTTTTTATTTGCAAATCTTTATTTTTATCAAACTCATACTTTGTAACTAAGTAATATTCAGGTTGTAAAATACCATTACCTGCAAAAACATCATTTGCAGTTCCCTTATCCATGCAAACAGCAGAGGATAAAACATTATTTCCCACATATGTAAGATCCATTATATCAAAGAAACCTTGAATAGTTCCGTCTTCTGAAAATGTTCCGTGCATCGCAGGGAAGAAAATAGCATTTTCATTTACAAAATCATTTACAAAAAAACTTGAAATAGAGTCCGCAACATTTCCGCTCCCTTCTACAACCAACTCTTTTTCATTTTCAATATTTTTTGTGTTTTCTCCCAAGTAATTCCATCTTCCACATTTATCCACATAAATAGGAAATATCTTATATTTCTTTCTATCTAAATTATTTATAACGGACTTAGCAGTTAAAACTGAAATTTCATGTTCTGCGCTTTTTCCACCATATAACAAATATAAATTTTTCATAATTAAAACCCCTTCTTTATAATATAAATATCACCTTATAGTATACCATAAAATGAGATTTTTTCATAATTCAAGAATTATTTTTCATTAAAAAAGTGATTTGAAAACAAATCACTTTTTTAAAATTAATATTATATTTTAAATTATCTGAACAATAATCAATAAACATCTAATTTTCAATTTTTCTATGTGATATTTTAAATTTTCCATCTCTTGATTTCATAAAATATGAATGTACAAGATATAAACCAAAATTTAACACCAACATCATAATTGCTATATATGTTATTGGATGCAATCTATCAGCTACATCTTTAAAAATTGGCGGTTCTGACAGAAATGCATAGTTACAGTTTGTAAGACTGTTGAAAATTACAATTGCTATATGCAAAATATTTGTAAAAACAAAAACTTCTGTATATTTTTTAAATGAAATTTCTATTTCTTCTACAAAGAATATATAACAACTTATCCAAAGTAACAAAGTATGTCCAACGAAGAAACTTATCCAAGTATAATGTGGAAATATAAATCTGTCTAACTCTGGTGTTATAAGAGCTACAACAGAACCAACAAATCCTAGATATATACCAATTCTTTTGGATTTATCATTATTAAAAAACACACCATATATCAAGCATATAATTGCAACTCTACAATCATATAGAGGTAAACTTGTCTCTATTGAAAAAGCTCCACTAAATATATACCAAGTATATAGTATTATTTGTTGAAATAATAATACTATAACTAAAAATTTTAAAATATTTTTATTACTATTTTTAAATTTATCTCTATATTTATAAATTAAAATTGCACCCAAAAAAGCAATTAACATTAATACAATATGAGTAAATCCGTATTTTTCAATGTCATAGCCCTCAGGTTCTGATCTAAAAAAATAAACTAAAAAATTTATTATTCTTTCTAAAAAATTCAAAACTATTCTCCTTTAGTAAAAGACCAAGCATTTTTCATCTGAGATTTTAATCTCTCATAACTCCACTTTTCACTTGTATTTGTGGGACTATTTGGGTCGTTTATTATGAACATACCATCTTCATCAACACTAACTAAAACAATATAATGTCCTATTGAAGAAAAATCTCCAGGTCCTACATTTGCAATTATTGGTCTTCCGCTTTTCAACTCCTTTTTAAAAACTTCTTCATCAGTTTTCAAGTCTTTAACTTTTAATCCATATTTTTTTGGAACTTCTGTAAAATATTTCCAACCTGTTCCTGAACCTTCAGCATATTCTTCATACTTTGCCAATTCCACAGGAGTTATCGAATTATCTTTTAGAAGCCCCGCAACAACCATCGCCATCGAAGTTGGTCCACAACCATTTATGGCAATATTGTCATCAGTGTATTTCTTTTGTCCCCAACGTCTATCCCATTGTAAATAATACGGAATATCTCTTTTAAAATCAACACTTTCTCCAGTAAAATTATCCACTGTTCTATTTTCAAGTTTATCTTTTATAAAAAGTTTTGCAGATGGATTTCTATAAAGTAAAGCTAGATATGGATAAGTTAGTTTATCCTTACTTTTTAAAATTTCTTGAATATCTGAATCTTCACTGTTAGCAAGTCCTTCCATAACAGTTTGTTCTGTTAAAATGCTTCCTTTTTCACCAGTATTAACTTTTGTTGAAAGTTTAGACACATCAATTCCATTAGCATTTAAAGTTTTTGTATTAGTTTCAATCTCTTTTACTGTATTAACTAAAACGTCATCTTCTTTTTTTGCAAAAACAAAATTGAAAAATACAAAAATCCCAAATGTATATAATACAAGATAAACACCAAATTTAACAAATTTATTTTGTAAATTTAAATTCATAATCTACTCCGCAATTGCTAACATTTTTTTAGCCTGATCGCTTGTGATAAGAGCATCAATCATATCAGAAATATCTCCATTTAAGAAACTATCCAATTGATAAATAGTCATATTTATTCTATGGTCTGTAACTCTTCCTTGTGGAAAATTATAAGTTCTTATTCTTTCAGATCTATCGCCTGACCCTATTTGCGATTTTCTTGCATCAGCAATATCCTTATTTTGTTCTTCTTGATACTTTTCATAAAGTCTTGATTTCAAAATTTTCATTGCCTTTTCTTTGTTTTTAAGCTGTGATTTTTCATCTTGACAAGTAACAACAACTCCTGTAGGAATATGAGTAATTCTTACAGCAGAGTCAGTTGTATTTACACATTGTCCACCATTACCACTAGCTCTATAAACATCAATTCTAAGGTCATTTTGATTTATTACAACATCAACATCTTCAACTTCAGGTAAAACTGCAACAGTTGCAGCAGAAGTATGAATTCTTCCACTTGATTCTGTAGCAGGAACACGTTGAACTCTATGAACGCCACTTTCATATTTCAATTTTGAATATGCTCCATGACCTTTAACTAAGAAAACAACTTCTTTAATTCCTCCAACTCCTTGTTCAGAAATACTCATTATTTCTGTTTTCCATTTTTGTTTATCTGCGAACATTCTATACATTCTAAGAAGATCTTCTGCGAAAAGTCCCGCTTCATCTCCACCTGTACCAGCTCTTACTTCCATAAATACATTCTTTTCGTCATTAGGATCTTTTGGTAATAATAAAATTTTAAGATCTTGCTCTTCTTGTTCAATACTATCTTCTAATTCAGAAATTTCTTCCTTAACAAGTTCTTTCATTTCATCGTCCAAACTTTCCTTTAACATCTCTTTATTTTCTTCAAGTTCTTTTTTATGTTTTGAATACTCTCTATATTTTTCAACAATAGGCTTCATATCGCCATGTTCTTTAGCAAGTTTTTGCCAAACATTCATATCTTTCATAATTTCAGGATCTATAATTTTCTTTTCAAGCTCCTCGAATTTTTCAACTAATAGTTCTAATTTATCAAACAAAGTATATCTCTCCTTTTTTAATAACAATTAACTTTAATTTATCTTAACAATTTATTTTTATTTATAATATGTAGCTTTATCAATAGGCATAAAGCTATTAATTATATCATAACTCCTTTACGATAACTTTTTCTATGGTAGTTATGATGAAATGTATATAGCTTTATCAACAGGCATAAAGCTATATACATTATAGCACACTTACTATACTATTGTAAATTTTTTCACCAAAAATCTACTAAAAATCAGAAGAAATCCCGACACATAAGTATCGGGAATGTAATTATTGCTAACAATTTTTTATTATATTAATTTTTTCTCCTGTAAATTCTAAAATGTAGTCATACATTTTTACATTTTCTTCTGAATAATTGTGAGAAATATTAATAAATCCTAAGTTTTTATCATTTAAAATCATTTTTTCAATTATTGAAATTGAATTTTTATCAATATTGCTCATAGCTTCATCAAATACCAAAAAATTACTATTTCTAAGTAAAGCTCTAGCAATTATTATTTTTTGTTTTTCACCACCGGAAATTGAAAGATTTAATTCATTTAAATTTTCATTTCTATTTTCTATAAGTTTTTTATCCAAATTTACTTTATTTAAAATATCATAAATCAAATTATCCTCAAAATTTTTAAATAGAGTTATATTTGAAACTATATTTTCATTGAATAGGAACGAATTTTGTTCAACATAGACAAGATTTTTTGAAATATCAGGATAATCCTTTATATTTTTACCATTTATCTTTATATTTCCACTATAATTTTCAAGCTCCCCGAACAGTAATTTCAAAATCGTACTCTTTCCGGAGCCGTTTTGACCTCTAATAAGATATTTTTTCCCGCTTTCAAAAACATTTGAAAAATTATCAATAATATATTTATTTTGGTTATAAGAGAAACTTACATTTTCAAATTCAATTTTCTCAACTCTCTCTCGCTTATTTTCTTCAAATTCATGGTCAGACAATGTTTTAAATAAATCATTTTTTACCTTCTTTATAGAAAATACAGTTATCAAATAGCTGGAAATGGTATTAATCGGATATATTAACAACTCTGATAATTGCAATATTGCTATAAAAGCTCCGATAGTTTCTTTTCCACTAATAATTGAACTGATTACAACATAATAAATTAGAAACTGGGATATAAATGAAATTGCCCCCATGCTAATTTCTAGAACTGCATTTTTTATGCTATATCTATAAGCATATTTTTGTTCATCAGATGAAATAGATTCCATTTTATCATTTATATTTTTTTCTACGGAATATCTTTTTATAGTGCCTATTCCCTCAACAATATCATAAAAAGCTGTATTTAATCGTCTTAGTCCTAAAATGCTCTTTTCCCTTATTCTTTGCATATCTATTTCAAAAAAATAAGGAATTAGAATTGATATAATATTTGTTCCTAGAATAATAAATGATGCAAGAATATTCAATGAAAACAGCAAATACATATACCAAATAATAGATACTGCTTGAAATATAATATGTGGTATTGTTAAATAGTATTCTTCTACAACAGATTCTATCTCATTATTATAAATAGAATAAAGCTCTTGAGGATTTTCTCCCTTTTTACCTTTAAACAAAATTCCTCTGACAAAAAGATTTCTAAGTCTCATATATAATAATCTTCTATACTTAGCATTCAACAATTTGCCAATAAATTCAGAACACAACACTAATACTATTAGTAGAGCATATTTTACAAAATATCCAAAAATTTTATCAAATTGTTTTTCTGTAATACTATCTGTAATTTCCTTAATTACCATTGGCATATTAGCATTTGAATAAACTGTAAAAATACTAAAAATAACAATTAATATAGAATATAGATAAATATTTTTTTTTAATTTTTTCATAATAACTAATACTCCATAAATTTCAATTATACAAAATAATTTTTCAATATTTTACATAATCATTGTATCATAGTAAATGAGTTTTTTCAACGATTTAATAGTTTCTTATCTTTGTCTATAATATAGCTCTTGAATAAAAAAATAGCTATGCAAAAATTTTACATAGCTTATTTTCTATAAATTTTAAGTGTGGTATTTACATTCTAATAATATGATTGTGATTAGTGTGTTTTTACTTTTTATTTTAAATTTAATAAAATAATTATATTAAGAAGTAAATGCAGTTATTGTATACCCTTTATAATATAAATTATTTATTTTATAAAAATTAATTCAAAAACTATAGATAAAATAAATTTTTTTAACTTGACAGCTAATTGTAATTAGCTTATAATATAATTAAGCTAATCATAATTAGCTCGAGAGGAGGATTTATGAATACTAAAGATAAAATAATGTATGAAGCCTTAAAACTTTTTGCTCAAAAAGGATACTCTGATGTTTATGTAAAGGACATTGCAATGATGGTTGGTATTAAGGCTCCTAGCTTATATAAACATTTTAAAAGTAAACAAGAAATTTTTGAGAGCTGTATAGAAATATTTTATAAAAAAATGAATGAGAAACGAGATCTACTTTTATTGCCTAGAAATTCTAGCAACAGCGATATGTATATAAATAAAAAAAGAGAAGATATAATTAAAATCGCAAAGGAATTATTTGAGTTTTATATTTTAGATGAAATCGCTTCAAATTTTAGAAAAATGTTAATAATAGATCGTTATAGAGAAAGTCAAATCAATGATTTGTATGAAAAAATCTTTTTAGATGAACCCATAAAATATCAAACACAAGTGTTTTCTCAATTAATCCCACCTAAAAAACTGAAATCTACCAGTGCAGAAGATATAGCTAAAATATTTTATTCCCAAATCTATTTTTTACTTCAAAAATATGATTGTAAAAAAGAAAGTTTAGAAGATGGAAAAAAAGAACTTGAACACTTTATAAACCTATTTTGTGATACTTTGGAGTTGTGATGAAAAATTTAAAAATATTATTTATTATTTTAATTATATGTATATTTTTTTATACTATGATTATGAGTATTAAGCTTAACAATGATTTAAAAGAGGCTATTGAAAAATTAAAAAACTATCAACCAAGTCAAATGATTCTATCTTATGGAAATATAGAATATCTTGACAGAGGAAATGGAGAGGTATTATTAGTATGTCATGGAATTTTTGGAGGTTTTGATCAAGGTTATGAAAGTTTAAAAGATTTAACTAAAGATTATAGAATATTGTCCCCATCACGTTTTGGATACCTCAACAGTGATGTATTAGGAAAAGGAACTCCTGAAGAACAATGTAAAGCATATATTGAGCTTTTAGATAAATTAAATATCGATAAAGTATTTATTGTAGGGACTTCAGCAGGAGGAACTGTAGCAATTCGTTTTGCACTGGACTATCCAAATAGATGTAAAGGACTTATTCTATATAGTTCTGCAATGCCTGAGACAGAAAAACCTAAGAAAATAAATTTATATCAAGCACCTCCTAATTTTTTATGTAATAATCTTCCTATGTACTTGATTAGTCCATTTTTTAAAACTATTATGGGAATGGAAAGCAATGTAGTTAAAACAATGTTACCAATTGATAAAAGAAAAAAAGGAGTAAAAATAGATGGAGAAATTACTAATCCAGATATGGCAGTGAATTATGATAATTATATTATTGAAGAAATTGAAATTCCAACATTAATTTTTCAATCAAAAGATGACAAAATAACAAAATATGAAAAATTTATTACTTCTGTAAAAAGATTTAAAAATAGTACTTTGAAAATATTTGAAACTGGCGGACACCTTTTATTAGGACATGAGAAAGAAATTAATGAGGCAGTAATAAATTTTATTAACAAAAATAAATAATGAACAATAAAAAATGAGGGTCTTAAAACCCTCATTAAAAATATCAAATTATTTTTTTTCGCCTTCTGATTCTTTTACATTCTTAACATAATTTTCAGCAGCTTTTCCTAATTTAATAACTTCTTCCTTGTCAATTTTGTCTTCTTTAACTGAAGAAATTAGATTTTCGTATTTCTTTTCAATACTTTCTTTGTCTGCATCACTTAAATTTGGAATTTTTAATTCAACTGATTTTTGTTCTTCTAATGCTTTAATAGTTGAATTTTTTTCTTCTTCAGAAGCTTTTTCCATTTCCTTCTTTTCTTCTTTCTTTTCTTCTGTTTTTTGTTCTGCTTTCTTGTTTTCAGCTGGTTTTGATTGACAAGCAACCATTGATCCCATTAAAAATAAAGCCATAGCAGAAATTAAATATTTTTTAATTTTCATACAAAACCTCCTAAAAATCTCTATCCATAGTGCATTATACTATAAGAAAACATTTTTGTCAATGAATTTAGCTTATTTTTTCAACTAATTCTACAATTTTATCAACTGAAAATCCATTTGCTATATCTTTCATATTCAAAGCCATGTATTCTACCCTTCTCCTATTATTATAGAATTTTTTAACTTCCTTTACAACAGCGTCAATACCGTTTGCATATACACCTATTTCTTCTTCAACAATGAAATTTTTATTTTCTTCCTCGTGACCTGGTATAAAGAAAGGAATTATAAGCGGTATATTTTTAACTATTGCCTCTGAAACTGTAAGTCCTCCGGGTTTTGTAATTAAAATCTGATTTTCTTCCATTAGTCTTGCAATTTCATTTGTATAGCCTAAGATTTCAAGTCTATTTTCATCTATAAACAAACTATATTTTTTTTCTAGCTTTTCTTTTAATTCTTCATTTTTACCACAAACCATGGTAAGTCTAATATCATTTGAAATTTCTAATATAGGCATTATATACTCCGAAAAATCATTCATTCCCAATGTTCCAAATATAGTTAGGATATTAAAACCATCTTTCTTTTCATAATGTCTTTCTTTAAAACTATCACTTATAGGTATTCCAAAAGCACAAATCTTATCTTGTTTTATTCCGTAATCAATCATTCTATTTTTTGTAAATTCACTTGCTACAATATAATAATCAACGTAATCACTAAAATACATCTTATGTGTAATAAAATCTGTAATTACAGAAATAAAAGGAACATCATAATATTTTTTTTGCTTAATATGTTCCATAATTCCAATCGCAAAAACATGAGTACCTATAACTACATTAGGTTTTTTTTCTTCTAAAATAGGTAATATTTTATTACTCAACATATTTAAAATTGGTTTTGAAAAAACATTTTGTGATTGAGTTATATTAGTTCCCTTGTATATTAGTCCATAAATTTCAGGAGTTTTTGTTACAATACCTAAATATCCTCCAACGAGTAAACTATCCAATTTTTCAGAAATTTCTTTTAGTAAATCTATTTCTTCTACATAAAACCCCTTTTGTTCAAGCTTTTCTCTTATATTATTAGCAGCTTTATTATGTCCACCACCAAAAGATGCTGTTAAAATTAAAGCTTTTTTCATATTAATCCTCACTTTATAGAAAGAGTCGGAAAGTTTCTTCCGACTCTAAATATTATTCTTCAACTTCTTCCGCGATTTCAACTTCTTCAGTTTCAACTTCAGATTCGATTTCAGTTTCAGTTTCAGTTTCTTTTGCTTCATCTGATTCAGCACTTTCTTTTGATTCATCAAAAATATGATCTTCTTCTGATTCAGCATTTTCAAGAGCAGCTTCTCTAGCAAGTCTATCTTCTTCTTCCATTGTTTCATAATCAATTTCGATTGATTTATAAACTTTCATTCCAGTTCCAGCAGGTATAAGTTTACCTAAGATTACATTTTCTTTTAATCCTATCAATCCATCTGCTTTTCCTTTGATAGAAGCATCAGTTAAAACTCTAGTTGTTTCTTGGAATGATGCTGCTGATAAGAAACTTTCAGTAGCAAGAGATGCCTTAGTAATACCTAATAGTACATTATCAAAAGTTGCTGGCATCTTATCTTCTTCAAGCATTTCTCTATTGACAGCTTCAACTTCTCTAAACGGAACTAAACTTCCCTCTAAGAAATTAGTATCTCCTGAAGTATCGATTTTAACTTTAGAAAGCATTTGTTTTATAATGATTTCAATATGTCTATCATCGATATCTACCCCTTGATTACGATAAACTTTTTGAACTTCCTTAGTGATGTATTCTTGAACACCTGTTGGACCTTTAATAGCTAAAATGTCATGTGGATTTATAGAACCTTCAGTAAGCATATCTCCTGCTTTAATTTCTTCTCCATCTTTAACTTTAATTCTAGCACCATAAGGTATTGCATAAATTCTTTCATCACCATCATCGGCAGTTACAACTATATCATATCTCTTCTTATTATCAACTAATTTTACAGTACCATCAATTTCAGTTATATAAGCAAGTCCTTTTGGTTTTCTTGCCTCGAAAAGTTCTTCAACACGAGGAAGACCTTGAGTAATTCCAACACCGGCAACCCCACCAGAGTGGAATGTTCTCATGGTAAGTTGAGTACCCGGTTCCCCGATAGATTGAGCAGCTATAATTCCTACAGCTTCCCCAATATTAACTGGATTTCCTGTTGCAAGGTTACGTCCATAACATTTTGCACAAACACCATGTTTAGATTTACAACCTAGAACTGAACGAACTTTTATTTCTGTAATTCCAAGCTTTTCAACTTTTTCAGCCAATCCTTCAGTAATCATTTCATTTTTATGAATTAATATTTCTCCTGTAGTAGGATTTAATACATCTTCAAATGAATGTCTTCCTACAATTCTGTCTGCAAGCTTTTCAACTATAGCATTTCCGTCTTTAAAGTCTCTAGCTAATACATATTCATCTGTACAACAATCATCTTCTCTAACAATTACATCTTGAGAAACATCTACAAGTCTTCTTGTTAAATATCCAGAGTCAGCTGTTCTAAGAGCAGTATCTGAAAGTCCTTTTCTTGAACCGTGAGTTGAAATAAAGAACTCTTGTACAGAAAGACCTTCTCTAAAGTTTGCTTTGATAGGAATTTCTACGATTCTTCCAGTAGCAGAACTCATAAGTCCACGCATTCCAGCTAACTGTCTAATTTGGTTAATATTACCTCTGGCTCCTGAGTCAGCCATGATTGAAATACTATTTGTAGGATCTTGCTTTTCAACAAGAATCTTTGTAATATCTTCAGTAGCCTTTGTCCAAACAGAGATTACATATTCATATCTTTCTTGTTCGGAAACTAAACCATCTCTAAATAATTCTTCATAAACAGCAATTTTCTTTTCTGCTTCTTTAAGAATTTCCCATTTTTCTTCTGGAACTATTACGTCATTCATTGAAATTGAAATAGCTCCAACTGTAGAATATTTATATCCTGTAGATTTAATATAGTCTAATACTTCAGCAGTTTTAATATTTCCATGTTTTCTAAAACACTTATCTACAATCTTACCAAGCATTTTTTTATCTACAAGTCTATCTATTTCTAATGAGAATTTATCTTTACTTCTATCAACAAATCCTAAATCTTGTGGAAGATGTTCATTAAATATAAATCTACCAACAGTTGATTTTACTATTTGACTTTCTCCTGTTTCTTCATCTCTATACAAGATATTAACAGTATCATGAATTTTAACATTATTTGTAGAATAAGCCTTAAACATTTCGTCATAATCCATAAATGAACGAACAGCTTCTTCTTCAACAGTTCCACTTGTTAAGTAATATGAACCTAATACCATATCTTGTGTAGGAGTTGTGATAGGCTTACCATCTTTTGGAGCCAAAATATTATTTGTAGAAAGCATCAAAAGTCTTGCTTCTGCTTGGGCTTCAGTTGATAAAGGTAAATGCACAGCCATTTGGTCACCGTCAAAGTCGGCATTATATGCAGTACAAACTAACGGATGTAATTTTATTGCTTTTCCTTCAACTAAAACCGGTTCAAATGCTTGAATACCAAGTCTATGAAGAGTCGGTGCTCTGTTTAAAAGCACAGGATGATCTTTGATAACTTTATCCAAAATGTCCCAAACATTTGAATTTAATCTTTCTACATATTTTTTTGCACTCTTAATATTATGAACAATTCCGTCTTCAACTAATTGTTTCATAATGAAAGGTTTGAATAATTCAAGAGCCATTTTTTTAGGAAGTCCACATTGGTGGAATTTTAAATCTGGTCCTACTACGATTACTGAACGTCCTGAATAGTCAACACGCTTTCCAAGTAAGTTTTGTCTAAATCTTCCTGTCTTTCCCTTTAACATATCTGATAAAGACTTAAGCTCTCTATTTCCTGCTCCTGTTACGGCTTTTCCATGTCTACCATTATCTATTAATGTATCCACAGCTTCTTGTAACATTCTCTTTTCATTTCTCATGATGATTTCTGGAGCATGAATTTCAATAAGTTTTTTCAATCTGTTATTTCTATTTATAACACGTCTATACAAATCATTTAAGTCTGAAGTTGCAAATCTTCCACCTTCAAGTTGAACCATAGGTCTTAAATCAGGTGGAATAACAGGAACGACATCAATAATCATCCATTCAGGTCTATTTCCTGATTTTCTGAAAGCTTCACAAACTTCAAGTCTTCTTGAAAGTCTAATTTTCTTTTGACCAGTTGCATCAACAAGACCTTTTTTCAATTCATCTGAAAGCTCATCTAAATCTATATTTTCTAAAAGCTCTTTAATTGCTTCAGCACCCATTCCAACTCTGAAATTTTCTGCACCAAATTTTTCACAAGCTTCTCCATATTCCCCTTCAGTTAGTAATTGTTTAACATAAAGGTCAGTATCTTTTGCATCAAGAACAACATAATTTGCAAAATATAAGATTTTTTCAAGTGCTCTTGGGCTCATATCTAATATAAGACCCATTCTTGAAGGTATTCCTTTAAAATACCATATATGAGAAACCGGAGCAACAAGTTCTATATGACCCATTCTCTCACGTCTTACTTTAGACTTTGTGATTTCAACTCCACATTTTTCACATACATTTCCCTTGTATTTTATTCTTTTATACTTACCACAATTACATTCCCAGTCTTTTACCGGTCCAAATATTTTTTCACAGAAAAGACCATCTTTTTCAGGTTTTAAGGTTCTGTAATTTATGGTTTCTGGTTTTTTAACTTCTCCTCTTGACCAACTTCTTATTTTATCAGGTGAAGCTAAGCCAATTTTCATTGCATCAAAATTATTTAATTCCAACAAGGAGTCCACTCCCTTCCTCTATGTTATTGATCAATATCTTCTTCTATAAATATTTCGTCTTGTTCTACTTCTTCTGAACTACTTTTTTCTTTTTCATCTTTATCTTCTAAGAAACTAAGGTCAAAGCCATCAAAATCTTCTTCCTTGTTTCCAGATTGATCATAGAATGAATCAAAGTCAAAATCTTCTTCCTCTTCTTCTTTGGCATACTCTTCATTTAAAACAAGTTGAGCCTTAATTTCATCGGAATTTTCTCTAAGTTTGATTTCTTCTCCTTCTTCATCAATCAATTTAACATCTAAACATAATGATTGTAATTCTTTCATAAGAACTTTGAAAGATTCAGGAATACCTGGTTCAGGAATATTTACACCCTTAACAATTGATTCATAAGTCTTAACTCTACCTACAATGTCATCACTCTTAACAGTTAGCATTTCTTGTAAAGTATGACTTGCGCCATATGCTTCCAATGCCCAAACTTCCATTTCTCCAAATCTTTGTCCACCGAATTGTGCCTTACCACCAAGTGGTTGTTGTGTAACCAAAGAATAAGGTCCGATAGATCTAGCATGGATTTTTTCATCTACTAAATGGTGAAGTTTTAACATATACATATAACCAACAGTTACAGGATTGTCAAATTCATCTCCAGTTCTTCCGTCTCTAAGTTTTATTTTTCCTGATTCAGGACAACCAGCAAGCTTTAATGCATCAAGAACATCAATATCACTTGCTCCGTCAAATACAGGTGTTGCAACTTTCCAACCAAGTCTTTTAGCTGCAAGTCCTAAATGCACTTCAAGTACTTGTCCGATGTTCATACGAGAAGGTACCCCTAATGGATTAAGAACGATTTGTAAAGGAGTTCCATCTGGTAAGAATGGCATATCTTCTTGAGGCATAATTCTTGATATAACCCCTTTGTTACCATGTCTACCACACATTTTATCCCCTACATTAATCTTTCTCTTAGTAGCTACATAAACTCTAACCACTTCATTAACTCCAGGTGGTAATTCATCTCCATTTTTTCTACTATAACATTTAACATCTACAACAATACCAGTTTCTCCATGAGGAACTCTTAAAGAAGTATCTCTTACTTCTCTTGCCTTTTCTCCGAAAATAGCTCTTAAAAGTCTTTCTTCAGCACTTAACTCAGTTTCTCCCTTAGGTGATACTTTACCAACTAAGATATCTCCTGAATTAACTTCAGCACCAATTCTTATAATACCATTTTCATCCAAGTTCTTTCTCATATCTTCACCGATATTTATAACATCTCTTGTGATTTCTTCAGAACCTAATTTGATTTCTCTCGCTTCACATTCATGTTCTTCAATGTGTAATGAAGTTAAAACATCATCTATAACAAGTTGTTCATTCAACAACATCGCATCTTCGTAGTTATAACCTTCCCAGTTCATAAATGCCATTAAAATATTTTTACCTAATGCGATTTCTCCATTTTCTGTTGAAGGGCCATCGGCAATAATATCTCCTGCATTAATTCTGTCATTTTCATTAACTATAGGTCTTTGATTGATTGTTGTTCCTTGGTTTGAACGTTTAAATTTAAGTAATCTATATTTATCAACTACATTATCTAAATCTCTTTTGATATGAATTTCATCACTATCAGCTTTTGTAACAATTCCTGAATTTTTAGCAACGATAACAACACCACTATCTCTTGCCGCTTTATGTTCTATACCAGTTCCTACGATAGGAGCTTCAGTAACAAGTAGAGGCACTGCTTGTCTTTGCATGTTTGAACCCATCAACGCACGAGTTGCATCGTCATTTTCAAGGAAAGGAATCATTGCTGTACCAACTGATACTATTTGTTGAGGAGAAACGTCCATAAGTTGAATTGTATCTCTTGGATAAATATCATTTTCGCCGTTAATACCACGACCACTTACTCTTTCGTTTACAAAACGTCCATTTTCATCAAGTGGTTCATTGGCTTGAGCGATAATAACTTCATCTTCTTCATCAGCAGTTAAATAAACAATGTCCTTTGTAGCAATTCCATTATTTACAACACGATATGGAGTTTCAATAAATCCATATTGATCAACTCTTGCATAAGTTGTAAGAGAAGTAATTAGACCGATGTTTGGACCTTCTGGAGTTTCTATCGGACAAATTCTTCCGTAGTGACTTTCATGAACGTCTCTTACTTCGTATCCTGCTCTATCTCTACTAAGACCACCAGGTCCTAATGCTGATAATCTTCTCTTATGAGTAAGTTCTGCAAGTGGATTGTTTTGATCCATGAATTGTGATAATTGTGAAGAACCAAAGAATTCTTTTAAAGACGCAACAAGAGGTCTTATATTAATAAGTCCTTGAGGCGTAGCAAGGTCTGGATCTTGAGTTGACATTCTTTCTCTAACAACTCTCTCCATTCTTGATAAACCAATTCTAAATTGATTTTGTAAAAGTTCTCCAACAGCTCTAACTCTTCTATTTCCTAAATGGTCAATATCATCACAAATTCCAAGACCATAGAATAAGTTAAATTCATAACTTACAGTAGCTTCAATATCATCACGAATAATATGAGTAGGAGAAAGCTCTTTAACTCTATTTCTAACAGCTCTCTTAACTTGTGTTTCATATTCTTCGCCTTCATATTCTGATGCAGCATCTAAAATTTCCATCATAACTGGATAGTAAATTTTTTCCGAAAGTCCATTGCATGAAATATCAAATCCCAATTCAAACGCACTAATATCAACAAAGTGGTTACCAACAACGATAATCTCTTTGTCTTCAACTTTTACATGAACTCTCTTATATCCTGCATTTTCAATTTTTTCAGCAAGTTCTTCTGAAATATAATCTCCAACACTTGCAATTTTTTCCATTTCACCAAATTTATCGGTCTTGAAAATATCTTCAGCTAAAATTGTTCCTATTAATCTATTTCTTAAAGCTAATTTCTTATTAAATTTATATCTACCAACTTTTGCAAGATCATATCTTCTAGGATCAAAAAGTAAATTATGTAATAAACTTTCCCCACTTTCAACAGTAGCAGGATCCCCTGGTTTTAATTTTCTATAAATTTCAAGAATAGCTTCTTGATAACTCTTTGTTATATCTTTTTCCAAAGTAGTATGAAGTTCTTTAATATCTCCGAAATTTTCAACCATTTCTTCATTTGTTTCATATAACAACGCCCTAATCATAGTTGTTATAGGCAATTTTCTTGTTCTGTCAATACGAACACTTACAACTCCGTTTGTGTCGGTATCATATTCTAACCAAGCACCTCTGTTTGGAATTACTGTTGAAGAAAATAACTTATTACCTGACTTGTCAATTTCTTCTCCATAATATACACCCGGACTTCTAACAAGCTGACTTACGATAACTCTTTCAGCCCCATTAATAATAAAAGTCCCGTTGTCAGTCATCAATGGAATTTCTCCCATAAACACTTCTTGTTCTTTAACTTCACCTGTATTATTGTTTGTTAAACGAACATCAACTTTTAGAAGTGTAGAATAGTTCATATCCCTATCCTTACATTCTTGTTCTGAATACTTTGGAGCATTTTCTAAACGATAATTTAAAAATTCCAGATTCATAGCTTCGGAATAGTCTCTAATCGGACTAATATCGTCAAAAACATCTCTAATTCCTTGCTTAATAAACCAGTCATAACTATCAGTTTGAATGGCAATTAGGTTTGGAAGATCCAAAACATTTTGAATTTTTGAATAACTAACCCTTTCTGTGATTCCATACTTTTCAGTATGTGTCATAAAACTTCACCCCTTTGAAAAATTAAAAAAAGATAAAAATACATATTATCCCACTATTACATTATTATCTTTAAATTTTAACAGATTTTTTATAAAAAGTAAAGACTTTTTTTGGAATTTTTTCATTTTTTTAAACAGAAATTGACCTTTGAACCTGATAATTTTAATTTCATATTATGAATTCTTTAATTAAATACTATATTATGGTATAATATAGTTGTAAATATATTGTTTTGATAGTTCAATAAATTACTATTTAATATTAATCTAAAGGAGGCAATTATGAGAAAAAAATGGATGAATTATTTAACAATCACTATAATAGTATTTTTAATTATATTTCATTTCAAAGAGCTTTCTACTATAACATTTGTCTGTTTTGGAATAGTATTAGCCTCTCATTTATACGATTTATTTAAAGATAAATTTTAATTTAATTTCAGAATCAAAAAAGGAAGTAATTTTTATCACTTCCTTTAAATAATTTTTTATTTCTTTTCTAACTTTGACTCCAGTTCTTTTATTGTATTATTTAATTCATCTATTTTAGACAACATTTCTTTATTGTTTTTATTGATTGTTTTCTCCACACTATAAATTGAAAACACAATTGCACAACATTGTATAGATATTAATGCCAAAATTGTTATTTCTGAATTAGACATATAAACACCTCTATTCCTTATAATTTAAAATATTATTATAAATACTCTTACAATTCTTATACCTAAATTATATCCATTTAATTTAGGAAAGTCAATACTATATTACATATTTATATAAATAATATAAAATCAACACTCTTCCCACAAAAAATAGTGGTACTAAAATTCTAAATTTAAGTTTTTTAGTTTTATGTCTAAATATTTGCATGGATAAAAAAGCTCCGATTGAGCCTAATAAAAAAGCTGATAACAATAAGCTATTCTCTGAAATTCTATTCTTGCCTTTTATAGCTTTTCTTTTATCAATATAAAATATTGTAAAAGATATTAAATTCATTATAAAAATTATAGAAATCAATAATTTATAGTTGTATAACAAACCGTCTAAAAGCAAATATAATATAAAAAATATCCTCATATACCCTCCAAAATAAGAACCCCACCCTTCCACGATGCTTCGGATCAGGTTGGTGCCCTGGAACCTTATTGTTTCACAATAAAAAGTCGCAACTCAAAAGAGCTACGACCTTATTTAATTAGCTTCGATTATATTTTTTAATGTATGCCAAGCAAGAACAGCGCATTTAACTCTTGCAGGCATTGTAGAAATATTTTGAAGAGCTACAGCATCCTTAAGTTTTTTAAGCTCATCACCCTCAAGTCCTTCTGTAATCATTGCCAAAAATGTTTCACAAAGTTCTTTTGCTTCGTCTAAAGTCTTTCCCTTAATTAAATCAATCATAAGAGATGTTGAAGCTTGGGAGATTGCACAACCTACTCCAACATAAGAGGCATCTTTGATTATACCATCTTCAATATCTAATTGTAATGTAATTTCATCTCCACAACTTGGGTTATGACCTTTTTCTTCGTGAGTCGGATGTTCCAAATATCTTTTATTTTTTGTATTTCTACTTTCTTCTGTTATTATCTCAGTATAAATTTCTCTAATGTCCAAGATGTAATATTCTCCTTACTTCTTTTAATTTCTCAATGAAATATTCTACTTCTTCTTTAGTGTTATAGAAAGAAAAACTTACTCTACAAGTTGCATTTTCATTCAAATATCTATGCAAAGGCTCTGCACAATGATGACCACTTCTTATTGCAATTCCAAAGCTATCAAGTATTGAAGATACATCATGAGGATGTGCATCTTTTACATTAAAAGCTATAACTGGACATCTGTTTTCTTCAGTTGTAGTATAAGTCTTTACGAAATCTAGCTTTTTCATTTCTTCAAAAGCAAAATTCATAAGTTCTCTTTCCAATTTTTCTATATAATCAAATCCCAATTCTTCTAGGTAGTCAATAGCAGAACCAAGTGAAGCAACTGCTCCTACATTTTGTGTTCCCGCTTCAAAACGACCTGCCGGTAAAAGATATGTTGAATGGTCCTCATAAACATATTCAATCATATCTCCTCCATAAAGGAAAGGATCCATCTCTTTTAAGAGGTCAAACTTCCCATAAAGCACACCAACGCCCATTGCACTTAACATTTTATGTCCTGAAAAAACTAAGAAATCAACATCTAATTCTTGGACGTCTAATTTTTTATGTGCAACAATTTGAGAAGCATCAACTAAAACTTTAGCTCCATTTTTATGTGCTATTCCAATAATTTTTTTGATGTCAGGCATTGTAGCTACTACATTTGAAGCAGCAGTTATACATACTAATTTTACTTTATCAGAAATTTTATCTTCAAAAGATTTCATATCCAATTGGAAATTATCATCAAGATAAATATAATTAAGTTTAGCACCTGTTTTTTCTTTTAAAAATTGCCAAGTACATAAATTACTATGATGTTCCATAATACTAAGCATTATTTCATCATCTTTTTCTAATTTATTAAGATAACAATAGGCAACTAAATTAAGTGCTTCACTAGCATTTTTTGTAAAAATTATTTCAGTACTTCTCTTTGCATTAAGAAAATTCTTAACTTTTTTTCTAGTTCCTTCATAAATATCAGTCGCAGACATACTTAAATAATGACTGCCTCTATGAGGACTTCCATTTTGATAAGAATAGTAATTTGTTATAGTATCAATAACAGCTTGTGGCTTTTGGCTTGTAGCTGCATTATCTAAATATATAACTTTTTTTCCAACTTTTTCTTCGTTCAAATATGGAAAATCTCTTCTAATATCAAGAATAGTTTTAGTCATATTATACCTCCGAAAGTTTTTTGGATAAAGTTGTATAAACTCTCTTTCTTATTTCTTCATTATCTATCAAGTCAATAGTTTCAGCAAATTTTGATTCTAAAATCAATCTCTTTGCTTCTGATTCGCTAAAACCACGGCTCATAATGTAAAATAGTATATTTTCATCAATTTTCCCCGCACTCGCTGCATGAATTCCTTCAACATCATCTTCAGTACAAAGCAAAATCGGAACTGCAACATTTCTTATATCATCTGAAAGTAATGTTACATATTCTTGTTCAGAACCTTTAGAAGTAGATGATCCACGCTTAAAGTCAATAGTTACTCTACAAGTCTTTTGAGCTTTGTCAGCTAATGCTCCCTTAATCGCCAAATCATAATTTGTAGCACGTCCTCTTTGAGTTGCCACATAATTAAAATCTAATTTTTGTTCGTTTTTGCCGAAATAAATAGAATTTACATTGACATTTGAATTGTTATCAACGAGATCTCCTATATAGGAAACATAATTTTCTCTGCCTCCTAAATCGACTTGAACAAATTCAACATTTGCATTTTCTTTAACTTTGTAATAAACGCTTTGAATACTCAAAACATCTAAAGAAAATCTTTGAGAAATATAAATTTTTACATCACTGTTTTCTTCCGCTTCAACTTCTATAATAGAATGTCTAAAACCTTTAATATTTTCATCTGAAAAATAGTCCAAAGTCAAGTTTAAAGTTGAATTTTTTTCTGCTCTTATTTTTATAATATCAACTAATTGATTATTTTCTTCATTTAATTCTAACGAAACAACTTGATTTAAAGAATTTTCTTTTGTTGAAACAAAATCCAATTTAAGATTTGTAAATTCATTTAATTTTTCAGTTATTTCATTTGAAAAAGAAAATTTTTCATAAGAAAAAATAAGATTTTTGCTTTCACTCTTAATTAAAGAATACTCTTTTGGATTTAAATTAGGTAATTGTACTTCTGTATTATTAACTCTTGTTGCATTCCAAGTATTACTTGGTATAAAATTTCCTCTCATACAGACACCCCCTAACCAATAGTTCCTTCAAGTTCTAGATTAATCAAAGCATTCATTTCAACAGCATATTCTAAAGGTAATTCCTTTGCAATCGGTTCAGCAAAACCTCTAACAATCATGGCTTTTGCCTCTTCTTCAGGAATACCACGACTCATTAGATAGAAAATTACATCATCGTCAATTCTACCAATTTTTGCTTCATGACCTAAGTCAATATCTGATGTTTGAATATCTATTACAGGGATTGTATCTGATTGAGATTCTTGATCCAACATCAAAGATTCACAAGTTACAGTTGATTTACAACCTGGACAATTTGGTTTTACACTTACAAGTCCTCTGTAAATAGCAACTCCATTACCCTTTGATATGGATTTTGAATTTATTGATGAGCTTGTTCTTGGAGCAGCATGAATAACTTTTGCTCCTGTATCTAAGTACTGATCTTTACCTGCAAAAGTGATTCCTGTAAATTCACTCTTTGCTCCTTCTCCTCTCAATACACTCATCGGATATAGTAAACTTACCTTTGAGCCAAAGGATCCAGAAACCCATTCAATAGTTCCATTTTCATCAACAATTGCTCTTTTTGTATTTAAGTTATACATATTTCTTGACCAGTTTTCAATTGTAGAATATCTTAAAGTTGCATTTTTCTTTACAAAAAGTTCAACCGCTCCAGCATGAACATTTAAAACATTATATTTTGGAGCTGAACAGCCTTCAATAAAATGACAATAAGCTCCTTCCTCAATGATAATTAAAGTATGTTCAAATTGTCCCGCACCCGGTGCATTAAGTCTGAAATATGATTGTAAAGGAATACTTACATTAACCCCCTTTGGAACATAAACAAAGGAGCCACCACTCCAAACTGCATAGTGTAAAGCAGCATATCTATGATCTTCAGGTTTTATGCAAGTCATAAAATATTCTTTTATTATATCAGGATATTCTCTTACGGCAGTTTCAAAATCAGTGTAGATTACACCTTGATTTTTCATTTTTTCAGTTAAGCTATGATAAACAACTTCACTGTCGTATTGAGCTCCAACCCCTGAAAGTTCTCTCTTATATTCAGCTTCCGGAATTCCAAGAGCATCAAATGTACCCTTAATATCTTCAGGTAATTCATTCCAATCTCCACTCATTTTCGCATCCGGACTGATATAAGTTGTAATTTCATTTATATCAACAGGAGATAAATCAGGTCCCCAATTTGGATTTTTAGACTTTTCAAAAACTTCCAAAGCTTTAAGTCTTAAATCTAACATCCATTCTGGTTCATTTTTCTCCTTAGAAATTTGTTTAACAATATCACGAGTTAAGCCTTTTTCTGTTTTTGAAGAGTATCTTACCTCGTTTTTTATATCATAGACACCTCTGTCCATTTCTTCTACTTGTGTTTTTTTTCTTTCTGATGTCATAACTACACCTCTTGTTCAATCCATAAATAACCTTCTTTTTGAATTTTATCAATCAAAGAAGCATCTGATGTTTTAACAATTTTACCATCATATAAAACATGAACATAATCCGGTTTAATTCTTGATAATATTGCTCTATGATGAGTTATGATTAAAATTGATTTATTTTCATTTTTAAATTTTTCAACATTTTCTGAAACAATTCTAACAGCGTCAATGTCAAGACCTGAATCTGTTTCATCCAACATTACAAATGTAGGATTTAACATTACCATTTGTAAAATCTCTGTCTTTTTCTTTTCACCACCTGAAAAACCAACATTCAAATATCTTTGAGCATAGGAAGTATCCATTGTTAAACTTTCCATTTTTTCTTCAAGCTCTTTTTGAAACTCAACAACACTTTCTTTTTCTCCTGTTATTGACATTCTTGCAGCTCTAATAAAATTAGAAACAGTAACTCCAGGTACTTCTTCAGGATTTTGAAAAGACATAAACATTCCAAGTTTTGCTCTTTCATCAGCTCTTAATTCATTTATGTTTTCGCCCTTGAAAAATATGTCGCCTTTTGTAACTTCATAGTTTGGATGAGCCATAATTGAATTAGTAAGAGTAGATTTTCCTGCACCATTAGGTCCCATAATAACATGAACCTTTCCTTCAAAAATATCTAAATCTATACCTTTTAAAATTTCTTTATCTCCAACATTAACATGAAGATCCTTTACCTCTAATATTTTCATATATGTTACTCCTTATAGTAGTTTTATTTAGCATAATTGTAATACCCCATAGAGCAAGACAATAAACTAATATGTACAATTCACCAAATACTAAAGGCTAGAAATTTCTAACTAATAAAATAGTCAAAAGACCATCATCGGAATAAGAAACTATAGCTTCATCAACCATAGAGCCTAATGCATCTATATTTGATATGTCACTTGAATTGCTTCCTAATCCTATTAAATTATCATAATAATTTTCAAACTCAGGAAGTCTTGCAGAATTCGAAATTCTATTTAATTCTTCTAAATCTTTTGGCTTTATTTTAACATTTCCCTCAGCAATAACTCTTAGGGAATCTTTTTCTATTTTAAAATCTATTTTTAAATTTTGAACTCTTTTACTAAAATAATAATGAACAAGTCCACTAACTATTAACTTAGCACAATTTTCTTCATTTTTTATTGTATTCAAAATTATTCCTCTCCTTTATTATAAAAAAATCTCGAATTTCTAATTGACTCAAAAATTGGAACTAATGTTGCCGCTACAAAGCCTCCTGAAAAACCATTGTTATAAAGGTTTAAGCCTCCATGCAAGACACCAACACTAGAAACAATTGATACATGGCAGAAGCCTGCAAATATTCCAGCTATAAAACCATACTCTCCAGCAACCGGAGCTAAATTTGTTGCAAATAAAATAGTAACTGTTGCAGAAACACTATGTGGATCATAAATATTTAAAAAGTACGCAATTAATGTTCCTACAAGAATAGGTAATACATTTCTAATATGTTTACCGAATATTCCAAAACCAAAAATGGTAAATATACCACCAAGAACCGGTCCGTTTAAAGGTTGATTCATAATTAACACATAAGTAGTATATATAATTCCAAGTGCAGACATATTAATCATGCTGACACCTCTACCATAAATATTCCCAAAATCAGATGGAGCCCTACCACTATTCTTTAATAAATTTCCTAAATTTTTAAAACTAAATCCATTTAGATAAAATCCTAAAACAAAAACTATAGTAAAAAATATATACATTATAATTGCAATTCGTAAATTTCCAGCACTTACAACATTTACATTTTTTACTTCTAAATTAAAAGATTTAAAAACTCCTTGAATGAAAAGACCAATAACTCCACATGTAAAACCAATATTATATAGGCTGTAACCTTGATGGAAACGTAAAAATGATGCAGAGAGTGCAGGAATAATCATTCCAATAAAAATCCCAACTGAATAAGAAATAAGTAATCCTTTAAAAAACGGAAGTCCAATTCCAAAACATAAATAACTTACAACCGGACCTAGAGCAGTACCAAACAGACTATTCATTGTCAAAGTATTAAATTTTAAACCTTCGATTTTACCATAAAGGTAAACTCCAAAAGTTATTGGAATTGTATTAAATAGATTTTTTCCAAAAAGAGAAAAACCAAAAAGCGTAAAAAGTGCTGCTATAATAGGACCTGTCAACAATTGTTGTCTTTTCCACAATACAAAAGACGCAAGTAACATAAGAAGACCAGCATTTAAAAATGTTGCTCCTATTCCTCCTACTGCCATGTAATCAGTAAGTAAATGACTTGGAGATTTTAAAATATTAATATATCCGTATAAAATTTCTTTAGGACTGTCAAAAAGAAAGCCTACAGACATCGCTAAAATAGAAAATACAAATATCGCATCATATCTATAATGGTTTTTTACATATATTTTTTCTCTACTCAACACATTTCCTCCAAAATTTTCTCACATATATTGTATCATATTAGAAAAGAAATGTGAATAACTAAAGTACTTAAATATAAAAAAGATTATAAAATTTAGTGTCGACAAAAAAATTATTTATTTTCTTATCGATATTTATTATTAGTAACAAGCCTTAAAAATTATATTTTAAATAATTATATACCTTAAAGACGTTTTCGTCGTTAATTAAATTATACAACTTATGTTAATAATTTTCAAGAATTATACTGAACTTAATTATATATAATATTTTACATTATTTTCATATTTATATATAAATTCTTAATAATAAAGTTATATGAACTAAAAAACTATATAAATTAATGTAAAACAAGCCTGCTTTTTTAGGTTATTTTATTATGAAGGTATTGAAAAAAATTTATATTTGTTTATAATAGATAATAGAATTTGTATTTGTGTTTTAAATTACACAATATAAAATGGAAAAGGAGATGAAAATTTATGAAAAAGAAATTAATTGCTTTATTCTTAACAGGTTTACTTGTCGTAGGTTGTGGAAAACAAGAAGCTAAAAAAGAAGGATTAAGTCAAGAAAAAATCGAACAAATCAAAAGTAAATTAGGCAATGAAGTTGAAATGGATTCAAAAAAAATATTGACTAAAAAATTAAAACTTCAAGAATTAAAAGATGAAGAAGTAGCTGAAATGATAAAAGTTTATGATTTTAACTATAATCAAAATGCACTTAATGCAGCAAAAAATTATAAGAAACAAGCTGAAGAAAAAGGAACAGAACTTACAGAAAAAGATTTAAAATCATATTTAACAGAAGAAAAAGAAACTACTGGTGGTTTTACTGATGATGAAGTAACTTATGCTATTTCAAAAACTGATCTTAATAACTCACCTTTAGTATTAAAAAGCAAAGACGATACTTGGGAGGTAAAAGGAAAGTTCAAATTAAAAATTAATAGCGTAAAAACTACAACTGAAAGAAATAGATTTACAACTAAAAAGCCCGCTAAAGTTGTTTATATAATTTACTCCTATGAAAATTTAGGCTATAAAGGTAAAGGACAAGATTTATATATAAGACCAGCTTTAGTTGTTGATGAAAAAGGGGAAAATGCAGATACATATCCATTGAATGTAGAAAAAAAGGTATCACCTACTCCAATCGGTTCAAAAACAACTGGACAAGAATGTTATGGCTTAACTAATGACAGTAAAAAAATAAAGATTAAATTTGAACATAATGATGATTCAGATTATAACAAAAAATATAAAGTAACATATGAACTTGATATAGAAGATTAATACTACATTATGGAACAAAAAAGCAAGTTATTTTAACACTAACTTGCTTTTTTTTATTGTGAAATAACTAGGTTACCAGATACCCACCCGATGTGAACCATCGTTAAAGGGTGGGGTTCTTATTGCGAAGCAACAAGGTTCCCGGGTTCCCACCCGATGCAAAGCATCGTGGAAGGGTGGGGTTCTTATTAAATAAATTCTTCTTTATATTCATCTAAATACAAAACATTTACCATATTTGACCAATTTAGTATTGACCCTATAAAATCTTGAATATCCAATCCAGGCATTTCATAAGTATTTTCATCACAAACCGTTCCAGTTGCATCTTCTATAAAATAGACCTTAAAATTTTTATCAGCAGCAACTATAGACGTAAACAAACAACAATATTCAGTATTAAAGCCACAAATAACCAATTCTGTGATGCCTTCATTTTTTAAAATTTTTTCAAGATTAGTATTGAAAAATGAGTCCGGCTTACTTTTCTCAACTATATATTTTGCATTTATATCAAAATTATCTATTATTTCAATACCTTCACAATTTTTGTATAAAGGGCTTTCAACATTTTCATCAAGATGTTTTGTAAAAATAATTGGCATATTCTTACATTTAAAATCCTCAATCAACCATCTAATTTTATCTATTTCATTACTACAATCTCTTTGACTTATTATCCCTTTCTGTAAATCAATTACAAGTAATGCTCTCATATATTACCTCCATTAAAATAATTACTCTATACTTATTCCATTTGATAAATCAAAAATTGGTATTGCTATTGCAAATACAATGAATGCTACAAATAAGGAGATTAAAACTATTATTAAAGGTTGTAAATACTGTAAAATTTTATCAACTGAATAATTTATTTTTGAATCATAGTATTCCGTTGCACTCTCTAGTATTTCAACTAAATTTTCACTGCTTTCTCCTATTGCAAGCATGTTTATAAATGCGAGATTAAAAATCAATTCGTCATTTAAAGATGTTGAAATTAAATTACCGCTTTTTATTTCTAAAATCGCCTTTTCCAAATGTTCTTGTATAAATACATTTCTAGTAGAATTTTTTATTATCTCCAAGCTATCAACTATATTTATATTTCCATTAAGCAAGATAGTAAAATTTTTTGCAATTACAGAAGTTATATAGTTTTGATAATGCGATTTTATATATGGAATTTTAAATAGCAATTTTCCAAAAAATCTTCTAACTTTATATTTTTTTAAAATTAGTTTTAGAAATAGGATAAAAACCAAGATTCCTAAAATAATATAAAGATAATTATATTTAACAAAATCAATGCTTTTAACTAAAAACTTTGTAATAGCAGGTAATTCAATATTGCTATCTTCAAAAATATCTAAAAATGTCGGTATAACATTATTCAAAAGAAAAATTAAAACTATAACTGTAACCGACAATAAAATAAAGGGATAAGTTAATAAACTTATAAGTTTTTGTTTAAGTTTATACTTTTTTTCATAGTACAAAGATAGATATAGAAAAACTTCAGATAGTCTTTCCGAACTTTCCCCTGATTTTATCAAAGATAAAAATAAATTGTCAAATTTATTGACTTTTAAAAAGGAGTTATATAAATCATGTCCCTGCAATAAATTTTCATAAACTTCTGAAAAAATTTTCTTTAAATTTTTATTTGGCGAAGTTTTTGAAAGCAAGTTTATAGTTTCTGCAGTATTAATATTTGATTTTAAAAGAAGTCCTGCCTCTTTTAAAGAAATACTTAAATCTAATAAATTGTGTTTATTTCCTATTTCCATATTCAAAATATTAAAAACTTTTTCTTTAAAGCACATTTTAAAATTCTCCTAATGAAAATAAAATTTTATTTACTTCCTCAAAACTCGTTATTCCATCTGCAATTTTTCTTAATCCGTTTTTATATAAACTTTCATTTCCGTTTTTCTTAAAATATTCGTAAAGTCTTACACTATTACAATTTCCATTTATTATTTCTTTTATTTCATCATCTAAAATTAAAGATTCCAAAATTAAAGTTCTACCAATATATCCTCTATTACAATGTTCACAACCACATTTTTCATAGATATATTCAGGTGTTTCAAGATTATTTTTCTTAAAAATCTCTTTTTCAAAATTTGTTAAATCTCTTTTAATTTTACATTTTGGGCAAAGTTTTCGAACCAGTCTTTGAGATAGAATTGCTATTACACCCGAAGAAATAACATAATTTTCTATTCCTAAATTCAAAAGTCTTATTATTGCCGAAACCGTGTCTGCAGTATGCAAAGTCGTAAAGATAAGATGACCTGTTATTCCCGCTCTTAGAGCAATATTTGCAGTTTCTCTATCTCTCATTTCTCCAACTAAACCGACTTCAAAATCTTGTCTTAACATCGCCCTAAGACCTGTCGCAAAGTCAAGTCCCAAAGCCGAATTTATATTTATTTGATTTATTCCACTAATTCTAACTTCAACCGGATCTTCCAAAGTAATTATGTTGATATTTTCATTTTGTAATTTTTTTACAAATGAATACAATGTAGATGACTTTCCACTTCCCGTAGGACCACTTATAATTAGAACTCCGTTTGGACTTTTTATTATATTTTCAATTAATTGTCTTTCTTCATCATATAATCCTAGATTTTCTATGTCAATTTTAAAATTTCCAGCATTTAAAATTCTCATTACAATTTTTTCGCCCAAAATTACAGGAACTGATGCAACTCTAATGTCAACTAAATTTCCATTAAAATCAAAATCCAGTCTTCCATCTTGTGGCATTCTCTTAATTGTAATATCCATTTTTGAAATAATTTTTATACGAGAAATAATGATGGGAGCATTAAAACTATTTATTTGATGGACATCAATAAGTTCTCCATCTATTCTGTATCTTATATAAAAATTATCTTCTCTAGGTTCAAAATGTATATCTGAAGCATTATTTTTAATTGCATTTAAAATAACTTCATTTACAAAACTTTCCACATTTTCGATTTTTTCAACAAAATTCTTTTCCATAATTTCCTCTAAACAAATTTTCTTATGGCTTTTGCAACCCCGTCATTTTTATTCGTATCAGTTATATAATCAACATTTTTCTTAACATTTTCCATTGCATTTCCCATTGCAACAGAAAGTCCACAAATATTTAACATAGGTATATCATTTTCTCCATCGCCCATTGCAATAGTTTCTGATATATCTATATTATTTAGCCTGCATATTTCTTTTAAGCAAGAGCCTTTATCCGTATCTTTTGCCATTAACTCAAGAAAAAAAGGAAGAGAAAAAGAAATAGTGTATTCATTCTTTATTGTATCAGTAAATTTATCGTCCAATTCTTTTAATACATCATATTCCTGACAAATTCCTATTTTCAAAACTTTTTCTTCCAATTTATTATCTTTAATATATTGTTTTACATCTTTAACTCTAGCTATTTCAGGATTTATAAATTTAGAAATAATTTCAACATATTCATCTTTTGAATCTTTGGTAAAAATAAAATCCTTCAAGAAAATAATAGGTGAAAAACCGTTATTTTCAATAATATCTAAAATATCAAAAATATACTTTTTTTCTAAACTCTTTACAAATTTTGGAACTTCACTATAAGTTGTAGAAATCAAACTGCCGTTTAAAGCTCCATAGTAAGTATCTAAATTTAAATTTTTTAAAATTTCTTTTACTGTAAATTCTTCTCTACCTGAGATAAATGCGATTTTTACACCTTTACTCATAGCATAAAATAAGCTATCTTTAACTTCATCAGATATTTCATGATTTTCGTTAAAAGTAGTGCCATCCATATCAAGCGCTATTAACTTATACATAATTTTCTCCTTTATATAAAAAAGGGACTTCCCAGTCCCTTTAAATCTATTCAACCGTAACAGATTTTGCTAAATTTCTTGGCTTATCAACATCATTTCCCTTAGCCAATGATGCATAATAAGCAATAAGTTGACTTGCAACAACCGAAATTATAGGCATTAAAATTTCTATAGTACCTGGAATTAATATTCTTTCATCAGAAACATCAAGATTGTTATCTAAATGAGTTATTTCAAAAACTTTAGCTCCTCTAGCTTTAACTTCTTTTACATTTGAAATAATTTTTTCATATAATCTTTCTTGAGTCGCAATTACAAAAACAGGTGTACCGTCCTCAATCAATGCAATAGTTCCATGCTTTAACTCTCCAGCTGCAAAGCTTTCAGTATAAATATATGAAATTTCTTTTAATTTCAATGCACTTTCCATAGCAGTATAGTAGTCAAGACCTCTTCCTAGATAGAAACAAGTAGTCTTATCCTTTAATTCTAATGCAATTTTTTTGTAAATTTCTGTATCTTTTAATAATAATTCTATCTTACTAGGCAATTCCTTTAAATGATTAATTATATTCTTATATTCATCGTCAGAAATTGTTCCTAAAATTTCTGCAAATTTCAAAGCAATCATATATAAAGCTGTAACTTGTGTTGTATATCCTTTAGTACTTGCAACAGCAATTTCAGGACCTGCCCAAGTATAGAATACATTGTCAGATTCCCTAGCTATTGAAGAACCTACAACATTTGTGACACTCAAGATAGTTGCTCCTTTTGCTTTAGCTTCTCTAAGAGCAGCTAAAGTATCAGCAGTTTCTCCGGATTGACTGATTATTATAACCAAAGTTTTATCATCAATCATTCTGTCGGAATATCTAAATTCAGAAGCAACATCAACAATTACTGGAAATCTCAAAGCCTTTTCTAAAATTTCTCTACTTACAAGACCTGAATGGTATGCTGTACCACATGCAACAACATAACATTTATTGAACTTTTTCAAATTTCCTTCTAATAAACTTTCCATTCCATCTAAGATTAATTTATCATTTTCATTTAATCTTCTACGGAAAGTTTCTTCAATTACTTTTGGTTGTTCGTAAATTTCTTTTAACATAAAATGATCATATCCGTCCTTAGTAGCTGATTCAACGGACCAATCAATATGTTTAATCTCTCTTTTTACAACATTATTTTTTTCATCATAGATAGTATATTTTCCATCTTTAAAATGAATTAAATCGCCGTTTTCAAGATAGATAACATCTCTTGTATATTTTAAAACTGCAATAACATCTGATGCAATATAAAATTCGCCATCTCCAATACCTACAATCAATGGACTTTCTTTTCTTGTTCCAATAAGTTCCTTAGTATCTTGTCTTAAAATGCCAAAGGCATAACTACCCTTAACCTTTTCTCTCATCTTAAAAACAGTACTCAAGAAATCTCCATCATCCAAGTCTTCCAATAATTGTGGAATAACTTCAGTATCAGTTTCAGATTTAAAAACAAAATTCTTCTTTAAAAGTTCTTCTTTCAAAAGTAAATAATTTTCTATTATTCCATTATGAACAACTGCAAATTTTGAATTCATACTCAAATGTGGATGTGAATTTTCATTTGACGGAATTCCATGTGTAGCCCATCTTGTATGACCTACTCCAATATTTGAAATTTTATTTTTATATTCACTTTCTAATTTTTCTCTTAAATTACTAATTCTTCCAACAGTTTTAACAACATCTATTTTATTATTATCTAAGAACGCAATTCCTGATGAATCATATCCTCTATATTCTAAAGTTTCAAGTCCATTTAAAATTATATCAATGGCATTTGAACTGCCAATATATCCAACAATACCGCACATAAAATTTCCTCCTAACAATAATTTTACTGCTACTTATTCACATATTTTATCATATTTTACAATTATTTTCAAGTGACAAACTAGCTTAGATTGATAATTCAATTATCTTACTATTCTATTGATGTAAAATTATTAAAGTTGAATTTACATAATAATCATAATAAAGGCAACAAAAAAACAGTAAAACTTTTAATTTACTGTTTTCATTAATTAATACACTTTTTCAAATACTTCACATACCATTGGAGCTTGTTCATAAAATTCTTTCCCTGAGTTTTTAAATTCTTCCTTAAAAAATTCATCATGAACTCTTTTCCAATACTCATAACTCCTATCGCCCTCACCTTCAAGAAAAGCATGATTAGATGATATTAAATTATATTCTAAAATATATACCTCTCTTGTTATTGTAATACATATAGGCTCCCCTGAACCATCTAAAATAATATTGTATTCACCAACCTTTGGAATATCTTCATCTTCTTCATATAGCTCATAAGCTCCAGTTGTGGCAGTTTTAATTCCCCTATTTACTAAATCAGCTAACTCATCAGCCATTTCTTTGGTATTTCCAAAACTCCACGCTTCATATTTTGTATCTATAGGAATATTTTTTTCCTTACAAAATTTTTCCCAATATTTTTTAATTTTATCAGACATAATCTTTAACCTCTAAAAGTTATTTTATAATTGCTATTAAATATTCCAAACCGTAAAAATTTCCAGAAGAAATTTCAACAAATGCATCTTTTGGAATTTTTCTACTTACATATACATTATACTCATCAACTTCAAAAAAATCAAAAGAATTTGTATTTTTTGGTATACCAATCGAAACCGACGGTTTTAATTCCGTTGGGCAATTTCAGTTGCTCCAACCTTTAAACTCAACAATTATATCTCTTTGATTTTCTCTTAAAAGTTTCACAGCTTTATTATTTACAACAACTTTAATAAAAATCACTCCTAACAAAAAAGGCTGAATTAACAGCCTTTTAAACAATTATTCCATTAACTACTAAATTTTCCATAAAAAGAAAACTCATAGTTGAAACATTAACAGTATCATTAACTGCTTTAATTCCATTCATAAGATACACATCAATTCCATCTACATTTTCTAATGTGTATTTTTCTACATCTAAAGGTCTACCTAATGAAGCCATTGGTTTAAAAACAGTACCACTTCAGGAACTACAACCTTTAACATCAACAGTTATAACACTGTTATTTTTGCTATTCAAAAATTTTTTTGCTTTTTCATCAATTATAATTTTCATAATACTCTCCTATAATGTTCTATAAGGAAAATATACCCATCACAAAAGTTATATAACTTTTTATCAAAATATTTTTCGAATTATATTTTTATAAAGATTATCCATTGGAGCAAAAAATTCTTTATTATTAAGATAACTCAAATCTCCAGTAATATTTTTAAAAATCATCGTTTCCGCATGTAAAAATTGACTTCTTAAATTAAAATTATCTCTAAAAAACTTATTAACTTTTGCATTTCCATATTTAATATCACCAATAATACAAAATCCCTTACTACTTAAATGACTTCTAATCTGATGTGTTCTTCCAGTAATAAGCTTTATTTTAAGCAGACTAAAATCATCATTATTTTGTTCTACATAAACTTCTGTTATAGATTCTTTCCCATTTCTAGAAATTGAGGATTTGTTTTTTTCTTCATCTTTTTCAAGCTTTTCATTAATTACAAAATTTTTCTTAACCTTTCCGCTTACTATGGTTTTATAATACTTTTCAATAGATTTTTCTTTTATTTTATTTAACTCTCTAAGGGCTTTAGAATTTTTAGCTCCTACAACAAGACCTGAAGTATTCCTATCTAGTCTGTTGATAATCGCAGGAACAAAGGTCTTTTCAGCTCTTGGATTATAATCTCCCTTTTCAAGCAAATATCCAATCATAAAATCCACTAAATTATTTCCATAATCTTCTTTAGATGATGCATGGGACAATAAATTTTTAGGTTTATTCATAACAATAATATTTTCATCTTCATAAATAATGTCTAGTTTTTTTGAATAAGAATATTTTTTTGATTTCGAAACAATCAGTTTTTCAAGTTCTTCCTCATAAATAAAAATATTAATCACATCATTTTCAGCTAAAATATAACTTGAGTCAACCTTTTTTCTATTAACTTTTATCTTTTTTGTTCTCAAAAATTTTTGAATCATAGAAGTACTTGCATTATTCAAATATTTTTTTAAAAATCTATCGATTCTTTGTCCAGAATCATTTACATTAACTTCAATATCTCTCATAATTATCTCACTTTTTTTAAATTTCAATTCAATTAAAACAAATTATAAACCATATAATTTTTTATGTCAATGAAAAAAGAGCAGTTATATTACTCTTCTAAATTTTTTAGATAATCATAAATAAAATTTTTAAGAACTACTCTGTTCTTAGAAAATGAATTTTTTGCAGTTAATATTTCTCTTCCTAAAATTAGACTGTTCATAAAGTCTGTTAAAAAATCATATTCATAATAATTAAAGGAAAAACCAAACTTTTCATAAATTTTTTTTAACTCAATGAAAGTTTCTTCTTTCAATTTCAAGAATAATTTTTCTAAATTTTCATCGTATTGCTTCTCTTGAAGAAACATAACGTAAACTTTAGAAAGTTCATTATCATCTAAAATTTTATCCGTCATCATTTCGGCGACAGCGTCATATTTGTTCAAATTTTTATTAGTTGTCAAAAAATTATCTACTATATTATATCTATATTCACAACCATCTTCCATTAGGTCATAGAGCATATCAGAAGTACTTTTATAATATCTATAAACTCCACCCTTACTCATTTTGCTCTCAGCAATGACATCTTCCATAGTTGTGTTATGAAATCCCTTACTAAGAAATACATTTTTAGCAGCATATCTTATCTGCCATTTTCTTTCCTCTGCAGGTAATCTTTCATTACGCATATACTCTCTCCTTTAGTTCTTCATATGTAAAAAAATCCACCCTTATATAATGTGTTATATCGTAGAAGGGTGGATTTTATAATTATCTACTTATCTATTTTTCTGCTTTTGATTCTTCAATAATCTTTTCAGCAATATTTGTAGGGACTTCTTCATATCTATCAAATTCCATAGTAAAGTCTCCTCTTGCTTGAGTCATTGATCTTAAATCTATAGCATATTCAAAAAGCTCTGAATGTGGTGCTTCTCCAATAACAAGTTGAGTTCCATCTTCAAGCATTTCCATACCTAAAACTTTTCCTCTTCTCTTATTCAAGTCACCCATTACATCACCCATATAGCTTTCTGGAATTCTAACTTCAACTTTCATTATAGGTTCAAGTAAAACAGGATTAGCTTGTTCCATACCTTTTTTAAATGCTAGAGATGCAGCAATTTTAAATGCCATTTCGTTAGAGTCAACTGGATGATATGAACCATCATAAAGAGTTGCCTTAACATTTACAACAGGATATCCCGCTAAAATTCCTTTTTCAAGACTATCTCTGATACCTTTTTCAACAGCTGGGAAGTAATTTCTAGGAACAGCTCCTCCAAAAACTTCTTCAGCAAATTCAAACTCTTCTGTAGTTGGTTCAAATCTCATAAATACATCTCCGTATTGCCCTGCACCACCAGATTGCTTTTTATGTTTTCCTTGAACATCAGACTTTCCTTTAATAGTTTCTCTATATGCAATTCTTAAAGGAACAATATTTGTTTCTACACCATAAACATTTTTTAGTTTATCTAAAACAATTTGAAGTTGAACATTTCCTTGTCCACCGATTAAATGTTGTTTTGTTTCTGCATTTCTTTCAGAAACAAAACTTGGATCTTCTTCATGTAATTTATGAAGAGCTTGAGAAATCTTATCTTCATCATTTTTAGATTTAGGTTCAATTGCAAAATAAAGATTTGGTTTAGGATACTTAATCTTCTTATAAAGAGTTTTATTTACTTTATCACAAATAGTATCACCTGTTTCTGTTAAATTAAGTTTTGAAACAGCTCCAATATCCCCTGCAATAATTTCTGATGTTTCTATTTGAGTTTTTCCTCTTAAGAAGAAAAGTCCAGCAGCCTTATCTAATTCATCTTTTGTTGAATTAAAAATTTCAGTATCTTTAGTAATCTTACCACTCATCACTTTGAAAATTGAAATTCTTCCAACAAATGGGTCAACAATAGTCTTAAAAACAACTGCTGAGAAAGGTTCATTAACATCAATCTTTCTAACATTATCATCTTCATTTCTAAAGCCTCTTTTTGCTCTTTCATCATTTGGAGCAGGCATATAATCAGTAATAACATCAAGTAACATATCAATTCCGGCTCCTGTTGTAGCAGAACCACAAATCAAAGGAACAGCAGAACCATTTAATAATGCACTTGTAACACCCTTCATAAATTCTTCATGACTAAATTCTTCTCCATCGAAAAATTTTTCCATAAGTTCATCATCTGTTTCTGCTACAACTTCCACTATTGTGTCATAAACATGATTTACTTCTTCAATTCTTATTTCAGGGATTTCAACTTCTTTTCTTTCAAATCCATCATATTCATAAGCTTTTTTATTTAAAACGTCAATAATACCTTTAAAATTTTCCCCTTCGCCTAAAGCAAGTGTAAATGGAATAACTTTTTTACCAAAAGCTATGTGTAAATCACTAACTACTTTCGCAAAGTTTACATTTTCTTTATCCATTTTATTTACAAAAATAATTCTTGGTAATTCAATACTTTCAGTATATTTTAAGACCTTTTCAGCTCCTACTTCTATACCATTTTGTGCATCTAAAACAACCAAAGCAGCTTCAGATGCTCTTAGAGAACTATAAACTTCTCCACTAAAATCAAAATACCCCGGAGTGTCAATTAAATTTATCTTAAAGTCTCTCCATTCAACTGGTGCAATAGCAGTTGAAATAGAAACTCCTCTTGAAATTTCTTCTTTATCAAAGTCAGTTACGGTATTTCCGTCCTCAATCTTACCAAGTCTTTTCAAATTGCCTGTTTTATAAAGTAAAGCTTCACAAACTGAAGTCTTACCACTGGCACTATGTCCGACTAACGCAAGATTTCTAATCTTTTCTGTAGAATATGATTTCATATCTAATTCCCCCTAACATATTGTAAAATAGATAAATTAATACCTTAAAGATATTATAATATGGAAATGTTTTCAAGTCAAGTTTTTTTATAAAAAAACTATTATAAAAGCAAACATAAAAAAGAGCGAATATTTTTCGCTCTTAAGTTTATGCTACTTCATTTACTTTTTCAGCCATTTTCTTAATTAGTCCTGGATGAATTGCATTTGTAGGACATTTATCCGCTGCTTGTAAAAGTAAATCTTCGTCTAAACCATGTTTGTAATTTAGAACAGCCAAATTGTTTTCGATAACAAATGCTTCAGGATATACTCTTGCACACATTTTACAACCAATACATCCAACTTTACAAGCATTTTTAACAACATTTCCAGCTGCAAAACTCTTACATTTTACCATAACTGTTTGTTCATAAGGAACTAACTCAATTAAGTTCTTTGGACAAATTTCTATACATTTGTTACATGCTGTACAATTTTCTTTATTTACAACTGCAATCCCATTTATCATATCTATTGCATTGAATCCACAAACATCTTGACAAGTACCGCAGCCTAAACATCCATAAGCACAAGTCTTGCTTCCCCCTTGCATTGAGTTGTTTACTCTACAATCTCTAATGCCAGTATATATGTATTTTTCTTTTGCAAAATCTTTATCTCCTTGACACATTACACAAGCTACCATTCTTTGAACTTCGCCAGCTTCAGTTCCTAAAAGTTTTGCAAGTCTTACAACTAAGTCAGCTCCACCAACAGGACAAGCATTTATTCCTGCAGTTCCTTCCGCAATTGCTTTTGCAAGACCATCACAACCCGGAAATCCACAAGCACCACAGTTTGCTCCTGGTAATTCGTTTCTAACTTGTATAACTTTTTCATCTACTTTTACAAAAAATACTTTTGATGCAAATCCAAGTATCAATGCAAATACAATACCTAAAATACTAAGTAACAAAACTGGTATCATTATATCATTCATAATCTCACCTCTATACTAATCCCGCAAATCCATAAAATGCTAAAGACATAAGTCCAATGGTAATTAATGTAAGAGGAACTCCTTCAAGATTTTTAGGAACTTCTGTTACTTCCAATTTTTCTCTTATAGAAGCCAAGCAAACAATAGCTAATAAAAAGCCTAGAGATGCTCCTAAACCATTAAATATTGTTTCTAACAAATTATATTCTTTTTGTATATTTGTAATTGCAACCCCTAAAACTACACAGTTTGTTGTTATAAGTGGTAGGAAAACCCCCAAAGCATTATAAAGATTTGGACTCATTTTTTTAAGTACCATTTCAACAAATTGTACTAAAGTTGCTATTACAAGTATAAACACGATTGTTTGTAAATATTCAAGACCTAAAGTATCCAATAACGTCTTTTGAATTACCCAAGTTACAGCACTTGAAATAGTAATTACGAATGTAACTGCCATACCCATACCAAATGCAGTTTCAACTTTATTTGATACACCAATCAGTGGACAAATCCCCAAGAATTGTCCTAAAACATAGTTATTTACTAAAATTGATGCAACTAAAATTTTTAATATCGTAGCCATTAGTTACCTCCTTCTTTTTTAGCATTAACTTTTTTACTTAACATATTGAATCCTGCTACCAAAAGTCCAAGAATAATGAAAGCTCCTGGAGCTTGTGTGATAACACCAATACTTACATAATTTTTCCCAAGAATTGGAAATCCTAACCAAGTTCCATTACCTAAAACTTCACGAACACTTGCTAGTACAATCAATGCACAAGTAAATCCAATTCCTTGTCCTACTCCGTCTATCATTGATGAAAAAACTGAATTTTTTGATGCAAAAGATTCTGCTCTTGCTAAGATTAAACAGTTTACTACTATAAGTGGTATAAAAAGTCCTAAACTATCATAAAGTGCAGGTATGTAAGCTGATAAGAACATTTGTACCAATGTTACGAATGTAGCTATAATTACTACATAAGCAGGTATTCTCACTTTATCTGGAATAAATTTCCTAAGGCTCGAAATTACAATATTTGAACAAGTTACTACAAATATTACTGATGAACCCATACCTATCGCATTTACAACACTTGTTGTTACGGCTAAAACAGAACACATACCAACAAGTTGAACGAGTACAGGGTTGTTTGAAAATATACCATCAAAGAAAATCTTTTTTAATTTCATATCATCCCTCCTACTTTGCAAGTTCTTGTAATGCATCTATTGCTGCATTTAGTCCATTTAAAACTGCATTAACACTTATTGTTGTTCCTGTTATTGCTTGAATATCATTATCTGCATCTGGATGTAAATTTTTTACTAGATGTTCAGTAACTTTGTTTCCGACAACACTTTTTGCATATTCATCAGTCGTTACTCTACTTCCAAGTCCAGGTGTTTCACTATGTTTTAAAACTTTAAACCCAACTATAGTTTGACTTTCGGTATTTACAGCCATAAGCATTGAAATATCTCCACCATAACCATTTTTTCCTAATGTTTTAAAAACATATCCCACAGTTTTATCTGATTTCTTCGCAACTTCTATTTTTTCTATATTTTTTATCTTTGTTTTTATTGTATTAAGTTTTTCTTCTTCTAAAGTTTCAAACTTATCTGCATCAGAAAAAACTTCCTTCAAAGCTGCCTCATATTGAGCCTTTTCTCTTGCTTTAATAACCGGAGAAGTAAAACTATTTGCAAACGCAAGGACGAAACCTGCAATTGCAGTAATTATAAACAATCTGACTGTCAATTTAATAGTTTCTTTCATTACTTTTTAACTCTCCCTTCTCCAAAAACTTTAGGGACACAATATTTTTCCAAAAGTGGTGTTAAGATATTCATAAATAGAATAGAATAACTTACACCTTCAGGTAAATTACCAAAGTTTCTTATAAGTGCGGTAATTATACCACAACCCATAGCGAAAAATATTTGAGCTTTTCTATTAACGGGAGCTGATACATAATCAGTAGCCATAAAGAATGCCCCTAATATAAGTCCACCCATTAAAAGTTGAACTGGCAAATCAGCTATTGCTGTTCCTGTAAGAGCTAAAACAACTGCTGTTGTAGATATAAATACTAGTGGAATTCTAAGTTGAATAACTCCTCTGTATAATAAATATCCAGCTCCAATCAATAAGCATATAGTTGAAACTTCACCGATACAACCTCCTCTAACACCAATAAATGCTTCAAGGAAATTAACTTGAGTTCCCTTTGATAAAGGTGTTGCAAAAGTTGTAGCATCTAGTGAAGAATAAGTTGATGAATTTATTAAATTTGAAATTGTTGTATTAGGTGCAGCATAATTTGCCATTGCTGTTGGGAATGACGCCATTAATGCAGCTCTTGCAGCAAGCGCAGGGTTCATAAAGTTCATTCCCAGTCCACCGTATAATTGTTTAACAATTATAATAGCGAACATACTTCCAAGTGCAACCATCCAATATGGAATTGTAGATGGCACATTGAAAGCTAAAAGCATTCCGGTAATTACTGCTGAATAATCTTTTATAGTAATTGGTCTATGTGTTAATTTTTCATAAACATATTCAGAACCTACAGCAAAAACTACAGATACTAATGTAACTAATAATGCTCTTAACCCAAAGAAATAAATTCCAGCAAGTAATGTTGGTATCAAAGCTATAACAACATCTCTCATAACAGTACTTACTGTTGCTTCACTTCTTAAATGAGGAGATGATCCAACAAATAATCTCATTTGTGGTTCTTCGTTACGTCCTCCTCTTGCGAATCTTTCTCTTCTTTCCCTTGTAGGTCTTTCTTCTGAAGAATCTCCAGCTTCAGCAGATCTCTCTCTTCTTTCTCTTGCAGGACGTTCTGCCCTCTCTCTAGGTCCTCTTGGAGTTCTTTCTCTTCTTTCTCTTGCGGGTCTTTCTGCCTTCGCTTCTTCACCTGATTCTGAATTTTCTACAGTTTCAGAACTTGTTGATACATCATCAGATGCAACTCTTGATCTTCTTTCCCTTGCAGGACGTTCTGTCCTCTCTCTAGGTTCTCTTGGAGTTCTTTCTCTTCTTTCTCTTACAGGTCTTTCTGATTTTGTTTCTTCAGTAGTTGAAGCTGTTTCAATATTTTCACCTTCAACTTCTTTTACTTCTTCAACATTTTCAGTTATGACTTCAGTTTCTTTTGTATCTATATCTGTTCCCTTTTCCAATTCAGAAGGGACTTCAACTTTTAAATCTTTTTCGTCCATAGTACCCTCCTTATTCTCTCTTTCCTTTACCTTGTTTTCTAACTTCAGCTTTTCCAAGTCTAATAGTTTCAACTAAAGGTCTATTTGACGGACAAATATATGAACAGGATCCACATTCAATACAATCCATTAAATGTAATTTTTCAGCTTCTTCAACTCTATGCTTCAAAGTATATAGCTGTAAATACAAAGGCTGTAAGTATACAGGGCAAATATCAACACATCTACCACATCTTATGCAAGGACTTACAGCTTTAGGAGCGCTTTCTTCCTGAGTCATAAAAAGTAGTCCACCCATAGGTTTACCTGTAGTTACATTAGGAGTATATTGAGTTTCACCCATCATTGGTCCACCTGAAATAATTTTTCCAGGTTCACTTTCATATCCTCCAATAAATTCTACAATATCAGAAACTTTTGATCCTACTCTAACCATAACATTTTGTGGATCTTTTAGTGCATGTCCTGTCATAGTAACCAACTTTTCATATAGAGGTTTCCCATGTAAAACAGCATCATTAATAGCAATCGCAGTATTGGCATTTATTACTCTTATTCCAACCGCAGAAGTAGAAGCTCCTGAAGGTACAACTATTCCGGTTGTAGCTTGGATAAGCCTTTTTTGATCACCTTGAGGATATTTAGTCTTTACAACACTTACTGTTACCTCAGGATAAGATTTTGATGCTTCTTTTAACTTATCAATAGCAAGTGGCTTATTATCTTCAATACCTAATATACCTTTTTTTGCCCCCATTGCTTTCATTGCTAATAAAAGTCCCATAACAACTTTTTCAGGATATAATTCCATCATAAGTTGATCACTTGTTAAATATGGCTCACATTCAGCGCAGTTTATTATTATGTAGTCTGTAACTTGTCCTTCTCTAGCAGTTAACTTAACATGAGTAGGAAATCCTGCACCTCCAAGTCCGACAATTCCGGCTTCTTTTATGGCGTCTATTATGTCTGTCGCGCTTACTTCATCAATTGTTAAATTCTTTTCTTCATATCCCAATTCGTCTAAACCATCATTTTCGATAGTTACTCCTTGACACATAACACCTGTTGCAGTCATAATCTCATCAATAGATTTAACTTTTCCACTAACACTTGAATGAACATTTGCAGAAATAAAAGCTGAAGCTTCACCAATTTTTTGCCCAACTTTTACTAAATCATTCTTGCTAACCAAACAAGTAGCGGGTGCACCTGAGTGTTGTGATAGAGGTATGGTTACTATCTTAGGTACAAAACCAAAATTTATTGGCTTCGAATTAGTCAACTCTTTAAAGTCGTGGATATGCTTTCCACCTTTAAAAGTGTTCACACTCACTTTATTCACCTCTTTTTTCATATCACAATTTTTAAAACTCTCTGTATAAACAAAATTAATAATAAAAAAATTGCTAGTACAGAAAAACTAAATTTTAAAAACTTGTATTCATAATTATTTTACATCATTTTTACTTCAATGTCAATTTAAATTTAGACAGCAAATCGATTAATAATCTTAAAACTTCCACAAATTATTCTTTTTTAAATAAAAAAATTTTATTGATTATTATACAAAAAAAGATTGGGGTTTTAATTCCCAATCTTTTCTTTCTTTTTATCAAATATTAACTTTTAAGAAACTATTTCTTTCTCTTTCTTCTATATCTGATCTTCATTCCTCCAAGTGTCCCAGCTGATAATCCTAGTAATACTGTATATAATCCTGTATTTACTCCATATCCTGTCTTTGGTACTTGTGGTCTTGGTCTTAATGGTGTTGGATTTGTAGTTTCATTTGTTTCATAATTATTATTTCCATCTACTACATTCGCTTTGTTTACTATCTTTTCGCCATTTACATTGCTGTTTACTTTTACTTTGAAAGTAACTTCGAATGTTTCTCCATCTGCTACCTTTTCCTTAGTCCAAGTAATTTCTCCATCTTTGTAAACTCCGCTATTATCTGCAGAACCTTCTACATATGTTGTATGTTCCGGAATTCTATCCTTTATTACAACCTTTTGTTCCTTACCTGTTGTATTCTTGTAAGTTACTTTGTAAAGTAATTCTTGTCCCGCTTTTACTCCCTTACCATCAATACTTGTCTTATCGTCTTTACTATCAAAAACATCTTTTACTGGTTTTGTAGGTGTTGGATTTGTAGTTTCATTTGTATCATAATTATTGTTTCCATCTACTACATTTGCCTTATTTAAAATCTTTTCACCATTTACATTATCATCAACTTTTACCTTGAAGCTAACTGTTAAAGTTTCTCCATCTTCTACTTCTTTAACCCACTTTATTGTTCCATCTTTTTCTTTTCCATCATTATCTGCAGAAACGAATTTTGTATGTTCTGGAATCTTGTCAGTTATTGTTACAGTTTGCTTACTTCCAGTTGTGTTCTTGTAAGTTATCTTATAAACTAATTCTTGACCTGCTTTTACTTCATTGCCATCAATACTTGTCTTATCATCTTTACTATCAAAAACATCTTTTACTGGTTTTGTTGATGTTGGATTTGTTGTTTCGTTTGTATCAAAGTTATTACTTCCATCTACTACATTTGCTTTGTTTACTATCTTTTCGCCATTTACATTTTCATCTACTTTTACTTTGAAAGTAACTTCGAATGTTTCTCCATTAGCTACTTTTTCTTTTGTCCAAGTGATTTCTCCATCTTTGTAAATTCCGTTATTATCTGCAGAACCTTTTACATAAGTTGTATGTTCTGGAATTCTATCCTTTATTACAACTTTTTGGTCTTTTCCTGTAGTATTTGTATAAGTAACTTTATAAAGTAATTCTTGGCCTGCTTTTACTACTTGTCCATCAATACTTACACGATCATTTTGTGGTTCAAATACATCCTTTACTGGCTTTGTAGGTGTTGGATTTGTTGTTTCGTTTGTATCAAAGTTGTTATTTCCATCAACTACATTTGCCTTGTTTAAAATCTTTTCTCCATTTACATCATCATTTACTTTTACTTTGAAAGTAACTTCAAATGTTTCTCCATCTGCTACTTTTTCTTTAGTCCAAGTAATTGTTCCGTCTTTATATACACCATCATTATCCGCAGAAACAAATGTTGTATGTTCTGGAATCTTATCAGTAATAGTTACTGTTTGTTCTTTTCCAGTAGTATTCTTGTAAGTAATCTTGTAAAGTAGTTCTTGACCTGCTTTTACTTCTTTACCATCTATACTTGTTTTGTTATCGCTAGGTACAAAAACATCTTTTACTGGCTTTGTAGGTGTTGGGTTTGTTGTTTCATTTGTATCAAAGTTATTACTTCCATCAACTACATTAGCTTTGTTAAGAATCTTTTCGCCATTTACATTGTCATTTACTTTTACTTTGAAAGTAACTTCAAATGTTTCACCATCAGCTACTTTTTCTTTAGTCCAAGTAATTGTTCCATCTTTGAAAATTCCGTTATTATCTGCAGAATTTTCTACATAAGTTGTATGTTCCGGAATCTTATCAGTTATTGTTACTTTTTGTTCTTTTCCAGTTGTATTTGTATAAGTAACTTTATAAAGTAACTCTTGGTCACCTTTTACAACTTGTCCATCAATACTAATACGATCATTTTGTGGTTCAAATACATCTTTTACCGGCTTTGTTGATGTTGGATTTGTTGTTTCATTTGTATCGTAACTATTTTTTCCTTCAAGAACATTTGCCTTATTTAAAATCTTTTCTCCGCTTACATTGTCATCAACTTTTACTTTAAATGTAACTTCAAATGTTTCTCCATTAGCTACTTTTTCTTTAGTCCAAGTGATTTTTCCATCTTTGTAAACTCCATTATTATCAGCAGAGTCTTTAACATAAGTTGTATGTTCTGGAATCTTATCAGTTATTGTTACATCTTGTTCTTTTCCAGTTGTATTTGTATAAGTAACTTTGTAAAGTAGTTCTTGACCCGCTTTTACTTCATTACCATCGATACTTGTCTTATCATCGTTGCTATCAAAAACATCTTTTACCGGCTTTGTAGGTGTTGGGTTTGTTGTTTCGTTCGTATCGTAACTATTCTTTCCTTCAAGAACATTTGCTTTATTAAGAATTTTTTCACCATTTACGTTTTCAGCAACTTTTACCCTAAATGTAACTTCGAATGTATCTCCATTGGCTACTTTTTCTTTAGTCCAAGTAATTTTTCCATCTTTGAAAACTCCATTATTATCAGCAGAATTTTCTACATATGTTGTATGTTCTGGAATCTTATCAGTTATTGTTACATCTTGTTCTTTACCTGTAGTATTTGTATAAGTAACTTTGTAAAGCAATTCTTGTCCTGCTTTTACTTCATTACCATCGATACTTGTCTTATCGTCTTTACTATCAAAAACATTTTTTACTGGCTTTGTAGGTGTTGGATTTGTTGTTTCATTTGTATCATAACTATTATTTCCATCAACTACATTTGCCTTATTTAGAATTTTTTCGCCATTTACATTGTCATCAACTTTTACTTTAAATGTAACTTCGAATGTTTCGCCATTAGCTACTTTTTCTTT
>NZ_JAYKBO010000008.1:0-57468 GCF_035282635.1 Parvimonas sp. D2
TTATCAGCGGAGTCTTTAACATAAGTTGTATGTTTTGGAATCTTATCCTTTATTACAACCTTTTGTTCTTTTCCAGTTGTATTTGTATAAGTGACCTTGTAAAGTAGTTCTTGACCTGCTTTTACTTCTTTACCGTCTATACTTGCTTTATTATCTTTACTATCAAATACATCTTTTACTGGTTTCTTTGGTGTAAATACTTTTACTGGTTTTGATTCAACTTTATAAACATTGTTTATATTGATATCAAATTTATTTTCGTATTTTGTTCCTTCTTTTGTTACCTTACCTGTAATTATAGGTGAAGTTACTTTTGCTTCTTTTGTAAGGTCTCCGTTTATTTTTTGTAATAAACTTTCCTTTGCTGTAAATTTAAGAACTCTTGTTCCTTCTGTATATTCTACATTATAATCAATATTCTTTGCTTGAGTTCCTGCTAAATCAAGTTCATAACCTTCAGGTAATGTATCAGTAAAAACTAAGGATTTTATTTCTTCATGTCCTTTTGGAAAAGCAGAAGTATTTAATTCAAAATTTACTACTGAACCTGTTTTTACTACACTATTATTTATATCTTGATTGTTTTCATTAAGCACTTTCTTTTCTACTTGTGATTTTACATAAAGCACACTGTAGTGATAAGTAACTTTTGTATCCGGCTTTTGTGGTTCTTCTGGTGGTGTAGGTTTAGTTGGCTTATTAGGTTCCTTTGCTTTAATTTCAGGAATACCAATCGCACGAACTTTACCATTTAAAGAGTACCAAATATTAGGTTTTTTACCTTCTTTATTATCTTTATTTGTAACTATAGGTCCATAATTTGGAGGATCTAAAATAGTTGTAGCAGAAGCTGCCCCAAGTGTAATATAATTTTTACTACCTTGTAATCTAACTACACCAGCACCATACCATGAATTTTCTGCATCAGCAGTATCCCAACCTGATCCAGGTTCACTTGGACGTTTATACATAGAATGTTTACAACCACCTTCACCTTGTTTAAAGTTCAAGCTTTCAGTTGCATAAATCAAATTACGTTTTGTATCTTCGCCTACTGTTGAACCGGAAATTTTTACAAATTGTCCTGGCATATAATCTTTAGCAAGCTCTATAGAATTGTGTTCACGGTTAAGAGATGCGACTGACATTAACGCATCTTGAAATTCAACTGGATTTCCATCTTGATCATAAAAAGTGAATTCATTTTTAACAAAAATGGAAGTATCTTTTTCAGTGTCGCCTGTGTAAGCAGATGCGAATATCCCAAGTGTTGGGTCTGTAAAGATTCCTAACCATGCCTTAGTATTCTTAAAAGCAGAGTCTGAAGTTAAAGTATATTTAAAAACTATTTTTGAGATTTTTTTACCATTGTAATAAGTTTTTTGAAGGTTTGTATATGTGGCTGTTACACTTTGTCCCTTTTGTAATAGAACTGTTGCCCATTTTACCGTACCATTATTACTAACAGTAGTTTTCCATGAAGCTTTATCTCCAAAGTTACCATACAATTCCGATTTGCTTGTAATACCACCGGCATTTTCCAAATCTTTAACACTCATATCATCTAATTGCAACGTTTTTCCAGCATATTTGTCTGTTTTACTAAATGCATTATCAACCGCATTAGCTGATACATACTTTCCTTGATTCTCAGATAGAGTTAACTTTGCATCTGGTTCTGAATCATACACAAGTGTTTTAGCATATGGAGAAGACAAAAATCCAGGTTTATCTTTATTCTTTTTGTAATCTTCTAATGCCTTTTCCATTTCTTTTTTTTCTTTTTCGTATTGCTTTTGAAAATCATCATACTCTTTTAAGTATTTTTTATAATCTTCCTCATATTTAGCTAAATCTTTATCATATTGTTCTTTTTTCTTGTCGTATTCTGCTTTTTTAGCCTTATACTCATCCAATTTAACTTTTGTTTCTTTAATTTTTTTAATCTGAGCTTTATAATCAGCATCAATTTCCGCTAATTTAGTATTAGCCTCTGCATTAGAACCAACAGAACCTTTATCCACTACAGAATCTTCTGTAATATCTAATCCAGAATCTTTTGCTTCCTTTACAGCTTTATCCAACTCAGTTCTATCAGCTTTTACTTCTATTCCCTTAATTGGATCTGCTGCATAAGCTTGAGATGCGATTGGCATAATCAATGAAACTATTGCCATTACCGATACAAGCTTATTAATAAATTCCCTTTTCTTCACTATTCAATCCCCTTTCCATAAGAAATATTTTTTTAATAATTGCTTTTTAACTATAATTTTTAAAAATCTCAAAAATTTGCTAACATTCTAAATAATATTTAATAAAAAATGTCACCTATTATATTTTATCATAAATAACAACAAATGTCCACATTTTTGAGGCTTAAATCGTTAGAAATTCTATTTTTTTAATAATTTATATATAAAAACCATAAAAAAGAACTTAGTTTTTTACTAAGTTCTAATTCTTGTGAAGTAAAAAATCTTCCGAAAACTCACCCAATACAAATATTTCAGAAGGGCGAATTTTTTTCTAAAATTTCTAATTAAAAGCCTAAATATAAGAAATATAGACCTATAAGTAAAATTATTATTCCAAAAACAATTTTTACAATATCTGATATTTTTCCATAAGATTTATTTGACATCACTTTTCCAACAAAGCCTGTACTAGTTCCTGCAATTATTACCAAAATACTGTTGCCTATTGAATATAGCAAAAATAGTAATACTCCCCAAAGTAAACTTCCTTTTGAAGCAACAATCGCAAGTAATGCAACTAAAATTGGAGTTGAACAAGGACTTGAAAACAATCCTGCCATTATTCCAACTATCAAAGCACCTATATATCCAGTCTTTTTGCTTTTATTAGTCAAAATTTTACTTGGAACTACATTTATTATCTCCCAAGTTTGCAATGCCATTAAAATCATTACAATCCCTAAAAATATATTCCAAAGTTGTCCTGATTGATTAAAAATCTTACTAAGTAAAGCTGCTAAAACACCTAAAGTTGTATAAGTTATTGCCATTCCAATGGCGAATACAACAGAAATTTTAAAAGCTCTTTTAGTGTCATCTTCCTTAGTTCCAGTCATAAAACCAATAATCAAAGGAATTGATGCAAGCGAGCAAGGTGAAATAGAAGTTAGTATTCCTCCAAGTAATGCGAGGATTGGAGCTAAGATACCAAAAGATTTCAATCCTTCTCCAATGATATTCTCTAAATTATTTAACATTCTTCAACATCTCCTCAATAACTTGCTTTAATTCTTCATATTTAACAACACCTTCTGATCCACCAAACTTTAATTCGCCAGTTTTCTTATCTTCATAAGCAACATAACTTATTTTCTTCGCCAAATCTCCCTTTGCTTCATAAGGTGTTCCATCTGCATTGAAGTAAAATAAAGTAGGTGTTACTCTTACTGGAAATTGTGATGCAAATGCTTGTTGTTTTCTAAGGTCGATAGTTTTTATTATTACTTTATCCTTATATTCTTTTCTCAGTTTTTCCAAAACTGGGTGCTGAACAGCACAAGCATGTCATCCATTTTGGCTAAAGTCTAAAATCATAACCTTTTTTTGACTTTTTAGACTTTCTAAAGTTAGATTCTCATCTGAATTAGAGTTTTTAGAATCTGAACTGTTTTTGTTGTCGTTACTACTATCATTTTTATTGTTATTGTTATTAGATTTGTTTTCTGTGATAGTATTATTTTTGGAGTTTTCATTACTATCATCTTTATTGTTTTTATTCATATAAAAGTTTTTAAAAATGAAAATTCCAAAAACTATAACGAACACTGAGCATAAAACTGCAATCTTCTTTTTCATAGTTCTCTCTCCTTTTAGAATTTGATAAAATTATACCCTCTAATAAAAATGAATAATCATAATCAAAAAGAAGTATGATAAAAAATTTTCTATTTTCTTTAAATTTAGTACAAATGTCCGTGATAATTTTATTTAATTATCTACAAACATGGAGATTTAGGAGATTTCCAGAGTCATTGAATCTTATTATTGTATTTTTATACAAGTCCTTTACAGGACTTACTATTATTTGTAAACAAATAATAGTATGAGATCTCTCCATTCCGCTACGCTACAGTCGAGATGACGTATAAGAAAATATCTTCGTTTGATGGCTAGACGTTAACTGTAAATAAACTTCAAATTATCTTTATAACTATAGTAGAACAAATAAAAATCTACATCATAGTATTTTAAAAATATAAATAAACTAAATAATTCACGTCATAGCACTTGGAAAAAAATCTTCCCAACACGTCATCTCGACTGTAGCGTAGCGGAATGGAGAGATCTCATAGTTTTGCTTGTAAACAAGCAAAACTAAATGTATCGTAGATACATACATTATAATAATCTTATTCTTAATAGGACTTTGGTAGTTTTTCCCAACAAAAAATAGGCTATCCGCCTATTTTAAAGTTTTCTAATTGTATTTCATTTAGCCCGTCTTGTTTTTCTTGTTTTCTAATATTTTCAGTTATTAGATTTTGGATTTCATCGATTGAATATTCTAGATTTTCTCCTTTTATCAACTCACTTGCTACATTTTCTCCTTTTATCAACTCACTTGCTACAAGAGACGAAAACACGTCCCCCGTTCCACAAATTTTTATATCAACTTTTTCACTTTCAAACCATTTTATTGAGTTTTCGCAAAAAGAAAAAGTATTAAGTTTGTTTTTTTCTTCAAAACTTTTGATTATAACCAGTTTTGCACCCATTTCAGCAAGTTTTTTTGCGATTTTTTCTACATCTTCCCTTTCTATTTTAGAAAATACTTTTTTATAATCCGTCAGCAAAATAGCCTCTGTGAGATTTGGTGTTACTACATCTGCAAAATTCAAAAGTTCTCTATAAAAAGATATTTGTTTTGCAGTTGTTCCGGAGTATTTTATACCATTATCTCCAAGTATTGGATCTAAAATGACTTTCCCTTTAAAATTTTGTAAAATTTCTTTTATTATTACAAAAACTTCATCATTATCAATAAATCCAATATAAATTGCATCAACTTTCTTAATTTCAAGAACTTTTTGGACTGTTTCAGAAAAGTTTGGAATATTAAAACTAATATAATCCTTATAACTCATATTAGAAGAGAATATTTTGGTTGGAACTCCAATCACTTCATGACCATTTTGTGTTAATACTGAAATATTTGCCTTTAATGCCATATTTCCAACTACACAGTAGTCATTAAATACTAAAATTCTCATTTATCTTATACTCTTTTTCAAAATTGGCTTTAAAACCTTTACCAATATAACAGCAATTAAAACTCCAACAATTGCATTAACTGATGAAGCCCATAATCTTTGTAGCCCTTTTGCAATTGCTCCTGCTTGTGGTAATCCTTTAACATAAATATCAGATATATAACTTTTAGATAAATATAAAATTACATAAGTGACAGCTCCTGTTATTGAACCTATTAAATTTTTCTTAAAGTCTTCTGCTTTTGCTCCGTTTGAGTATGCGATTTTACCACATATGAAAGCCATTAAAAATTTAAATGTAAATGTAAATGGTGCAGAAGGTAGATAAATTGGATTTATTAGGTCAAAAATTGCTGAGCCCAAGCCAGAAGCAAGACCACCTGCAAGAGGCCCTAATAAAAGTCCACATAATAGGCAAAATCCATTTCCGATATGTACTCTAGTTGCACTTGCTCCAAGTGGTATTTGGATTTGGATTTGTGAAGCTACAAAAACAACTGCTGCCATTACTCCTATTAATGTTATTTTTTTAATACTTAATTTGTTTTCCATATAAATGCTCCTTTGTTAATTCTAATCAAATATAGTATAATATAGATATTGATACTGTTTGTAGTATCAAAATAATATTTTTTTATGGTGTCAGAATGTTAATATTAAATAATGGTGTACTCTATATGCAAATATATGAGTATTTTAAAAATGAAATAATAAAAGGAACTTACAAAGCTAATAAAAAACTACCTAGCAAGAGAAATCTTGCAAAAGAGTATAATATCTCTTTAAATACTGTAGATAACGCCTATTCAAAACTCTTTGAAGAAGGCTTTATTTACTCAAAAGAAAGACAGGGTTTTTTTGTTTCTGATGTTGGAGAGCTTTATGTCCTAGATAGCAAGCCAATCCACATAACAAAAGAAGAAGAAAATATCGAATATGACTTTTCATACAGCGGTGTAAGTGAAGAATTTCCTTATAAGATATTCAAAAAAATATCTTCAAATATTTTCGACAATAAAGATATTTTAGAGAAAGTTGATTATCAAGGTTATCTTCCACTTAGAACACAAATTTCAGAATATCTTGATAAATCAAGAGGTTTTAAGGCTGACCCTTCACAAATTGTAATTTCAAGTGGTTCAGAATATCTTTTCCAAATTATTTTTAAATTGATTTCAGGAAAATTTGGAATTGAAGACCCAGGATACAACATGCTTTCCAATATCATGGATACAAATGATATAAACTATGAATTTATACCAGTAGATGAAAATGGAATGGATTTAACAAAATTAAAAAAATCAAAGTCAGATTTTTGTGTTATTACTCCAGCTCATCAATTTCCAACCGGTGTTATAATGAATATGCAAAGACGTGTTGAACTCTTGAATATGAAAAGGATAAAATATGTAATCGAGGACGACTATGACAGTGAATTTAAGTATTCAAAAAGACCCGTTCCAGCATTAAAATCAATTGATGTGAATGATAAAGTAATTTATATTGGCTCTTTTTCAAAGTCAATTTCTCCAAGCTTTAGAGTAAGTTTTATGGTTTTACCATTCGATTTGGTTGAAAAATATAATAAAATTTTCAAATTTTTCATCTGTCCCGTTTCAATTATGGTGCAAAAAATGCTTACAACTTTTATAGAGTCTGGGGAGTTTGAAAAACATCTTAACAGAATGAGAAAAATCTACTCTAAAAAACGACAACTATTAATGGATATGTTAAACGAAAGAAAAGATCTCACTATAAGAGGTGCAGATGCAGGGCTTCATGTGGTTTTAGAATATCCAAAAACTTACTCAGAAGAATATATTATAAAAAAAGCAAAAGAAAAAAAGATAAAAGTTTATGGACTTGGTTCTTATGGAACAAAAAGAGAAACACCTTCGATTTTATTAGGTTTTGCAACACTTAGTGACGAAAAATTAAAAGAGGGGATTAAATTATTCCTAGAAATATAGGAGGTTTTATAGAGTTTAAGGAATTTGATTATAATAAGTATTTTGAAGAAATAAAGAGAATCTTTAAATCTGCAAACTGGTCTGCATATCTAAAAGATGATGAAAAACTAAAAAGAACTTTTAAAAATTCACTTTATCTTTTAGGTGCTTTCGAGAATGATAAATTAATTGCCTTTATTCGTTGTGTTGGAGATGGCGAACACATATTACTTATTCAAGACTTAATTGTAGATTCTAATTACTATAGGCAAGGAATTGGAACAAAACTATTTAAGTATGTTTCAGATAAATATAAAGATGTTAGAACTTTTTGCCTTTTTACAGATATTCACGATATTAGAGATAATGAATTTTACAAGTCTATGAAAATGGTTAGGATTGAAGAAAAAGATATGATTTCATATATTAGATAGTTTTATTTTACATTAAAAAAGCTGTGAATTTTTTCACAGCTTTTTACAATCATCAGTTACTTTTTCCATATATTTCAATTATTTTTCAACAAGTTCGGCAGATTTATAATTTATCTTATCTAAGAAAACGTCTAAAGTCTGATTCCCTGCCACTAAAGTATATTTATTATTTTCTTTTATCCCTTTTGTACTCACTATAACAGTTTGATATTCCGATTTTGGTTTATATTCCGTTAAGGTTTTTCCTGATTCATCCAAAACTTTCAGATTTTCTTTAGTTTTTTTGTCAAATTTCATCAACATACTTCCCTGAGTTGAAGAATCTCCAAAACTTTTAACTGTTGAAGAATTTCCAGCACCTACAAAAGTTCCTCCACTTATTTTAGCAGAGCCTTCATAATTCAGTACTGAATTTTCGCTGTTATTTGAACTTTCTACAATAGTTTCTCCTCCAGTTACGGAAATATCACCCTTAGAATTTAATCCATTTTTTTCGGAATAAACACTAACTTTTCCCCCACTTATTTGTATATGTAGAGAATCTGGCTCAGTATCTTTTTTGCTACTTGCAAATATGCCATCATCTTTCGAAACAACCTGTGTGTTTCCGCCTCTTATGTCTATATTTTCGCTTTCGATGCCGTTATCTCCACTTTTTATATTTATATTTCCATTGTTTATTGTAACTTTCGAATTTGAATTTATTCCGTCTTTCCCAGCGGAAATCTTAAAATTTCCATTTGCAATATATACTCTGCCTTTATTACCATCTCCAAAAGCTTTTAATCCTGTACCTTTCTCGCCAGACTTAATATCATATTTACCATCGGCTATTGCTACAGAATTATTAGCACTTACAGTATTTCCAGCAGTATCCATTGCATACTTTCCATCTACAAAGACTACCTTATCTTGAGATACAATTCCTCTCCCATAAGGTGAGAAAAGATTTAAAATTCCTGTACCGTTAAAACTTAAATCACTCTTTGAAAAAATAACTGAATCCTTGTTGTCCTCTTTATTATATTCACCTTTTAGTTCCAATTTATTATTAGTGTCTGATGCTAGAGTAATAATAGTCTTTTTAGCATTTTCAACTAAAATAGGACTTCCTTTAGATGAAGAAATATCAACTCCTTTCAACACAAGTTTTACTTTATCATTACTTTTTGCATTAACTACAATTTGACCATCATCGAGTTTACCGGTTAAAATATAAGTTCCTCCTGCAGAAATAGTTATAACATTTCCAGAAACACTTACATGTTCTCCTTTTATTTTAGAAATATCACTTAAATTCAAAATTGTACTATTTTTTTCATCGATCATCGCATCATAATCATCATCAGCAAAAATATTCGACTTAGCATTTGAATTAGTTCTATTTACTTTCATATTTTGCATCGAATGTGTATTGGTTTCTTTTGTAGGTTTACTACAAGCTACCAAACAACCAGACAATATAGCCAAACTGAATAATTCAACTACCAATTTATTAGCCTTCATATGTCCTCCTTAATACTATTTCAACACAATTAAATTCTTATTCATATTTTGTAATTACATTTTACAAAAGTAACCTTTGATTAACCTTAAATATATTTTTATTTTAAAAGATATTTTTGAGTAAAAAAGCTTAATGAAAGCAGTAAATTATAAAAATTAGACTCCAATAATTAATGTATCTACGATACATTTCACTTTTGCTTGCTTACAAGCAAAAGTGTGAGATCTCTACAGTCGATTGTACTCAAATCAAAGATTTGGACAATCTTTGCATCAGACCTACTGTTGATTGTTTACAAGTAAACAATCAAATGAGATTTCTCCATTCCGCTTCGCTACAGTCGAAATGACGTATTTGGAGAAATCTTCGATTAAGAGCTAGACGTTAAGAGCAAACAAATTTCAAAAATTATTTTAAAAATTGCATAGAAAACAAAATATTTCACGTCTTATCACTTTGAAGAGAAACACCCCTAACACGTCATCTCGAGCGCAGTCGAGAGATCTCATAAAGCCCAGTGATTATATATGTAATGATTGTAGTTGACTATACTTTAATAAAAAAATGAGATTTCCATATTCCGCTTCGCTACAGTCAAAATGACGTATAGAGAGAAATCTTAGTTTAATAGCTGAACGTGAATCGTAAATCATCTTCAAAAAGTATTAAAAAATTTAAAAAAAACTTTAAAAATTATTTAAATTTATATATAAAAAAACACAAAAAAGAGCTATTAATTTAATAACAGCTCTAATCTATATTATTCAATTTTTTATAATTTAACTATAAAAACAATTTTTTCTCCATCAAAACTATCAGCAGAAATTTTCCCCTTATGTTTTAAAACAATTGATTGAGCGATAGAAAGCCCAATTCCATATCCGCCAGTTTTACTGTTTCTTGAACTATCTGCTCTGTAAAATCTTTCAAATAGGACATTATAATTTTTAATTTCTAAATTGTCTGCTTCATTTTCTACAGTAAATACTATTTTTTTATTTTGCTTTGTTAATCTTACATTTATATCACTATTTTCTTTTGCATATTTAATAGCATTATCAAGCAAAATTCCTATAACCTGTCTAATTAATTTTTCATTCCCTTTAAAAGAAATTCCATCTTCAATATCTGTGACTATATTTTTATCCAAACTTAAAGCATAGTCTTTAACATCTGTAATACAATCATTAAGCACATCTGAAAAAGAAAAATCTAATTTATCTAAGTCATCGGATTCTTCAAGTTTAGTAAGTGAAATCAAATTACCGATAAGTCCATTTAATCTATTTACCTGCTTATGAATATTTCCTGTCCACTTACTCTCCCCACCTTCCATTTCAAGCACATCTGCACTTGTCTTTATTATAGCAAGTGGTGTTTTTAACTCGTGGCTTGCATCTGTGATAAAAGCATTTTGCTTTTCATATGCTTGAACCATAGGTGCAACAGCTTTTTTTGATAAAACATATGAAAAGAATGTAACAAGTCCTAAAACTAAAAGGCTTATAATAACACTATTTCCAAGATTTGAATAAAAGACATCAAAATCTTTTACAACATCTACAAAGGCAATCAACTTTCCCTTATCCGTATTTTCAACCATATATTTAAAACCCTTGTAATAGCCACTATGTTTTCCTTTAGCCAAAACTTCTTTTGCATAATCAACAGCATCGGAAGCACTTGTAAAAAAAACATCATCTGTATTAACCGTTACAATATTTTTTTGATTATCTGTTCTAACTGTAAAAAATCTGTTAGAAAAGTTCTTAAGATATAATGTCTTTTTTTCATCAGCATTTTCATTAACTACTGCAAAACTTGGCATAACTCCATTATTTTCAATTAATGTTTTTAGTAGTTCATCTGAACTATGTTTAAGATTATAGAAGTTAGCAACATTTACAAAAGCCATAATTGCCAAAATTACAATGGAGATAATTCCAACTGAAAAATAGATAAACTTTTTTCTAAGTTTACTTTCCATTTATAGCCTCCAAAGAGTAACCAACATTTCTAGTTACTTTTATCTCAACATCTGCATCTAGTTTTGCAAGTTTCTTTCTAAGATATGAAATATAAACCCAAACGACACTTATATCAGAATCTGTATCATAACCCCATATTTTATCCATAAATGTATCAGCTGAAATGATATTTGAAGGTGTTGACATTAACATTTCAAGCATTTGAAATTCTTTGTTTGTAAGTTTGTAATTGCCCTTTTCTGATGACAATTCAAAAGTAGTTCTGTTTAAAGTAATATTTCCAAAAGTCAAAACATTGTCTGTTACATTTTCTTTTCTTCTAGTTATAGCTCTAAGTCTAGCGAGCAATTCCTTAACTTCAAAAGGCTTAGTTAAATAGTCGTCTGCTCCACTATCAAGTCCCACAATCTTATCGTCAAGTTCAGACTTTGCAGTAAGCATAATAACTGGAATACTATTTCCATTTTCTCTTATAGTTTTTAAAACAGTAATACCATCAACTTTCGGCATCATAATATCTAAAACAACAGCATCATAGTTTTCCGCTTCCAAATAAGTAAGTGCTTCTTCTCCGTCATAAACGACATCAACAGAATACTTATTACCTTTTAGAATAGCACAAAGACCATCTGCTAAATCAATCTCATCTTCACAAATTAAAATCCTCATAAAAACACCCCGTATTTTTTCTATACTTTTTTTATATACTATAACAGTATAACCTTAAAATAACTTAAAATCAAGTATATAAAAACTGCACCCTTTTTTTAAAATTCATGATTTTAGGTGCAGTACAAATTTTGTAATTTAAAGATATTTATCCCCTCAACAATTTCTTGATTCTCTTCTTGTTTATGAATAGAATATATATAAATAAAATCATATATATAACAAATAAAATATATCTAATGATATTATTTTTGTAAATCAACTCAAAAATTAAAATCATTGGAAAAGAAATTACTAGACAAGTAAGAATTGTCTTTAAATCAAAAAGCTTCTTATATCCCAATTTACATATAGTATTGTAATGAATTAAAAATAGTACAACATATCCTGCTAAAGTTGTATATCCTGCTGCTATATATCCATACTTTCCTATAAAAATATAATTCAAAACAATATTAACAATTGCTGCAACTGTAGTTCCCATTGCAACAACTTTCATTTTCTTTTCAAAAAATTCTACTTGAACAAACATTGTATATGCGAATTGGAATAAACAACCAATAATCAAAGGTGGTAAAACACCAACACCTTCAATATACTTTTTTCCACCTAAAAATAACATAACTTCAGGGGCAACTAATAGTATTCCAACAATCATTACAAAGAACAGTCCAAAATATTTAGTTGAATATTTTTTTATTAATCTTTTATTACCTTGTTTTAAATTATCGAGAACCCAAGGAGCCCATGCCTTGTTCATTGAATCCAATAGAGCATAAATTATTACAGTAATTATATAAGCAACACTGTAAATTGCAGTATGCTCTGTCCCTGCCATTTTGGTAAGCATAATCCTATCAGAAGAACCTAATACAATCAAAGATAATTGATGTGGCACTAGAGGTAAACTAAAAAATAAAGCATATTTAAGATACGATTTTTTTATAATCTTCCCTCTTTTAACAATTAGAATATACATAAATAGTCCAATGACTACATAAGGAATGTATTGACCATAAACTCTTCCATCTAATTTATTATTACAAAGAACAACTAAGAAAACGGAAAGTAAACTTGTAGATACTACAATTAAACCCGTTAATAATGAAAATGCCTTATATCTATAAAAAGCTCTTTCAGTTGTTATGAAATTATAAAATGCCTCTTGAAAAAGAATAAATAAGAATATTATATGGAAATATTTTTTATCTATTCCTGTAAAAGCACTTATCTGATTACCAAAAATCAAAAAAACTATATAAAAAGAAATTGTTATTATATTCGATAAAACTAGAGCTGAAAAAGAATAACTAGGCAAATCCTCTTCGTAATCAAGTTTTGCTCTAATTATAGAAGAATGTATATCACATGCAAAAAGGATAGACATTACAGCTACCCAACTCGCAATATTATTATATTGCCCATAATCATCTTTGCTCAAAACTCTGGAAAAAATTGGTGCAGTAATAAATGCAATCGATCTAAAAAGAAAATTGCTTATCGTATACCATATTCCTGATTTTAAAACTACATTTCCTTTAACCTTTGACATACTTCCATCCTTTTATTGTTTCTATAATACTTATATAAAATAGCTATCATAATCCAAAACTCTGTTACATACCAGAAAGATAAAGATAAGAATAATTGGCAAGAAACTGTAAAGAATACTATATAGAGTTCTCTCCAAAGTCTATCTTTACATAAAAACATCTTTATTGTCTGAATTAACAAAAATGTAAGAATACCTACTCCAACTAATCCAAAACTACATACCATTTCTAAGACTATATTATGTGAATATCCTACAAAATGTTCAGGAAATACAAAAGGTCTATCTCCATATGCACCATAACCAAATACCCAGTTATCTTTTATTGCTTTTCTAACTAATGTCCAAATTTCATTTCTACCACTATCGTCCGTGATGCTTGATTCAAGTAGTTTTGTTATAGTTCTAGTTTTCAAACCAAGATTTTGGAAAGTATTTATAAGAAAATCATAAATTTCATTTTTAAATAAAAATATAAGTCCTAAAACTCCAATTATTATAGTTATTTTTTTCAAACTTTTTCTTTTATTATCAAGATGTATTGAATTAGAAATAGCCATAAAAATTAAAAATAATATTGGCAAAAACAATGCACCTCTTGAGCCTTGAAAAAATATCATTCCTATACAAAGTATGCTTAAAAGCAAGTCTTTTGGTTTTTTTTCTTTCATATAAACGTAAAGAAAAACTATTGTAGGAAAAATCAGAGTATATCCAAAACTCAAACTGTATAATCTTGTTACCTTTGCTCCCACATGGTTTACGTCAACCCAATATCCACGAATAAGTCTTGGAATATAAACTGAAATGAATATCTTTAAGAAATTTAGATATGAAAAATTTTTAATTATTTTATAAAAATCTTTAGGATCATCTAAAATGGAAAAAAACAAAAGTGCATAAATAGCTGAATCCGGTCTAAAAACTCTTAACAATCCATATTCTTTTCTAAAATAGAAATATCTATATTGAGGAAAAAATACATAATTAATTAGAAAACTCAATGCAGAAAAAATATAAATTAGGAAAAATAATTTACTATCTTTTAATATCTCTTTATCTTCTCTATAATATCTTATTAATAAAAGTATTGGAAAAGAAGCTACTGCGAATAATACAATTTCTCTAGGATTTCCTTCAATATTCAATCTATGAAGAAAAAATCTAGCTGCTGTAAGAAAAAAGTCGCTAAGTAACCATAAAAATACCAATAATTTAGGAAAATTCTCTTTAGTTATTGAAAAATGTAATCTTCTTTCTCTAATACTTAAAAGCATTTTTTAACTCCTGTAAAAATAGTTCTACTTCTTCTTCTTTTGTAGACCAACTTGTTACTAATCTTATCTCAGTATGTTCTGAATCTATCTTCTCAATTATTTCCCAATCAAATTTATCTTTTAATTTAGCTAATATTTTATTAGGAAATACAAAAAATTGTTGGTTAGACGGACTTTCAATTCTTGATTTCAAACCTAAATCTAAAATCCCCTTTTTTAATTTAATAGCTAATCTATTAGAATAAGCACCAATATTCTTATAAAGGTCACCTTCCATTAGTCTTTCAAATTGCAATCCTAATAACCAACCTTTGGCTAAAACTCCACCTCTTTGCTTTGCGATATATCCAAAATCTTCTTTTAACCTATCATTAATTATTACAAGTGCTTCACCAAATAAAGCACCATTTTTTGTTCCACCTATATAAAAAGAATCGCATAATTTAGCAAGTAACTCATAAGTAACATCAGAGCAATCAAGAGCACTTGCAAGTCTTGCCCCATCACAATATAAGTACAAATTATGTTTATCACAAGCTTTTCTTAAATTATAAAGCTCTTCTTTTGTATAAACTGTTCCTACCTCAGTCGTTTGACTTATGTAAACTAATTTAGGTTTTACAATTAGTATTCCTGCATGGTCCCAATTTTGCTCTCCACAAGCTTTTTCAATATCTTCAACTGTTACTTTCCCATCTTTTCCTGCAACTTCAATACACTTGTGTCCTGTTGCTTCTATGGAACCAGTTTCATGAACACATATATGTCCTGTCTTTACAGCTATAACAGCTTCATGAGGACGTAAAAAAGCACAAATTGCTACCAAATTAGTTTGAGTTCCGCCAGAAAAAATACGAACATAGGCATTTTCATTTTTTATTTTTTCTCTAATCAACTTTATAGCATTTTCAGTATGATAATCTCTTCCATAAGGATTGTTATTTTCAAAATTATTATTAATCATTACTTCTAAAATTTCGGGACAAGCCCCATTGCTATAATCGTTAACAAAACTTATCATAACATTCCTCCGAATTATAATTCATCCAAATATTGTTTATAATAAGGCCATCTTCCCTCTTTAGTAGTAATTTGTTCGGCATCTGGGTCAGCACCAGGATTCCCTTCAACTAATTCTACTTTATAATCCTTAGTTATTACAACATCCCAACCTATATATCTCATATCAGGAACTACTTTTGCAGCCCTTTTAATCGTATCTACAACATCATTCCAAATTGGAACTTTGAAGCCTACTATTTGAGTATTTGAATCTGGATGGAAGATATGCCAATCATTATTTTTATCTAAACCTTTAGTACAAACTATTCCAGTTTTTGGATCTACATAAGAAGCAATTCCCATATGATGAAAATTATCCGCTATTTTACCTTTCCTCCCAATTCTTAGTAATGCACCAATTATTTCAACTTCACCATTAGCTCTAACAAAAGAAACTACTCTTATACTATTTATAGAAGTATCATTAAAATCAGACATTTCCTTGCATTGATTTAAAGATTCTTCGCAAAGAATATTTTGTTTTTTATACTCCTCAAAGTATTTTTCTACATCTTCTATCTCGCTAACAGAAACTTTCTTTACTCCTAAACCAAACATTCCACAAGGGTCTTTTGCAAAAAATGTATCCTTACCATCTAAAAATTTAATAAAGTCTGATAAGTTTGCATCTTTTGTATCTATCCAATCTCTTTGTAAAAAATCAGCAAACTTCTTATCAAATTCAGGTTTTTGGTCAAAAATATATCTATGTTCTGGATTATTTGCTCTTTGCATCATCTCTATTAATCTTCCATGAACAAAATATTTTCTTCTTTCTGGTTTTGTCTTCCAATAAAAGCCATATTGAATATAGTCGAGCAAATATACTCCATGAAATTTCCATTCTACAACAAAATCAAAGAAAACTCTTATCTTCTTAAAAAATGATATATCCTCTGGTAAATTAGATGTTATATCTCTATTAAATCTTGATATTTTACTAAATAAACTTTCTCTTTCCATAATTTTTCCCAATACCTTACTTATTTTTTATTTTATAAAATTGTTCCCAAATTTCATCTTCACATTCTTTAGAAATTTCTTGTTTCGACTTGTTGAATTCATGTTCTAGCTTAAATTCTGCACGTTTTTTAACTAAGGATTCAAAATCTCCTATTACTTTAGCAGGTACTCCTCCAACAACAGAATTATCTGGAATATCTTTAGTAACACAACTTCCTGCTGCTATTACAACATTATTTCCAATTTTTACATCATACATAATCTGTGAATTAGAACCGATAAATACATTATCTCCTATATCTATACAACCTACTTTTTCAGTAAATTGTCCTCTGCCAAGTCCATTTAACATATAATGTATTACATCATGAGTAACAAAATTAACTCCTGAAGCAATCCAAACATTATTTCCAATGCTAATTAAATTTGGATACAATGGTATTTTTCTTGAATTTATCATCACTCTATTTCCACATTTTCTAAAAACATTATGTTTTTTCAAATATTCAACTCTCTTCATTGGTGATTTTATAAAAAGAGTTCTTAAAATCATAAAATATCTGGAGCTCATTTCTACTCACTTTCATTTTTAAAAATTTTTATAAACAATCATTTAATATTTTTTTAATATTTTCTTCTCCAAGTCTTTCTGGTGTTCTTCCATTTGCTCTCATATCCACACCTAAAGCTGAACTTGCAATTTCTATTAAAGAAGTTGCTATCGGAGTTTTTATTCCTAAAGATTTTCCTAAAGATTCTAACATTACCAAGCCTTGAGGAACATCTTCAGTTATATATCTAGAATTAACATTTGTCGGAGCCTTTGCTCTTGTAGGCATAGAAGCATAAGCAAAGAAAACTTCTTTTGCGTCTTGACTGTCATCTAGTGAATTTCTAAATTTACAGGCTTTAACATAGGACAATCTTTCTAACCCTAATTTTTCTAGAATATTCATCTTTTCATCATCCAAAGCTTCCAAAATGTTCCAAACATGTTCTGTAAAGGCATAATGATACATACAGAAATTCTCTTTCATAGAGTCAATCATTGGAATACTTAAGACGGAGCCGATAGTATGTACTATCATATTAGGATTATGTAATCCAGCTTCTGCTACATTTTTTAAATAGTAGAAAGGAAATCCTAATTTTTCCAATTTTTCTTTGGCATATTCTAAATTTTTCACAGGATATACTCCAAGTGGATTTCTTACATTTCTAAAACCAACTCTAAATTTCCCGTTTTCAATTATTCTTCCGTCAATAAAAGAGCTTTGTGCTTCAACTATTGTAATATCTTTTTTGCAATATTTTAAAAGATATGCTGTTGAAAAATATCCAGGATTTATTAGAATGATTTGTCCGTCAACTATATATTCAGCTATTCTTTTTATGACCTCTTCATGATAATTAGTTTGAACATAGATTAAAACTATATCCATTTTTGAAATTTCAGACAAATCTCTTGTAACTTTGGAAATGCAACCCACTTTTTCTACCTTTTCCTGTTCATCAGGATTCATACAACCGTCATCTCCAAAGTCTATTAGAGTCATTTTCCCATTATTTTTTTCAAGATAATTAAAATTGTCATCATGTATAGAATTAGATGTCTTTATTAGTGTAACATCCAGTCCTCTATATGCCATATCTCCTGCAACTGCACAGCCTCCATTGCCAGCACCTACAACAGCTACTTTCATAAATTCCTCCTAATTTTGACTATATTGTAAAGTTTTTGTTATAAAAACTTCTTCTAATACTTCATCTGTTAAATCTCCAAATGTAGGACCAAAAGTTATTTGATTAGCTCCTGGTGTAACATTGTATTCAATGAAAACTGGATCTCCACTTTCATCAATGCTAAAGTCCCAACCAATCAATTTAAAATGAGCTAATTTTCTATGTTCATTTTTAACTATTTCTATAACTTTATCAAATGAAGGTACAAATCTACCCTTAAATTCAATTCCTTCATCAGTTTTTTCAATCCATTCAGCTTTTCTATTCACTCCCTTTTCTTGAAGTGTTCCGTCAGGATTAATTACACAAGCATATCCACCTGCTCCGATATTATCAACTCTAGCTCCTTTTGCTCCAATTCTCAAAATAGATGAGAGTATATGAACTTTACCTTTAAAGAAAAATGAAATTACTCTAACTGTATTTAGAGATGATTCATTTAATTCATTTAAAAGAGCATGTTGTTTTACAAAATCTTGAGCAATAAAATTTGCTTTAAGGTCATCAAAAGCTTGTGAAATAATTTCTTTTTTTATATTATTTTCATCAAAGAAAGTTATAAGTCTTCCTTCACCACTATCTATAGATGGTTTTAACATAAATTTATTTTCTTTTAAGCAAATATCCACCGCTTCTTCTTTAGTTATCGGATTAAAATCAGCATCATAATAGACACTTGCTATATTCATTATAATTGTTCTTGGTCTTTTTATATCTCTAAACCAAACTGAATGAAGACATTTATCTTCTCCAAATCTTCTAAATTGAGGATTACTGAAATACGGAACTATAACTCCATAAAACAAATCATCAGGTATGTATCTTGGATCTAAATCATGACTTCTATCCCAAAAGATTTGATACCACATCTTAGCAGGTTTTAGCCCGTACTTTTCCCAATAAGGTATGACTATTTTTTTATAGTCTTCTGTACAGTCATATCCTCCATTCATCCTTTTTAATCTTAATTTTGCAGACTTTCTGGCTTTATGTTTTCTAAAAGTTGATTCCATAAAAAAATTAAAATCATCTATTTTTTTTCTTACTCCACTTCTCACAGAAATTCTCCTTATCTAATGATTTTTACTTCATTATATTTCATCATATATATATTTTCGTCATAGTTTCCAATTTCAACTTCATTTTTTATTCCCTTTAAGTTAGAAATAATCATCTTCATATGATTACATCCACTTTCATAGGCATGAGGATAACCGCCGCCAAATCTTGGATTAACTTCTGAAATGTAATATTCTCCATCAATTTCAAAAATATCTATATCTATTTGTCCTCTATATCCTGCAGATTTTACGAAATCCTTAACTAAAGCAAATAGTTTTTCGTCTTTAAAAGATACTGACTTATCGGTTTCACCTGCTCTCATAAGCAATTTTTTCTTTGCAAAAATCGAACAAATTTCTCCACTTATTAAATCTATATAGACATCAACTCCAAATTCTTGTCCTTTTAAAAATTCTTGAATCATTAAATTGTCAGAATTTTTAAATAATAAATCCAAAGTTTCCATATTTTCAACTTTATTTATTGCAACTGACGCACTTCCCTTAATGGGTTTTACAAAAACAGGAAAGTCTATAGTCTTATTTTCATAATCCTTTATAAAATCTTCTCTATTGTCATAGCTTTTAGCTGTTTTATATTCATTTTCAGTCAACCAATTAAACATTCTAATTTTATCTAAGCTCATTTCACATAATTCATAAGGTGAACCTACTATTTTAACTCCTAATTCCTTAAACTTTTCTTCGTTTTTAGCTAATAAAGAAAGTTCTGGGTCTATTAAACTTAAAACTCCAGAAATATTTTCTTTTTTACATATTTCTAAAATTCTTTCAATATATCCATCCGAAAAAATTCCAGGAACAATATAAAATTTATCGGCTTCATAAATAGAAGGAGCTAAATTGCTCATATCTGTTGCGATTACTTTTCCCATTCTATTTCCATTTTCATCTACAAGATTTTCTTTAAAATATTCAATTATCTTATTTCTTGTGCCTGAACTCAAGACTAAAACATTAACTTCCATAATTTCTCCAATAAATTATATATTTTTATTTCTTAAATAATCAAAAAACAGCGGTGTTCCACCAGTATGAATAAAAAGTATATTTTTACCTGAAATATTATTTTTTTCAATATAATTTTCCATTCCATTATATGCCTTTGCAGTATAAGTTGAATCCATAGGAATCCCATAGTTCAAAATCATATTTTCTATGGTCTTAGAAATATCATCATTCATATTTCCATATCCATTTCCTACATAGTCATCAATAAATATTGTTGACTCTTCTATTAAGCTTGAATCTTTTTCTATATTTCTTTCACTAAAATATTCATAAATACTTGATAATACAATATCTCTTCCTCTAGGATTTTTTCTTGCAATGCTAATTCCTACAATTTTTTTATTGTCTTCATTAATCAGTTTCCCACAAACAAGACCTGCCTGAGTTGTTCCAGTTCCTGATGCAAAGAATATATAATCAAAAATAATTCCGTTTTCTTTTTCATATTCTTTTATTTCTTCATAGCAATCTACATAGGCTCTTGTTCCCAAGTTTCCATGTCCACCACCTTGAATAAAATAAGGTTTCTTACCAGAATTTTTTAAGGATTCTAATGTTTTCTCTATTGTATCAGATACTTCATCTACAGAAACAACTTGAATTTTAGCATCAAATAAATTCATCATACTTTGATTGAAAGTCTCTTCAAATGCTTCTTTAGGACTGATTATGTAACATTCCAATCCTCTTTGTTTTGCCATATTTGAAATTATTCTGCAATGATTAGAGCTTCCACTTCCATAGGTTACAACAGAGTCAAAATTTCCTCTATCAATTTCATCAAAAAAATATTTAGCTTTTCTCGCTTTATTTCCTCCAAATGAAAAAGGGATTAAATCCTCTCTTTTCATATAAATAAAATTAGAATTATAATCTCCCAATCTATGAATACAAGTTTTATATTTTTTCATATTATTCCTTATCTATAACTGCAAATTGTCTAAGTCCTTCTTTGTACTCTTTTCTTAAAGTTTCAAAATCTGTGTAGTGAATGTATATATTCTCTCCAGCTTCATCAGTAACTGTTAATAATTCATTTACTTTTTTTATAGTATCACACATTTCTTCACAATCTTTGCCATAAATTTTGACAATTCCCATATTTACATTCTTTCTTACGGAGTCACCTTGTCTTTTAGGCATATCAATTACAACATTTTTTAATTTCAAAACTTCATCAAGGCCTTCCATTTTATCTACGACTGCTTCATGAGTGGTAAATAAGTCATAAGCTCCAGCACATTTAATATAAGCACTGTCTAAAGGCTTAGGAAGATCAGATTTTTTATGTTCCTTGCCTAAAGCAAATTCTATCATCCATTTATAAGTATTAAAACCTGAAATTTTTTCATGAACTGCATAAATGCCTGGGCCTGCAAATCTATGTCCCATTTCAAGGGCATAAAAATGTCCATCATTATCATACATCAATTCAGACCATGCTATTCCATTTTTACAACCTGCATCTTTAAAAACTTTAATAAGAGGTTCATTTACCTCTTCTAAATATTGTTTTAAGTGGCAAGAAGCTATATATTCTATTGAATATAAATTTTCTGCCATTCCCGGTTCGTGGTGCATAGATGTATAATATGAAAGTACAATCTCGCCATCAGCTATTACATAATAACTTGTATATTCTCCACCTTTTAATTGTCTTTCCACAATTATATTTTCATTATCTGATATTGCTCTGGCTTTTTTATATCCTTTAATCAATTCTTCTTTATTATTGCAGTAGCTCATACCTCTATTCCCACTTTTATCTACAGGCTTTACTACTACGGGATATTTAATATTTTTTAAGCTCTCTTCAGATAATTCATCAGTAAGATGATAATCTTCCGCAACTCTAACACCATGTTTCAAGCACAAGTCTTTAAATTTCCTTTTATTTCTTGAAACTTCCCAAGCATTATCGCTTGAACAGTATAAAGGCAAGTCTAGTCTTTTACAGATTTCTCTACAATTTTCAATGTTAAATTCACTAGCTCCAGCTAGAATTCCGTCTATATTTTCTTCTTTTATTTTTTTTATCAAAATTTCAATATCAGTAGTGCTAATATTCCACGCTTCATCTGCTATTTCCTTTGTTGGAGAAGTTGTCATCAAGTCTGTAACTATTACATAGACACCCATTTTCTTGGCTTCTTCAACTAAGTGAACGGTACTAAAATCACTACCTAATATTAATAATTTTTTGCCCATAAATCTCTCCAATTTTGCTTATTTACATTGATTTTCTATAGTCATCAAAACGTCCAATTTTATTATCAGAACCTTGAATAATATCTGATTTTTTTACAACTTTACCAATAGTTTGAAATACAATACTCAAATCTCCAGTAAAACTAATATTATTCACATAATCTATATCATAACCTAAAGTTTCTTCCCAAGAAGATGCATTCCTACCATTAATTTGAGCCAATCCACTAAGTCCCGGTCTTACATCATGTCTATGCATTTCTTTTTCTGTGTAATAGGGAATATATTCTTCTAAAAGAGGTCTTGGACCTATTATTGCCATATCTCCTTTTAGAATATTAAATAATTCAGGCAATTCGTCTAAAGATGTGGCTCTAAGTCTTTTTCCAAAAGTAGTTAATCTTTCAGAATCAGGAAGCCATTCGCCATTTTCATCTTTTAAATCTTTCATAGTTCTGAATTTGTAAAGTTTAAATATTTTTCCGTTTTTTCCAGGTCTATTTTGTGTAAAAATTACTGGACTTCCAAGTTTAATTCGAACTAAAATAGCCACGATAATTAAAATTGGAGAAAAAATTATTATTGCAAAAAATGAAAGAATAATATCTAATAATCTTTTTATGAAATTTTCATAAACTTTTGTTTTTCTTTTCCTATCCAAAGTTATACATCCCTTTATTTGAAACAATTTCTAATAATTTTAATAATTTTATCTTGTTCTTCTTTTGTCATCTTATTATCGCTTGGTAAACAAAGTCCTCTATGGAAAATATCTCTACTAACATCAATATTTCCATCATACAATCCATTTTTAGTAATAAAAATATTGTCTTTATATATAGGTTGCATATGCATTGGTTTCCAAATAGGTCTGCTTTCAACAACATATGTTCTTAAAGTATTCAAAATTTCAATTGGACAACTCTTTCCACTTTTCTTAACATAATCTGCCTCAAGGTCTCCAATATTTTGTTCGCACATAGCTTCTTTGTCAATGATTATACAAGATAGCCAAAAATTAGGAACTGATTTTTCTTTATCAAATGGATTCATCTTTAAAGGTAATCTTTTAAGTCCCTCTTTGTACCTTTTATATATTTCAGTTTTTTGTGCTATATGTTCTTCCAAATAAGGCAGTTGACCTCTTACAACACCAGCGACAACATTACTCATTCTGTAATTATAACCAATTTCATGATGTTGATACCAAATAGTATCCTCTCTTGATTGTGTAGACCATTTTTTAACTTTATTTGCCAACTTTTCGTCATTAGTTAAAAACATACCACCTGAAGTTCCTGTTATTATCTTGTTTCCATTAAAAGACAAAATATTAAAGTTGTTTTCTGTTCCTATAGGTTTTCCTTTATATGTAGCTCCTAAAGCTTCTGCAGAATCTTCAATTAATATCGCATTATGCTTCTTACATATAGACTTTATCTCATCTAATTTTGCAGGAACTCCATATAGATGTACTAAAATAACACATTTGACATCAGGATAAAGTTCAAATGCCTTTTCAAGAGCCACTGGATCCATATTCCAAGTATCATACTCAGTATCTATGAAAATAGGTTCGCCACCTTCATAAACAACTGGATTTACCGTTGCACTAAAAGTCATATCTGAGCAAAAAACTTTATCCCCTTTTTTTATTCCAGCACTCTTAATAGCCAAATGCAAAGCTGCAGTTCCGGAAGAAAGAGCAACTGCAAATTTACAATTTAGTTTGTCAGTGATAATTTTTTCTATTTGATCGATATTTTCTCCGATAGTTGACATCCAGTTCGTGTCATAAGCCTCTTTCATATAATCCAATTCTAATCCATGCATAGTAGGGGAACTCAGCCATATTCTCCTATCAAAAACTATGTCAGTTTCATTTCCCATTTTAATAAATATCTCCTATCCGTAAATAAATAAATGCTCCTATCTTAATGCTTAGTCTTTATTTGTACTTGATTTAAAATAATTCCTAAGACATCAACCCCTATATTCTCCAATTTTGATTTAGAATGTAATATTTCTTCCTTATTTGATTTTCCAGATTCAACAAATAAAATACTTGAATCACATTTTCTTGCAATTAATGATGCATCAATACTTGAGTTTAAGTCCGGAACATCAATAATTACTAAGTCGTATTCTGAATTAATATATTCAAAAAATAAATTAATTCTATCATTTTGTAATAAATCAAGAGGATTCTTTGTAGAATCTCCAGCTAAAATAACATCAAAGTTATCCAATTCTGTTTGGAATACAATATCATAAAAATCTGTTTTATATTCTAAAAAGTTTCTTAATCCAACAAGATTTTCTTTAAATTTAAAAAGTCTATCCTTATTTAATTTTCTAAAGTCGCAATCTACGTAAAGTACTCTTATCCCCAATTTAGCAAATGAAAATGCAATATTAAGAGCATTTTTACTTTTTGTATTACTTTGTTTTATTGATGTTGCAACTATAGTCTTAAAATTCTTATTTTTTAAAATGATATTAGTCCTAATAGTATTGTAATAATCTTCTACTGTTGTATTTATTACATTTTTAGTAGATATTCTCTTTTTCATATTTTCGCTCTCCTTATTACAAATTGTCCTTAGGAATAATACCTAAAAGTTCTGTATCTAAAATATCATTTTTCAAGTCATCTCTTGAATAGATTTTATTATCAAAAAGTCTAATTAATAATTCTATCAAAACAAAACCTATTGCAGTAGCAAAAAAGTACATAAGTGATTTTTTTATAATATGTCTTTCAACTTTTTTTGGTTCGCTACTTTCTTCTAAAACTCTTACTTCTGATATCTTTAAGTCTGAAACAACTTTTTTTGAAGATATTTTTATGAAGGAATCCATTATTTCTTTCATTTCTTGTACATTTGTACCTCTTATTGTAGCAGTAATAATTCTGCCACCGTTTGAAGATAATAGAAGTTTTACTTTTAAATCTTCAAGATCAATTTTTTTATCTTGATTTTGTTCGATAACTTCTTTTAACATTCCTTCAGATTTCATATATTCTCTAACTTCTCTACTTAGGTATTGAAGATTCGAATAATTTGTTATATTTTCTTTTTCTACAATATATATCTTTGAAGTTATACGATATTCAGCAGGTGTGATAATTCCAAGATATATGATTGTCATAAGAGCAACAGCACAAGATGTTATTAAAATTATAAATCTCTTTTGAAAAACTTGGCTGAACACTTTACCAAAATCAATATCAATTTCTACAAATGATTTTTCCATAATTCCCTCTCAATATTTATTTTCCTTGTAATACACTTTGTATTTTACTTTTACAGTTTTCTAAACTTTGTTTATCAACTTCCATCATATAAAGTTTATATCCTGGCATTGCATAGGATGGTAAACCTGTCTTTCCAACTCCATTAAGCGCTTGAGATTCTATTTTGAAGTCTTCTCCTGAATCGATTTGTTGATTTACCAATTCCATAATTTCACTAACCGGCATGTCAGTTTGAACTGAAGAAGAAAGCTCATCCAAAATTGAACTAAAATTACTTAAGGCTGCCTTTGAAGTCATTTTCTTTATTATTGCAGCTATAACTTTTTCGTGATTCTTACCTCTATCTCTATCCCCATCTGCAAGATTATATCTTTCACGAACAAAGCCTAATGCTTTTTCAGAATTTAGATGAACAGTCCCTACTGGGAAGTGATAATTTCCTATTCTAGAAACAAAATCTTGGTCATTATATACATCAATTCCGCCAACTAAGTCAATTAATTTCATAAAAGTTGTGAAATTAACTCTAGCATAATGTTCAATATTTATTCCATATAAATTTTCTAAAGTTTTAACTGAAGCCTTTACTCCATAAATTCCTGAGTGAGTCAATTTGTCGTATTGATTGTTTCCACCACCAGCAATTTTTACATAAGCATCCCTAGGTGTCGTAGTTAAAACAATCTTATGTGTCTTTTTATTAACTGTAATAAGAACATTTACATCACTTCTTGATACTGTAGTTATTGGACCATAAGTATCTATACCACTTACATATATATTGAAGCTATCTTTTCCTGTAACTTCTTTATCTTTTTTTTCTTCTTTTACTTCTTCAACAATTTTGTATTCATATATTTTTTTTACCTTATCAAGATAATCAGGATAAGCATTTGCTATTAAATCTCCATGAGCTGCATTTAACACCATAACTTGAGATTTCCCTGAAATCAAATCTTCATATGCTTGTAAATATGATTTAGTATCTTGAATATTTAACTTTACATTTGCTTTTTCTTCAACTTCTTTAACTAGTTTATCAATATTTTCTTTATCCAACTCAGTTGGTGCAAGAACTTTACCTTTAACATCGTTAATACTATTCATATCACTATCTGCACGAACCAAGACAACCATAGTATTTTCAGTTACTTTAGCATTTTCATTTAATTTATTAAACAAGTTAAGTCCTTTATTCATATAATTAAATGCAAATAATGTAACTATTATAAAGAATGTTGAAATAATAGTAGTAAATATTTTTCCTTTACGAATTATATTTAACACCAATAATAAAATTAAAATAATTGCCATAAAAGCTAAAATAATATAATTAATTTTTTTGAAATTTAACAGATTATACTTAAACATAATAAATAAATCTGTAATCGTAAAAAATGACAAAATAGCAAAAAGGATCCAATTAATAACCATTAGAATCTTTCCTTCAGCTCTTTTGCCCCCAGCCTGCATATCCAATTTTCATTCCTCCTAAAAATGTATAATAAAAATTCACCTTATTATAACATAAAATTAAGAATTTTTCAACATATTTTAATATATTTTACATAAAAATTAATCAAATGTTGTATAAATATTCATAGACATGAGAACCCCAGCCTTCTACGATGCTTTGCATCGAGTGGGTTCCCAGGAACCTTGTTATTTCACAATAAAAAAAGTCATCAAAAATGATGACTTAGTTAAAATTTAATTTATGTCTTACATAACTTTCAAGCATAACAGCTTTTTCCTTATTCATTGCTGGCACACCCTTTAGTTTGTAATCTCTTCCAATTTCTTTATACTTTGCAACACCCATTACATGGTATGGCAAAATTTCTACTCTTTCTATTTTATCTCGATAAGGTTTGATTATTTCAATAAGCTTATCCATTGATTCCTTATTATCTGTAAAACCTGGAACCATAACATGTCTAAACCAAATTTTTCCTTTAAAATATTTTTCTACATATTCTAGAAATTTATAGAAACCATCCATTTTTTGTTTTACCATTTCTATATAGCCTTGGTTTGAAAAACTTTTTACATCCAAAAGAATTGTATCAGTATTTTCTAAAATTTCTTTAAAATATTTTTCATTTCCATAACCACTTGTGTCAATACAAGTGTTATAACCATTCTCTTTTAATAATTTTAGAGTTTCAGCCAGAAATTCGCCTTGTAAAAGAGGCTCTCCACCTGAAAAAGTTATTCCTCCATTATCTCTATAATATGTCTTATATCTTTTGGCTTTAGACAGCACAAAATCAGGCGTTATCTCCGTACCGCCTTGCAACGCTTGAGTATCTGGGTTATGACAGTAAAGACATCTAAGAGGACAACCTTGTAAAAAGAAAATTGTTCTTATGCCTGGTCCGTCAACAAGCCCCATTGTTTCAATTGAATGCAACCTGCCTATTACCATAAAATCACCTTTTAATTATTTTAAAAAAATGTAGAAAAAACAAAGCAGGACAACCTGCTTTGTTTATTTTATCATTTACTTTGCAACTTCTTAACGACTTTCATGGAAAGTTCTATGAATTACTTCCATTTGTTGTTCTTTAGTTAATCTGTTAAATCTAACTGCATATCCAGAAACACGAATTGTTAAGTTTGGATATTTTTCTGGATGATCATAAGCATCCATTAAAGTTGCTCTATCAAGTACATTAACATTCAAATGGAATGCTAATTGTTCAAAATAACCGTCCATTAAGTTTGTTAAATTAACTTTTCTTTCATCTTCACTCTTTCCTAAAGCTGTTGGAACTATTGAGAATGTATTAGAAATACCGTCTTGACAACACCCTGCAAAAGGAATTTTTGCAACTGAGTTAAGTGATGCAATTGCACCTGTCTTATCTCTTCCATGCATTGGGTTAGCTCCTGGTGCGAATGGTTCGCCTTTCTTTCTTCCGTCAGGAGTTGTTCCTGTCTTTTTACCATAAACTACATTTGAAGTTATAGTTAAGATTGAAAGTGTGTGTTCAGAATTTCTGTAAGTAGGAGTTTTTCTAAGTTCTTCCATAAATCCTTCGATAACTTCTACTCCTATTGAGTCAACTCTGTCATCATCATTTCCGTAAGTTGGAAAATCTCCTTCAATTTCGAAGTCAATAGCTAATCCATTTTCATCTCTGATTGGTTTAACTTTTGCGTATTTAATTGCACTTAATGAGTCAGCTACGATTGAAATACCAGCTACACCAAATGCCATATATCTGTGAACAAAAGTATCATGTAGAGCCATTTGTCCAGCTTCATAAGCATATTTATCATGCATATAGTGAATTGTATTCATTGTATTTACATAAAGTTTTGCAACTTTTTCTAAAACTAATTTGTAATTAGCATAAACTTTGTCAAAATCTAAAACTTCATCTTTAATTGGTTCAATACCATCTAAAACTTTGATTAAAGAACCATCTTTTGCTCTCTTCATTTCATCAACGCCACCGTTAATAGCGTAAAGAAGTGATTTTGCAAGATTTGCTCTAGCTCCAAAGAATTGCATTTGTTTACCAATTACCATTGAAGATACACAACAAGCAATTGCATAGTCATCTCCGTGAACTGGTCTCATTGCATCATCATTTTCATATTGTAATGAACCTGTTTGAATACTCATTTTTGAACAATAATTTTTCCAAGCTTCTGGTAAATCTAAACTCCAAAGAACAGTCATATTTGGTTCTGGTGAAGAATCTAAATTAGTTAAAGTGTGTAAAATTCTAAAAGCAGTCTTAGTAACTAGTGTTCTTCCATCAAGACCCATACCACCTAGAGATTCAGTAACCCAAGTAGGATCTCCAGCGAATAAATCATCATATTCAGGAGTTCTTAAATGTCTCATCATTCTAAGTTTCATTACGAATTGGTCGATTAATTCTTGAGCTTCACTTTCTGTTAAAGTTCCTTCGTCAATATCTCTCTTGATGTAGATATCTAAGAATGCACCATTTCTACCAAGGCTCATTGCAGCTCCGTTATTTTCTTTAACCGCTGCTAAATAAGCAAAGTATAACCATTGAATAGCTTCTTTAGCATTTGTAGCCGGAACAGAAATATCATATCCATATTCCAAAGCCATTTTCTTCATTTCATCTAAAGCTCTGTATTGTTCAGAAAGTTCTTCTCTAAGTCTGATAATTTCTTCTGAAGCTAATTCGCTTTCTAATTTTCTAAATTCATTTAATTTATCTTCTCTTAATCTATCAATTCCATAAAGGGCAACTCTTCTGTAATCTCCTATAATTCTTCCACGACCATAAGCATCTGGAAGACCTGTTAAAAGGCCAACAGTTCTAGCTTTTCTCATTTGAGAAGTATAAGCGTCAAAAACACCTTGATTATGAGTTTTTCTAAATTCATTGAAATATTTTTCAATTGTTGGATCCATCTTTAATCCATAAGCATCTAAAGAATTTGTAACCATTCTGTATCCGCCATAAGGATTTACGATTCTCTTCATTGGTTCATCAGTTTGGAAACCTACAATCAATTCATTTTCTTTATCTAAATATCCAGCAGGAAAATTATTAATTCCTGAAACTCTTGTAGTATCAACTTTTACAGTCTTTGTTCTAACTTCTTCTAAGATTAAGTCTTCAGCTTTTTTCCATAAGTTCTTAGTTCTTTCAGTTGGTTCTGCTAAGAAACTTTCATCTCCTTCATAAGGTGTATAATTTAATTGAATGAAATCTCTAGTATCAATATTTTCACTCCAATTACCTTTTTTAAAACCTCTCCATGCGTCCATAAAATCATCTCCTATATTTATATTCATTATGTAATTTATTTACTATATATATAGTATATACCCAACTAAATCTTCCGTCTGTGATTGTAATCACAAAAAGATAATTTTTCAAACATTTTCACAAAATTTTCAAGTTTATTTTACATTGTGTAAATATATTTAAATTACTACAAAGTAGAATTGATTACTTTTATGTATCGTTTTCATATTACTTGCAAAGATATTAATATTTTTAACAAATTTACAACATTACTATAAAGTTTTTTAGTTTAAAAATTTTTTTGGTAGCATCATAATACTAAAAATTACATAAACATCATCAATAATATTTTATTTAACAAAAAAGGGGCTTAAGCCCCTTTATAAATTTACATATCTTACATTTTCATATCTATAACCATACGACCTGTAATAACTCCGTCTTCCATTTCTTTGAAAATAGCAGGGGCATCTTCTATTGGACGTTTTTTAACAACCGGAACAACCATTCCTTCTGCACCGAATTGGAACGCTTCTTCCAAATCTTTTCTTGTTCCTACAAGTGAACCAATAATTTCAATTCCGTCAAGAACAGTTTTAACTATAGATACATCCATTGTTTCTGATGGTAATCCAACAGCTACAACTATTCCACCAGCTCTTACTGAATCAATAGCTTGGTTGAAAGCAACTTTTGAAACAGCGGTAACAACTGATGAATGACAACCACCTGTTTTTTCTTTAATCACTTCAACAGGATTTTCTTTAAGTCCGTTTATAACAATATCTGCACCGCATTCTTTTGCAAGAGCAAGTTTATCGTCATTTATATCAACAGCTACAACGTGAGCATTAAAAACTTTCTTTGCATATTGAACAGCCAAGTTTCCAAGTCCGCCTGCTCCGTATAGTGCAATCCATTGACCCGGTCTTAGTTTTGCTGCTTTAATTGCCGCATAACAAGTAACACCTGCACAAGTAATACTACTTGCTTGAGCCGGATCCAATCCGTCAGGTACTTTAACTGCATAATCAGCAGTTACAATACATTGAGTTGCCATTGCACCATCAACGGAATATCCTGCATTTTTAACAGTTCTACAAAGAGTTTCTCTTCCTGTATTACAGTATTCACAACAACCACAGCCTTCATAGAACCAAGCAACGCTTACTCTATCTCCAACTTTTAAAGATTTAACACCTTCTCCAAGTTCTTTTACAATACCGATACCTTCATGTCCAAGAACACGACCTGGAACTTTTCCAAAATCTCCCTTTGCAACATGCAAGTCAGTATGGCAAACTCCACAGTATTCAACATCTATTAACGCTTCTCCATAACCTGGTTTTCTTATATCTCTTTCAACTAATTCAACCCAAGTTCCTTCTTTATTAACAACTACAGCTTTCATAAAAAACCTCCTTAAAATAATTATTATATTTTTGTAATTTTAAAAAATCTTGATTTTTAAAATTATCTTTTTACAGCCATATTATAACTCTATTAATAAATGATGTCAACAACTTTTAACAAAATATTTTAAAAATGTTTTGGTTTATCGTGTTATTGATATTTTTAACAAATAACGTCATTAAGTAAAAATATATTTTAATTTTTTGTTCAATCTAATCTAGTTAATAAATTTTTTTGCTAATAATATAAATAAATTTTTAAATATTATTTAATTCTTAGTTTTTTGGAGTAAAGTTAATTCCTATTCTTTAGCTTTTTATATGTGAAAATATATTGATTATAAAAAATATGTTATGATATAATAGTTTTGTAAGATTGTAATAAATTTAGGAGGATATTATGTTTAAGAAAAAATCTAGTTTATTACTAGCTATGCTGTTATTATTAAGTGCTTGTTCTGCACCTGCTAAAAAGGAAGCAGAAACACCTAAACAACAAACTGAAACTCAAGAGAAAAAAGATAATGTCAATCTGCCTAATCAGGGTTTAATGGCTGTTGCTTGGTATCAAACTTCTGCTGAAGCAAAAGCACTTTATACTCAAGGCTATAATGCTGCAAAAAAATCTTTAGAAGAAAAAATCAAAAACAATACTAAAGGCGAAAAATTGGCCGTTGTTTTAGATTTAGATGAAACTGTTCTTGACAACTCACCTATTCAAGCTTATTATGCAGCTAATGGTAAATCATATCCAGAAGGATGGCATGAATGGGTTATGTACGGAAAAGCCGAAGTTGTTTATGGAGCAAAAGAATTTTTAGATTTTGCAAATAAAAATGGCGTTGGAATTTATTATGTAACAGATAGAAATGCAGAAACTGAATTTGAAGCTACTAAGAAAAATCTCTTAGAAAAAGAGCTTCCTCTACAATCCGATGATAACTTGATGTTAAGACCTAAGGGAGAAAAAGGTAAAGATGGAAGACGTAAAAAAGTTGAAGAAACTCATAAGATAGTTATGTTAGTTGGAGATAATTTGCTTGACTTTGCAACTCCTGAAGACAGCTCATTAGCAGGAAGAGATAAATTCGTTAAAGATCATGCAAAAGAATGGGGAGATAAATATATAATGTTACCAAATCCAATGTATGGAAGTTGGGAAGGTACTCTATATAATAATGATTTTAAAAAGTCTGATGAAGAAAAAGATAAACTTAGAAAATCAGCTCTAAAAATATTTAATGTTGAAAAAAATACAGTTGAAGACTATAAATAGAAATTAAATTAAAATTTTTAAAATCAAATTACAATTTTACAAATTAAAACTAGCTACTTTTGATTTATTTCATAAATAATTAAGAAGTAGATTATTTTACAACAAAAACCCACCCGCTTGATGTTTAACATCTTTCAGGTGGGTTTGTTTTTATATTAAATCTTATAACATAAATGCCTTATATGCTTTATAACTCATATAAACATCTATTTTACTTGTAACTTCATAAGGTGAGTGCATACTCAATGTAGCAGGACCTGCATCTAAAACTTCTGCACCATATTTTGCAAGAAGTAATGCGATTGTTCCGCCACCACCTTGGTCAACTTTACCAAGTTCTGAAGTTTGCCATACAACTTTGTTTTCTTTAAATACTTTTCTAACTTCTGCTAAAAATTCAGCATTTGCATCACTTGATCCGAATTTTCCACCGCTTCCAGTATATTTACAAATTGAAATACCTGAACCGATATATGCAGAGTTCATTTGTTCACTAGCATCCGCAAAGTCAGGATCAAAACCTGCTGCAACGTCTGCAGATAATACTTTAGAATTCTTTAATGAACGATTAACTTTTAATTGGCAAAATTCTCCTTCAAGATTTACAAGTTCAGTCATTGTATTTTCCCAGAAATATGATGCCATTCCTGTATTACCCATTGAACCTATTTCTTCTTTATCCATGAATAATCCACAAGCTGTTCTCTTTGGATTTTCAATTTCAAAAATAGCACGCATTGTTGTAAAAGCACATACTCTATCATCTTGACCATAGCTTAAAACCATTGATCTATCAAGTCCTAAATCTCTAGCTTCTCCTGCTGGTACAATTTCTAATTCAGCAATTTTGAAATCTTCTTCTTCAAAATTATATTTTTCTTTTATTAATTTTAGAACATTTTCTTTAACAGCATCTTTTTCAGTATCCTTTAAAGGCATATTACCCATTAGAATATTCATTTGTTCTCCAACTAATGCTTCACGAGCTGTTTTTGCTAATTGATTTTTTGATAAGTGAATCAATAAATCTGTTACACAAAATACTGGATCGTCTTTATCTTCACCAATGTGAATATCAATCTTTTCTCCAGCAGAATTGTAAACAACTCCATGAATTGCTAAAGGAATTGTTGCATATTGATATAATTTAACTCCACCATAATAATGAGTTTTCATTTTTGTTAAATTATTCGCTTCATACAAAGGATTTTGTTTAACATCTAAACGTGGACTGTCAATATGCGCCCCAACGATATTTAGTCCATTTTCTAAAGGTTCAGTTCCCATTACAAAAAGAGCAACTGACTTATTTTTATGATTTAGATAAAATTTATCTCCAGCTTTGAATTTTTCTCCTGTTTTGTAAAGTTCTTCTAAATCTCTAAAGCCTTTTTCTTTTGCTTGGCGAATAATTTCTGCACAAGCAAGTCTTTCTGTCTTTGCAACTGTCAAAAACTTTTTATAGTCTTCACAGAAATCAAAAACTAAATTTTTTTCTGCATCTTCAATTTGTAACCATGCACTCTTGTTAGTCATAACCTTCCTCCTAATATAAAATATTTTACAAGACCATTATAACATAATTAAGGTAACAAGTAAATTATTAACTTAATTTATGGTAACTTTTCCTGCTTCACAATTAATCTTCATATTAACATCAGAAGCTCTGTTTTTTCTTCCATTTTTATCAAATCCGGCAAAGGATTCTCCAAAAATTCGTAAGCTTCCCATTTCTACATTGTATTCGTATTCTATTTCTCCATACAATTTATCAACATCAAGTGTAGCATTTCCAGCTTGAACATCAAGTTCGAACATATCTTGATATTCAACATCTCCTTTGATATTTCCAGCATTAACATCCACCTCAAAGTTTTTAACTTCTAGATTTTTTAAAGTTGCATTTCCCGCATCTATTTCCAATTTAAAATCTTTAAGTTCTAAGTCTTTCATCTTAACACTTGAAGCACTTATTTCCCCTCTAATTGAAACATTTTCAGGAACATAAATTGTAAGAGAAGAATCTTTAATAAAATCACCATCAATTATAATTCCTTTATCATCAAGATGACCAACTAAACCCTTATTATAAATTTTCAATTTATTTTGAGATTTTTCACAATACAATTTAGTACTTTTTAAATTTCTTGACTTCACTCTTACTGTTTTATCATCACTTACTTCAAATTTTGCACTTAAAGCACTAAAATCAATTTCTATTTCATCAATATCTTCAAAAAAAGAATCAATATTTATATTTGAGTTATCCATATCTTCCTCCTCATAAATTTCATAATCCTCATCATCATTAGATTGATAATGAACTCTAGCATATTTTTTAGTATATTTACCAGGGTTTTTAGAAATATCTTTAACCAACATTCTATATAACCATTTTATAAGCCATCCAAAAACATATAATAAAATGATAAATAATAATAATCTTCCACCCCAAGTAATAATTAATTCTGGTTTAAAAATAATAGAAAACGGCAAAGTAATTAAAGAAATTATTAATCCTATAACGGAAAACACAATCCAAACCGCAAAGAAAACACCAGCAATTGCAAAAATTGGAACTAGGAATGGAAATATTGGAAAGAATGGAAGTGATAAAATTCCAAGTAAAACAAGAGATAATTTTTTTATAACAAGAGCCATTTTTTTCCAAAAACTTCCCTTTTTATCTCCACTTCTTTCATTTCTCTCTTCTTCTATCTCAATATCTTCTGCTAAAATTTCCATTGCAATTTTTCTTGGATTTCCAAAGCTTTCAGGGACTTCATCATCAAGACCAATTCCTTGTTCATCAAACATTTCATTATAAAAATTTTCTACATTTTGTCTTTCTGTACTCGAAATATTTTTCAGATAAGACATAAGTTTTCGCATAAAAGTTCTTCTATTCATCATTACCTCCAACAATTTGATTTACTTGTTCAACATATAAATTCCACTTCTTCTTATTAAAATTTAAAACATCTCGTCCTGCTGCAGTTATTCGATAATATCTTCTATTTCTACCGTCAAAAGCAACATCATAACTATCCAAAAGACCATTTTTTAAAAGTCTTCTTAAAACCGGATATAGAGTTGACTCTGAAATTTCAATGGTAGCCATTAGTTTCTGAGTAATTTCATAACCGTAAGTATCACTTCGATTAACAATCGCAAGAACACAAAAGTCTAAAATTTCTCCTTGAATTGAAAACATAACTACTCCTTTCTATCAATTATTATTAACTTACTTATATTATATAACGTATAGTATATAAAGTCAATACGTTTTTAAAGATTTTTGGTTTTGCAGTTTCTAAAAAATTTTTGAAATCTTTTGACCTTTATTTCCTTTTTACGTCTAGCCACTAAACAAAGTTATTCTCCTTATACGTCATCTCGAGCGTAGTCGAGAGATCTCACACTTTTGTTGAAAACAAAAGTGAATGTATCGTAGATACATATATTACAGAAACAAAAAATCTTATAGTAATTAATTTGACTTTAAAATTTAATAAAAAATATTTTTTAGTTCTTTTATGATTCCTTCAGAAATACTATTGCTTGTAAACAAGCAATAGTTGAGATCTCTCCACTTCATTCGCTTCACTCATTTCGGTCGAGATGACGTGTTTGGAGCTTTTCTTTGCAAAGTAATATGACGTAAACTATTTTATTTCTATATAATTTCAACTAATTTTTATTTTTTTCAATATTATTTTTATAGATTTTTGAAACTTATTTACTACTAACGTCTATTTCTTAACCCACTTTATTTTCCTTACACGTTATTTTGAGTAAAACAAAGTAAAATAAATAGTTAAATTTTTTTAATATTATTTTAAGTTTATTTCCCATTAACGTCTAGCTTTAAAACAACGTCTTTCCCCTTATACGTCATCTCGACTGGAACGTAGTGGAATGAATCTAGCCCTAACTTTGTTTACTTGTAAACAAAAGTAGGTCTGACGGGGTAATTGTATCATCAGATACAATTACTCTAGAGATCTCACACTTTTGTGCAAACAAAAGTGAATGTATTGTAGATACATATATTACAGAAACAAAAAATCTTATAATAGCGATTTGATTTTCAAATTTAATAAAAAACTAATTTCTAATTCTTTTTAGATTTCTTTCAGAAATACTATTGCTTGTAACCAAGCAATAGTTGAGATCTCTCCACTTCATTCGCTTCACTCATTTCGGTCGAGATGACGTGTTGGGGGCTTTTCTTTGCAAAGTAATATGACGTGAACTATTTTATCCCACAAAAAAAACAGCAAATTGATAAATTCACTGTTTAAATTTTTTATATTTAATTAATCATAAAATGGATTGTCCTTTTCGTATTTCTCATTGAAATCAACTTTATGTCCATTTATTTCATAGCCTAATAGTAAATTTATGTTTACATTTTCGGCTGCTCTAAAAATTGAGCTATCGACATTTTTAAAGTCTTTTTTCAAGTTTTCGATTAAATCCTTTATTTGATATCTTTTGTTTCCAATTTTTTTAGCTGCAACCATACAAGCACAATTTAAAGGCATAAGTCCTGTTGACTTCATCCACCTTATTATATATTCTTCTTCTATAAGATATAACGGTCTTATTATTTCCATATCTTCAAAGTTTTTCGCCTTTAGTTTAGGTGGCATTGTCTTAAAACTTCCAGCACATAATAAGTTAAGCATTGTAGTTTCAATGACATCATTAAAATGATGACCTAATGCCAATTTGTTACATCCAAGTTCTTTAGCTTTTGCATAGAGTGAACCCCTTCTCATTCTTGCACACATATAGCAAGGATAATCTCCTGCAATTTTGTCTGCAACTGCAAAAATATCTGCAGGATAATATGTAAGAGGAATTTCAAGATATTTAGCATTTTCTAAAAGTAACTCTTTTATGGACGGATGATAACCCGGATCCATCGCAATAAATTCAAGTTCAAAATTATCTTTTCCGTTCTTTTTAAGCTCTTGAAAAAGTTTTGCCATAATCAAGCTGTCTTTTCCACCTGAAATTGCAACTGCAATCTTATCTCCGTCTTCTATTAAATTGTATTCCTTAATCGCCTTTACAAATTTAGACCAGATATGTTTTCTATATCTTTTTATCAGCGACCTTTCAATATCTTTAAGCTCGGCTCTTTCATTTTCAGGAAAAAGAACAGGACAAGTCGCCTGTAAGTTATTTTCTCTATTTTCCATTATATCTTTTATTTCCTTATTTTCCATATTTCTCCTATTTATGATATATTTGATTATTCATAATTTTAAAAGCTCTGTAGATTTGTTCTAATAAAACAACTCTAAATAGTTGATGTGGGAGTGTAAATTTTGAAAAAGAAAGTTTGAAATTGCTTCTTTTCTTTATTTCATCTCCAAGTCCGAAACTTCCACCGATTACGAATATAAATTTTGAATTTCCGTCATTCATTTTTTCTTCTAAAAATTTTGAAAAGTCTTCACTGCCTATTGATTTTCCTAAAATTTCAAGGGTAATTACAAAATCGGAGTCTGAAATTTTATTTAAAATTCTTCCCTCTTCTTTTTTTAATACATTTTCAATTTCCAATTTACTTGGAGTTTGTGTCAAAATTTTTTCTTCAGGAATTTCAATTATTTCAATTTTTGAAAAAGCTGAAATTCTCTTTTTATACTCATCACAAGCATCTTTAAAAAATTTTTCAGATAGTTTTCCTACACATAAAATTTTTATATTCATATTACACTTCCGTTATACTGCTGTTGTCAAATCTCTTTGCAACTTCTAAATTCGTATATTGTATTACATTTTCTTTATTTAAAATTCCAAAAACTTCGTCATAAGCTAGTTTTTCTTCATTATTTGTTTCACTTAAATGTCCAAGATATACCTTTTTGCATTTGTCAGTTACAACTTCGGAGAGTACATTTCCACTTGTAACATTTGAAATATGACCGAAATCCCCCAAAATTCTCTGTTTTAAATTGTAGTCATAAGGTCCGTTTTTAAGCATTTCTAAGTCGTGATTTGCCTCAAAATAAAAAATCTTTGAACCCTTAATCTTTTCTTTCATGTGGTTTGTAATAATTCCCGTATCAGTTAAAAGGCTGACTTTCCCATAATCCGTATTAAAAACAAAGCCCATTCCTCTCGCACAATCGTGAGAAATTTCCAAGGTATATAAATCAAAAAGAGAAAATCTGTGTTTCTTTTCAGTGCCGATAACAACAATATTTTCATCTTTAATTTTACCTAGTTTGGATGCTCCAGCCTTTAGTGTTTCAACATTACTGCAAATCTTGATATCATAACGTCTGGAAAGCACTCCTGCCCCTCTTATATGATCAATATGTTCATGAGTTAAAAAAATTAAATCAATCGTGCTTGGATCAACTCCCAATTGTTTTAAATTACATTCAATTTTCTTCCCACTAAAACCTGCATCTATTAAATATCTTTTATTATCAACTTCTAAAAAGCAACAATTCCCATCACTTCCACTAAAAAGCGGACAAAATCTTAAACCCATATTTCCTCCATTCGTACAAGCTTTATTTTATCATATTTTTGACAAAAAATCCAAAATTTTACATAAAAAAATTAGGCTTTCACCTAATTTTTATCAATAAAACTTAATCTCTTTTTTAATTCTAATTTTTTAAATAATTTTTCTCTAAAATAATCAATAAATATACATCCTACAAATATTGCAATATCTGTTATTATTATATAAAGTAGCATTTTTAAAGTTGAATAGTTTAAAAATGTTGTAGATTTTCCAACAATAAATCTTTTGCTAAACACTTCATGTTCATGAATTAAATAAACTGAAAAACATAGTGGCGAAAGAAATGCAATTATTTTTCTCCACGATTTTACTTTCAACTTTGAAAATATTATTAGTAAGGATATTCCCGATAGAAGCATAGTAGAAGATGTGTAGGAGATTAATGTAAATTTAAAATCTGTAACTCCTTTTAAATCTAAATAACTTGTCAAATATGCACTTGCTAATTCTAGAATAATACAAAAAGCAAATAGAATAATCATAGAACTATTAGAAAACTTATTATGCAAATTGTATTTTTTGATAAATCCACCAATTAAGTATAATACCATTAGCCACACAAAACTTGAACCATTTCTTGTAAGGAAAATGTCCCCTGCATAAATAAAAGGTAGTACAGAAATTATAATTATAATCATAATAATTGAGTTTCTAAGAAGCTTGTATTCCATATTTTCTAATGCCGAATTTAATATTGGCATAAAGAAGAACAGACAAAAATATGCTGTAAAATACCAATATTTTGAATTTACAACTGGAAAACAAAATGTTACAAGAGTTTTAAAATTAAAATCTACAATTCCAAAAATACAGCCAATCAAGTAAAGAGAAATAGAATAAAAAACAACTCTTACCCATAATAAAACTATATTAGAATATTTGTATCTGGATTCTATTCCTACAAAACCTGAAATTAAGGCATAACAGTTCACAGCCACATAACAAATTATCTCTAAAATCCATACAATATTGTATTTTGCACTTAAGAAATATAGATTCTCACTTCTTAAAATTCCACCATACCAAAAAACATGTAAATTTACAATCATAAACATTGTAACAATTCTAAGCAAGTCAATTCCATAATTTCTGTCTTTCATTTTCGGATTCTTTATCAAAATTTCTACCTCACCATATTCAATGACAATCAAAACTTATTAAAATTAATTTCCCAACAACATCAACTTTTTTTGCATATCATCTCTCTAGTAAACCATTTTTAAACAGCAAAGTTACTAACTTTATATTTTCTTTCAAAATATATCTTACCATTTTCATCTTTTGCTATTCCCGTATGTTTTTTACCATCTTTAAAGAAAAACCTTGCTGTTCCGCTATCGTACCACCAGTTTGCCGGTTTTCCATTTTCATCATAAAATATATTTTCTACATAAGTTAATTTCTTTACCTTACCACTTGAATTTTCGGCAACAAGTAGATTACAAAAGCCTAAATTAAGGATTAATAATAAAGAAAAAAACATTAAGAATTTCTTTTTAAATATTTTCACTTACTCCTCCTAAAAAAATAAAACTAATCTATCAGAAATTATATAATAGTTCAACAAAAATGTCAAAATAACATTTTTTATACAAAAAGTCATCTTAGATCAAGATGACTTTTATAAATAAATTTTTATTTTTCTACTGACGGTGGATAGCCAAATCCTACTGGATGATGTTTACAATAAGTTTCAATCCAATATTCCAAAGTAACAATTCTTTTATAACCAATACTTTCCATTACTTTTCCATCACCAATATATATTCCAGCATGTCCATACTTACGTCCCATCCAACTTCCACTACTGCTACTTTCAACAGCTACAATCATTCCTACTTTTAGTTTGGAAATATCTGAAGTAAAAGTATATTTTCTATACAATTCATTAGCATTTCCACCTAAATATCCTAGTCCTGCATTTTGATAAACTCTTGAAACCCATTTAGCACATAAATTTCTACCTGGAGAACTTGTATTATATGCTGCATTTAAAATTCTCATCTGAACTTCTTTTGAAGCCATATAATAATTTCTATAACTTTTATATTTTCCTTCTACAAAATCCATTTCGCCGTTACCATCAACAGCTTTTCCTGTATGTTTTTTACCATCTTTGAAGAAGAACCAATCATATCCATCATCATACCAACCATTTGCAGGAAGTTTATTTCCATCATAAAAAATTTCGTTTATATAAGTTTTTCCTTCTGACTCTAGACCATCTTTATACAATTTTTCTTCATATATTCCATTGGCATATTTTCCATTTATAAAATATCTTTTACCGTTTCCATCTATTCCATATCCTGTAAATTTCTTGCCATCTTTAAAGAAAAACCAAGCTGTTCCATCGTCACACCACCAATCAGCAACTTTACCTTCTCTGTAAAAGATTTTATCTATATAACAATTTGCATATTTACCATTTACAAATTGCATTTCGCCATTTCCATCTTTTGCAAGGCCTGTATGCTTTTTACCATCTTTAAAGAAATACCATGAACTTCCATCATCATACCACCAGTTTGCTGGCTTTAAATTTTCATCATAGAATATTTCATTTATGTAAGTTTGCCCTTTAGACTTTAAACCATCTTTATATATTATTCCATCATATTTCCCGTTGGCATATTTTCCATCTACAAAATATCTTTTTCCATTATCATCAATTCCATATCCTGTATGTTTCTTACCGTTTTGGAAAAAATACCATGCATTTCCGTCATCACACCACCAGTTTGCTAGCTTTCCTTCTTTATAAAAGTTTTTATCTATGTAACAATTTGCATATTTACCATTTATAAACTGCATTTCGCCATTTCCATCTTTTGCAAGTCCTGTGTACTTTTTACCATCTTTAAAGAAATACCATGCACTTCCATCATTGTACCACCAGTTTGCAGGCATTGCATCATCTCCATAGAATAAGTCTCCAACATAAACTCTTCCTGATGACTTTACTCCATCTTTATACAAAATGTCCTTATAAATTCCGCTTCCATATTTTCCTTTAACGAAATATTTATAGCCACTTGCATCTTTTTCAATACCTGTAAATTTTTTTCCATCTTTAAAGAAATACCAAGCAGATCCATCATCATACCACCAGTTCGCTGGCTTTCCTTCTCTATATAAAATTTTATCTATATAACAATTTGCATATTTTCCATTTACAAATTGCATCTCGCCATTTCCATCTTTTGCAAGTCCTGTATGCTTTTTACCATTTTTAAAAAAATACCATGCATTTCCGTCGTTGTACCACCAGTTCGCTGGCTTTGAATCATCTCCATAGAAAATTCCATCCACATAAACTCTTCCTTTTGATTTTACTCCATTTTTATAAAGAACATCTTTGTAAATACCAGTTCCATACTTTCCATTTACAAAATATTTAGATTCACCTTTATCCTTTGTAAAACCAGTAAATTTCTTTCCATTTTGGAAAAAGTACATTTCTTTTCCGTCATTATACCATCCATTTGCAGATTTTCCATTTTCATCATAAAAAATATTTTCTACATAAACTAATTTTTTCCCATTATCATTTATATTTTCAGCAAAAAGTTTATTATTACATCCAAAAACAAAAACTAATAACAGAGAAAAAACCATTAAAGATATTTTTTTTAATGCTTTCATTTCATCCTCCTAAAAATATAATCAATCTACCAGTCATTATATAATAGTTAAATAAAAATGTCAAATGAAAATTATTTTTATAAAAAATGAGCTTTATAGCAACTCTATTTGTTTGCTTTTCTTATCTAAAATTAAAACTTCGTCTGAAATATACTTTATTACTTTTAAATCATGACTTATAAAGATTATAATTTTATCCTTAAATGTCTTTATTAAATCTAAAATTTTTTTCTGATTTTCAACATCAAGAGCAGATGTAGGCTCATCAAAAATTAAAACCTTGGGATTTGTTGATATTGCTCTAGCAATAGAAAGTCTTTGCAATTCTCCACCTGACAATTCTTTAGGATATTTATCAAAAAGCGAAGTATCAACTCCTACTTTATTAGCCAATTCTTCCAAATTAACTTCAACCCCATTTAACTTTAAAATCTCATTAATAGAAAATCTTATTTTTCTAGTTGGATCAAATGAATTAAAAGGATTTTGAAAAACCACTTGAAAGTCTTTTCTATTTTTCAATTTTTCTCCATCAAGAAATAATTCTCCTTTATACTCAACAAGTCCGAGTAAAGCTTTTATAAAAGTAGTTTTTCCAGAACCAGAACCTCCTTTTAATCCATATATTTTTTTATATAATTTTAGATTAATATTACTAAGAATAATTTCATCATATTTTACGGTTAAATTTTTTATTTCTAACATTTAATCACCTAACCTTGAATAGCTTAATAATTTTTTTGTATATTCATCTTTTGGAGACCTTAAGATTTCTTCTGTTTTACCAGACTCAACAATTTTACCATTATTCATAATTATAAGTCTTTCAGTAATATTTCCAATTATACTAAGGTCATGAGTTACAAAAATCAATGATAATTTTTCTTTTTTCCTAATAGTATTTAAAAGTTCAATTATTTTCTCCCCTACTTCAACATCAAGTGCAGTAGTGGGTTCATCACAAATTAATACTTTTGGATTTAATAATAAAGCGGTTACTATTACCAATCTTTGTAATTCACCACCAGAGAGTTCATAAGGAAATTTTTCAAGATGACTTTCATTTAAAGAAACTTCTTCCAATAATCTTCTTATTTTCTCATTATCTTTTTTTAACTTTTTTATCTTATAAATTCTATCAAACTGATTTTTTATTTTTTCTACTGGAGAAAAAGTATTAAATGGATTTTGATAGACAAAAGATATTTCTGAAAGTCTTTTTTTAGCCATCTCTTTTTCTGAAATCCCAATAATTTCTTCTTCAAATAATTTTATACTTCCTGATATTTTATAAATTTCTTTATCCAAAAGCCCCATTAAAGATAAGCTTGTCAATGTTTTTCCAGAACCAGAACTCCCAATTATTCCTAAACTCTCATTTTCAGAAAGTTTAAAACTAATTTCATCTACCAGAACTTTTCCGGAAGCTTCTATTTTTAAATTAGTTACTTCTATCATTTTTAAGCCCCTCTCCTATCAAATTTATAGAAAATACTAAAGTTAAAACTAAAATACCTGCGGGTAGCCACATAAACCACTTCTTTTGAATATTTAAAATATTTAATGCAACAGATAACATAGAACCCCAACTTGACATAGGTTCTTTAACACCTAAACCAAAGAAGGATAATGAAGATTCCATTAAAATTCCTTGTGCTACAGAAGTAGTGAATATTACTAAAATTGTATTTCTAAGATTTGGAATAATATGATTTATCAAAATTTTAAAGTTACTTTCTCCATTTATCTTTAAAATTTGAATAAATTCTTTATCTTTAAGAGCTTTAATCTCAGTCCTTATAAGTCTTGTAGACGATGCAAAAGTAAAAAATGCAATTATAATAATTAAATTTTTAATTGATGGACCAATAAATGCAGATATTGAAATAGCAAGCACATAGAATGGAAAACACATAAACACATCACAAATTCTCATAATTATTCCATCTAACTTTTTAAAATATCCTGCAAAAAATCCAAGAAATAGAGATATAAACAATTTTACTAAACTTGCTAAAATTCCAACAGTCAAAGAAACTTTTCCGCCTGCCATCAATCTTGCAAGCACATCTCTTCCAGTTTCATCAGTTCCAAGTGGATTCGCTTTATTTGGAGCTTTTTCAACCATAGTTAAATTTACTTCATTTGGATTTTTACCATAAAATTTTGGTGCTATAAAAACAAATGACAATATTAATATAAATAAAATACTTCCAACTGTAAATTTCGTTTTCATACTAAATACCTATCCTCTTATCCAAATAATAGTTTATAATATCTGCTATTAAATTAGAAATCAAAACTACAAAAGAAATCACGATAATTATTCCCATAATTAGTGGATAATCTCTTGAAAAAACTGCGTCATAATTTAGTTTTCCTAGACCTGGCCAAACAAAAATTGTTTCCGTAATCAAAGCTCCAGAAATTAAATTAGGAACTTCTGTAAAAATCATTGTTAAAAGTCTTGGTAAAATATTCCTAAATCCTATTTTTTTGTATGCTTCATATCTTGTCATTCCAAACCCTTGATACGTTCTAATATAATCTTCCTTTTTTACAGATAGCATAAACGCTCTAACAAATCTTACCAATGATGAAAACTGAATAACAGTTAGAACTAAAATTGGTAAAAAAGCATAATAAATTTTATTCAAAATAAACTCCATTCCAACTTTGTTAGAAAGATTTCCAGTACCTGAAATTTGAAATATTTTAATATCAAAAGCAAACCACTTTATAAATAATATTGCAAATAAAAATGTTGGTATAGAAATTCCTATTCCAGAAATAATATCTACAAATTTATCTAAAAATCCCCCTTTATATGCAACACAACGTCCAATAAAAATTGATAAAAGAATTGCAACTGTAAAAGCAGGTAATGTTATAAATAAGGTATTTGGAATTCTTTCCATAATCAAAGAACTCACACTTTGTCCATATTTTATAGAATATCCAAAATCAAAAAATAGAATATCTCTAAACCATTTTATAAATTTTAAATAAATAGGGTCATAATACCCTTTTTGTGTTAACATATTCTCAATTTGCTCTGGACTCATTCCAGGTTTCATTGAATCCATATAAGGATTACCTGGGGATAACTGTAATAAAACAAACATAAAGACACATATTCCAAGCAAAATTATTAGAGAAATTGTAAATCTTCTAATTAAAAATTTTTTCATAATAATTCCAATCCAAATTCTTCTATATATAAAACAGTCATCTTGAATTTCAAGATGACTATTTATATATTATTTATCAAAAGAAGATTTATTTATAATATTCTTCTTTTACTTTTCTAATTCCCATTTTTCTACATTATAAAAATCAACAAATGTATTAGGTTCATAATTACTTAACTTCTTGCTATAAGCTTTAGTAATATCAGATGCATAAAGAGGTACCCAAGGTAATTCTTTATTCAACAATTTACCAAAATCATTAAGAATTTTTGCTCTTTCTTCCTGTTTAGTAGCTTGTCTATTAGCATCCATCAATTTATCTGCCTCAGTTGATTTGAATCCAGATATATTCCATCCAAATTCTCCTTTTTTATCACTCGCTTGAGTTGAATACCAGTTTGGTGTTGGATCCGGATCAGCATCTAAAGTATTGCCCATTAAATACAAATCAAATTCATGATTCCCTACAACTTTATTCATTGTAGCTTTAAACTCTAACATTTCTAAATTTATTTTAATCCCTATTTTAGCAAGATTTTGTTGAATTACTGTAGCTGTCTTTTCTCTAACAGTATCCCCTGTGGGAACAGTTAAAGTAAACTCTAATTCTTTTCCATCTTTATCAACAGTCCCATTATTATTTGTGTCTTTATATCCAGCTTTTTCTAATAATTCTTTAGCTTTAGCTTCATCAAATTTATATTCAACTAAACCTTCTTTAGGATATGACCATAAAGTTGGTACCATTGGTGTATTAATAATAACACCATTTCCTTCTATAAGTCCATCTAAAATTGATTGTCTATCAATACCATAAGCTATTGCTGTTCTAACATTTACATCTTTTAAAATATCATTCCTAAGATTAAAGCCCATATATTGAATTTTTGAATTAGGATATTGTTTAACTTCAATTCCTGACTCTTTAAGTGTTGTCATATCTGCTTTTTTAATACTAGAAATGTCTGCAACATCAATACTTCCATTGATAAGTTCAGCACTTACAGTTTCTTCTTTAACAACTTTAAACACAAAGGTCTTTAATTTTGGCGCCCCATTGTAGTAATCTTCATTTGCAGAAAGTTTTACAAATTCACCCGCTTTAAATTCTTCTAATTTATAAGCTCCTGAGCCTATAGGTTTATTAAGCAATTCAGTTTTATTAACCCAATCCTTAACTGGAACTTCTCCCCATATATGTTGAGGTAAAATTCCTAATGTACCTATATTAGTCAAAACAGGTGAATAAGGGACACTAAAATTAATTTCAATGGTTTTATCATCTTTACAAACTATTCCTTTAAGTTCAGTTTCTTTTCCACCTTGAAACTCCTTAAATCCCTCTATAGATTGAACATAACTTTGCAAGTCCCCCTCATAGTCAGGACTTGCCATTGCTTCCAAAGTAAATTTAACATCTTTTGAAGTAACGGGCTTTCCATCATGAAACTTAAGTCCATCCTTTAAAGTAAATACAACTTTTTTACCATCTTCTGATATTTCATATTTTTCAGCCATTGCTGGTTCCAATTCTAGTTTTGAATTTAATTTCAAAAGAGAATCATAAACTAATGCATTTACATTTCCATCATATTGCGTATTTGAAAATAACGGATTAAATTTCCCCTCAGGAGAAGAAGTTATACCATAATTGATTTCTGTCTTAAGTTGCTTTTCAACTTTATTTTCTGACTGTTTCTCTTCCTTTTTTCCACAAGCAGTTACAGTTAAACAGAATGCCATTAAGAGGGCTAATTTAAAATTTTTCTTCATAAATTCTCCTTAAATCTAAATTTCTTTACATTCTTCCCATTCTATGTCTTCTTTTTCTAAAAGTTCTAATAGCCTTGGCTTTAAAATGGGACTGCATTCCCATGCAATCCCACAACCTGCTGATAAAACTCTTGGTACAGGTACAAGTTTTCCTGAAAGGTTATTTTCTTTACATACACTTTCAGTTGCCATTGCCTCTGCCGTCGTATAGAATGTTGTATACAGCTTAGTCTCTTTCATTATTCTACAATAATTTCAAAGTCTAATCCAACTTCTTTTACAGAAGTTTTCTTGCCTTGGCTGTTTGCAAAATGAGTGATATTTTTTACAACATGTGCTTCACTAGCTAAGACTTTGTAAGTTTCGTTTTTATTTTCTTTAAGGGCATCTTGTAAGATTAAAACTGGTTCTGGACAAGATAATCCTCTAACGTCTAATTCTTTCATATCAATCTCCTTAAATTTTATCTATTTTTTTCTTTTTTTAATCCACATAAAGCTACTATAAATAGTACAACTATTGAAGCAATAACAAATATTTGCCCATTTATTCCTGGACCACCTGCTACTGCTTTGATTCCTTTTTCTACATTTTCAACTGCAGCTGCTGCACCTGCTAATTTGAAGTTATGAGCAAAGGCAGCTCCCACGAACATTCCTAGTACAGTTATAACTGAATCTGAAGAACCTGTTCCTGCAAGAACTAATTGTCTTAATGGACAACCACCAAGTAATACTGCACAGAAACCTACAGCGTACATAGATAATATATTCCAAATTGTTTGAGCATGAGCTACAGGTCCAAAAGCAACGAATTTAAAGTTTCCTGTTGCTATATTATAAATTAACATTACAATAAAAATTCCACCTATAACTGAGAATAATCTGAAATCTTTTAGTAAAATAATATCTCTAAGTGATCCAGCAAAACACATTCTACTTTTTTGTGCAATTATACCAAATACAAGTCCTACTCCAAGTGCTGCATACCATACTGCATGCATACTTCCAGGTCCTTTTTGGCTAAATGCATAAAGAGATGGAACAGCAATAACTAAAGCAAATAATCCTGCTACAACAACTGGTAGAACATATCCATTTTCTTTTTTAACAGGATAAGCTCTTCCTAAGCTGAAGCCTTTCCTTAAGAAGAATGCACCAGTTGCAACACCTGCTGCAAAGCCTACAAATCCTACATAAGAACTTATATCTCCTGCTGACATTCTTAAAATCATTCTTAAAGGACATCCTAAGAATACAAGAGCACAAACCATCATTATTACACCTAAGAAAAATCTTATAACAGGTGATGAACCACCTGTAGATCTGTATTCTTTTGTAAATAATGAAATTAAAAATGCACCTAAAATAATACCTACAATTTCTGGTCTAAAATATTGAACCACTTCTGCATTATGGAACTTCATAGCTCCAGCAGTATCTCTAATAAAACAAGCTATACAAAAAGCCATGTTTTTCGGATTGCCTAAATATGCAAGTAAAGCAGCGCCAAGACCTGCGATAATTCCCATAGTCAACAACCCTTTTTTAGTGTTAAAAAAACGCATTTGATTACCTCCTATCCTCTATAATTTTTTTAATCGCGTTTATAGCAAGCTCGACCTCATCAAAAGTATTTGAATGAGAAAAGCTAAATCTAACCATACCCTGTTCAACAGTACCAAGTGCCTTGTGAATAAGTGGTGCACAATGAGCCCCCGGTCTTGTTGAAATTTTATACTCTTCATATAACATACTGCTTACTTCTGAAGAGTCCATATCTGAGATATTTAAAGATACAATTGGAGCTCTAAACTCTGTTTCAAAATCCCCATAAACTGTAACTTCAGGAAATTTACTAACCCCATCATAAAATTTCCTTGAAAGTTCTAAAGCTCTTTTTGTTAAATTTTCAATTTTATTATTTAAAAGATAGTCAATAGATGCATGAAGTCCAGCAATTCCATGTGAATTTAAAGTACCAGCCTCAAGTCTTGTTGGCATCTTATCAGGTTGAAATTCATCATAGCTATGAGTTCCACTTCCACCAACTATAAAAGGTCTTATGTACACTTCTTCTCTGACACATAAAACACCTGTTCCCTGTGGTCCAAGCATAGATTTATGTCCTGTAAAACATAGAACATCAATATTCATCTCTTTCATATCAATATCAAATGCTCCTGCCGTTTGAGAAGCATCTACTACGAAAAGAAGATTATTTTCTCTACAAAAATATCCATATTTTTTTAAATCTGTAATATTTCCAGTAACATTTGATGCATGAGTTAAAACTATTGCCTTAGTATTTGCTTTTATCAAAGATGGGATTTCTTCGAAATTCAAAACTCCTTTTTCAGAAACTCCAATATAACTGACTTCAACACCTTTTTCCTTTAGATAATGTAAAGGTCTTAAAACAGAATTATGTTCAGAAACAGAAGTTATTATATGATCATTTTCTAAAAATAATCCATTTATTGCAATATTTAAACTTTCTGTAGCATTTTTTGTAAAAACAACCTGACGAGAATTCCCAACATTAAACATCTTTGCTATTTTTCTTCTAGTTTCAAAAACTATTCTATCAGCACTTAAACTCTCCTCATAAACTCCACGAGAGGAGTTCCCAAAGTTTTTCATTGCATTCACTACTGCATCAATAACTTCTACAGGTTTATTTTTTGTTGTAGCTGCATTATCAAAATAAATCATCTTAATCCTCCTTCGTGAAAAAAATTTATTTCCTATTAAATATTATAATTATTTCATAACTCATTGTTCATTGTAATTTTGATGAAAGAAGAACCTCACCCTTCCTCGATGCTTTGCATCAGGTGGGTACCCGAGAACCTTGTTGCTTCGCAATACTAATAGGTTTATCATAAGGCATAACCCTATTAGTATTATATATCAATGTATCGATATTGTCAAATTTTACTCATATTTCAATAAAAATATCTAAATAAATTATATTTTTTAATAAGTTTTATCGTTTAAATTATATAAACCGTTAATTTATCTTAATTAACATATTTATTTAAATTATAATATAGATATTATAACTTTTTTATTAAAAATATTTATCGATTAAAATGTAAAATATCGCTAAAATATTGTAAAATTCCTATTTTAAAAACATATAAATTATGATATACTATACTTAGTTACTTATATATTAGAAAATATTCATTAAGTATAGTAATGAAGAATTTAGATTTTTTTATAAATAAGTAATAATAAATTTTATAGGAGGAAGATATGCAAAATTATTTAGTTTTAATCGGTATTGTAATTATTGTTGTTGGTTTTGTTTTAAAACTTGATGTAATTTCTGTAGTTTTAATCGCAGGTTTCGCAACAGGTCTTGCCGGTGGAAAAGGAATTCTAGAAATTTTGAATATTATAGGTAAAGGATTTGTCGAAAACAGATATATGAGTTTATTCTTTACAACACTTATCGTAATAGGTATTATGGAAAGAAATGGTCTTAAAGAAAAGGCTGCTGACGGAATACGAAAAATCAAAGGTGCTAGTGCTGGTTTAGTTATCTGGTTATATTTATTCATCCGTTGGTTAGCTGCAATATTTTCTTTACGTCTGGGTGGACATGTTCAATTTGTAAGACCTTTAATTTTACCAATGGCAGAAGGTGCTGCTACTAAGACAGTTGACCTTACTGAAACTAAACTAGAAGACTTAAAAGGTTTAGCTGGTGCTGTTGAAAATTATGGTAATTTCTTTGGACAAAATGTATTCCCTGTTGCTTCAGGTGTTTTGCTTATTGCTTCAACACTTAAAGATAAAGGATATGCTGTCGAAGGTGCTGATATAGCATACTATTCTCTTTTTGTAGGTGTTGCAATGATTATATTATCAGTTATTCAATGTTTCTTATTTGAAATGAAACTTAGAAAGGATGGTGTAAAAAATGTTAAAGTGGATAAGTAGTAATACATTTTTTATCGATGAATTTATTTATATTCTTTGTGGGTTAATTTCAATTTTAACAGCCTTTAGAGGTTTGAAAAATAAAGAAGCAAGAATTGGTACATTTTTATTCTGGTTTTTAGTTGGTATTATCTTCTCATGCGGAGGATTTTTAGTTAAATATCTTCCTGATCAAGGTGGAGCAATTGTTGGTGCTATGCTTGTAGCTTGTGGTATTTTAACTCTTACAAAACAAGTTAAAATTGGTGAATTTAATCCACCATCAGAAGAAGAAAGAAGACAAAACGCAAATAAAGTTGGTTGGAAAATTTTTATTCCAGCATTGATTATGGCAGGACTTGGATTTTTTATGTCACAATTTAAATCCTTTAAAATTATAATTGGAACTGACGCTAAAGGTAAAGATGTAATTTTTGGTTTCTCAACCGCTCAAGTTTTAGGAATCTCAGCAATAATCGCCCTAATTCTAGCTATTATAATCGCTAAACCTAAAGTTGATGATATGAAAGAAGATACTACAAGACTATTAATGCAAGTTGGAGCATCAAGTTTATTACCACAACTTTTAGGAGCGCTTGGAGTTGTATTTACAGCAGCAGGTGTAGGCAATATAATTGGTGAAGTAGCAGGAAGTGTTGTTGGTGGTGGCGGAAGAGTCGCTGGTGTTGTTGCTTACTGTTTAGGTATGGTAATCTTTACTATGATTATGGGGAATGCTTTTGCTGCATTTACTGTAATCACAATAGGCGTTGGTATTCCTTTTGTAATCGCTCAAGGTGGAAATCCTGCTGTAGTAGGAGCTCTTGGAATGACTTGTGGTTACTGCGGAACTCTATTAACTCCAATGGCTGCAAACTTCAATATCGTTCCTGGTGCAATTCTAGAAACTAAAGACAAATACACGATTATAAAAACACAGGCACCTATGGCTTTTGCAATGATTTTAGTTCATATCGTGCTTATGTTAATAATGGCATTTTAGGAGATGATTAAATGAAAATATTAGTTAGTGGATTTGACCCATTTGGTGGAGAAAAAATCAATCCTGCAATCGAATCTGTAAAATTATTACCAGAAGAAATTAAGGGAGCAAAAATAATTAAGGTAGAAATTCCAACAGTAGCAAGAAAGAGTTTAAAGAAACTTGAAGAAGTTATTGAAATTGAAAAACCAGATGTAGTTTTAAGTGTAGGACAAGCAGGTGGTAGAACAGACATTTCAGTAGAAAGAGTTGGAATTAATATGGATGATTTTAGAATCAAAGATAATGAAGGAAATCAACCAATTGATGAAAAAATCGCTAAAGATGGTCCTGATGCATATCTTGTAACTATTCCTATAAAAGCTATGGTTCAAAAAATGATTGAAAACAAAATTCCTGCTTCTGTTTCAAATACAGCTGGAACTTTCGTTTGTAACCATGTTTGCTACGGAATGGCACATCTTGCAAGTACAAAATATCCGAATATGAGAACAGGCTTTGTTCATATTCCATTTTTACCAGAACAAGTCGTAGATAAAAGAAATATGCCATCAATGCCATTAGAATTGATTGCAAAAGGATTAGAATATGCAATCGAAGCTATCGTTGAAAACAAAGAAGACATTAAGATAGAAGGCGGAGCAACACATTAAAAAGTAAAAAGGTTAGAGAAACTAAAAACTCTAACCTTTTTTTCGTTTAATTATATATTTACTTTACAATAACTTTATCATATGCAAGTCTTTCAAGTTCTCCTTGCAATACTACTTCACCGGTATATTTATAACCACAAGAGATAATAAAATTTCTCATTTTTTTATTGTCTTTATGGGTATCAATTCTTAAATCCATTCTCTTTCTCTTTGCAAGATTTTCAATATAGCTCATCATTTTCTTAGCAAAACTCTGTTTTTTATATTTATTAGAAGTTGCTACCTTATGAATACTGATATAAGGAATTGAGGTATTCCATTTTCCTTTTATATTTTCATAATCTTCATCTATTCCTTCAACCAAACAAACTGTAGAAACATTTTTTCTATGATATTCTAAAACATATAGGTCTATTCCCAAATGTTCATCAATATCTTTAAAACTTGGAACATATTGCCCTTGCCATTGATCAACTCCATCAGTTTTTAGTGCTTCTGCTCCTTCAAGATATATTTCTAATATACTTTCTCTATCTGACTCATTAGCCATTCTAAATGTCAAAACTTCATATTTTAAATTTAAAGAAACAAATAAAGAAAAGAAAATTATACTCATAACTAAAATACCAAAGATCATTCCAACAAGATACTTTATATTAAACTCAAAAATCGAATCAAAAAACAAATATACAAATAAGAAATCAAATTCAAAATTTATAATATTCAACATCTTTAAAATATTCTTATAAAATTTATTTGAAATAGTGTAACTTATAGAATTTATGTATTTAAATCCAATCTTAAAAGCAAATTCAATTAATACTAAAACAACAAGCAAAATATAATCTCCAGTAGATGCTTTAAATACCAATCCAAATAAAAACATAATTAACAAAAAAATAAATTTAAAATAATCTGTTATACTCTTATTTTTATAAAACGAATTCATTACTTTATTTTAACTCCTATATTTTTTATAATTCTCCATTGTGGAATTTCTCCATTATCTCCCCAATATTCATCAAGTTTTGAAATTTTCCCATTTTCTAGCAATATAAAGGAATTAACATAAAATGAAGATTTATCAAAAACATTTATTACTTTTGCAACTGCAATAAGTAAATTTCCGATTTGTTCAACCCTTTCAACTTCTCCACCCCATTTATCAGGATAAGTGCAATTAACTTCAATAAACTCATTAACAGTAAATCTTTCATTAGTATTATGCCAATCAATATAAGCATCTTCATTAAAAAATTTTTTAATCTCCAAAGCATTTTGACTTAAAACCATATCAAAAAATTTATAAACATCGAACATATTTACTCCTTTTTTCTATAATAATTTTATTAAATTTATATATAATGTATATTATACTTAAAATAAAATGAAAATTCAAATTAGTTTGAATATAGTTCTTTTTATAAATTAAATTTATATTTTAGTTTAATATTTTGTACAAAAAATTATTTGAAATATATTATAAATAATTTAGATTTTTTATTCGAATTATGATACAATATACTTAAAATACAATGCCAGTATTATAAAACATATCTTATAGATTTGTAATGGAGGATGTCCTGCTGAAAGAATAAAACAGCAAAAAACGTTGAATATAGAAAACAGGAGAGATGATAGATGTCAGTTTTAGAATATAAATTTCTTAAAATAAATAATACTAATAAATTTAAAGTTTATTTAATTACTTTCATTTCTAATTTTATTTTATTCTATTCTCCAATAATTTTTTTATTTTATAAAAATTTTGGAATAGACATATTCAAAATAGGTATTATTTTTTCAGTAACCAGTATAAGTAATATAATTTTTGAAATTCCTTTTGGACTGTTTGCAGATAAAAAATCTCCGAAATTAAGTGTATGCATCGGTTCTGTTATGATAACTCTCTCTCTAGTCGGATTATTTTTCAGTACGAGTTTTTTCCAATTTTTAATATGTGCAATTTTTATGGCTGTTGGAGATGCCGGAATGTCCGGAGCAAATAGTGTTTTGTTAATGAACTTACTTGAAAGAGAAGAAGAAGTGTTTGAAATTTCATCAATATCAAGTGGAATTTCAAACATTCTCGGTGGACTCATAATAGGCTTTATATACAATATCAATATACGACTTCCATTTTTAATTTCGATGGTTTTATCAATATTGAATTTATTTTTGTATCTATCGATATCTGAGAAACATATAAATACTAAAAAAGAAAAAGTTCAAATAGAAAATGTAAATTTTGAAACTGCTTTTTTTATTTTTAAAAAACAAGTTTTCATATTTCTAATATTATTACTTTCATATATTTCCATACCGCAAGTTGCAATTTATTTTCCCGAGTATCTGGACTTTTTCAAAATAAATTCAAAATATATCGGAATTATGTATATGATTGCAAATATAATTAGTATGTTCGGAACAAAGTTTCATCAAATTTATTTAAAAAAATATAATCCCATGGTAAAACTTAAATACTGTTTTTTATTTTTAATGATTTCTACATTTGTGTTGTGGATTTCGAAAAATTTTTTTGTTTCCATGTTTTTTTATGCAATATATAGATTTATAACAGGCTACTTTTACTTACTGTTTTCAATGTATATAAATTCAAAAACTGATTTACACTACAAATCTACAATATTATCAATAAAAAATGTAATTGTACAAATTGCATTTATACTAAGTGATCCGTTAGTTACATTTATAATAAAGGAATTTGGAATTAGCAGAAGTTATTGTTTTGCTTTCATTTCTATAACAGTAATATTTTTGATTGTATTATTTTATAAAACAGGCGATCCGAAAGAAACACTTTTTGAAAAGAAACCTGCTTAAATATTTGACAACTGAGAATAAAAAAATTTAAAAACTGTTTCCATCAGTTTTATATTTCGACTTTTATAAAAAAAGTCGAAGAGTTTTTACTCTTCAACTTTAGTTGTTAAAACAAAAAAATCATCCATTCATTGAGATGATTTTTTTGTTTGGCTATTATCTATTCTCCCAGTACGAGATGTACTAGTACCTTCGACGTTTAAGAGCTTTCGCTGTCGAAACTTGCCATTTGTTTCACAAATGGAGTTTCTTAGCATCTGACCTACGACGCAATCATAGATTGCTGTTAGGTCATTAACTTCTGTATTCTATATCCAATAAGCCTTAATAACCATTCTTGTTTATTTATTTTTGCTGTTAAGCATTGTGTTTTTACTAAAAACAAAAAATCACTCTTTCGAGTGATTTATACTTTGTTTGGCTGTTTTCTATTCTCCCAGTACGAGATGTACTAGTACCTTCGACGTTTAAGAGCTTAACTTCTGTGTT
>NZ_JAYKBO010000009.1:0-3202 GCF_035282635.1 Parvimonas sp. D2
TAGCCATCACAGCCATACTTGTTTATTTACTTTTCTTTGCCGTTAAGCTCTGAGCTTTCACTGTCGAAACTTACCATTTGTTTCACAAATGGAGTTTCTTAGTATCTGACCTACGACGCAATCATAGATTGCTGTTAGGTCATGAACTTCTGTGTTCGAGATGGGAACAGAGTAGCCTCTTAAGCCTTACAGCCATACTTGTTTACTTTTTCTTTTTCTTTCAATATATTTCTGTTTAAAACCCTTACAACTAAAGAGTATATATTTCTGGTCAAGCTTTCGATTTATTAGTATCAGTTAGCTTTGATGTTGCCACCTTTACACCTCTGACCTATCTACGACATTTTCTGTATCGAATCTCTCTTGCATTGCTGCAACAGGAAATCTCATCTTGAGGGGGGCTTCGTGCTTAGATGCCTTCAGCACTTATCCCTTCCAGACTTAGCTATTCAGCATTACCATTGGCATGATAACTGATACACCAGCGGTCTGTCCATCCCGGTCCTCTCGTACTAAGGACAGCTCCTCTCAAATTTCCTTCGCCCACGATGGATAGGGACCGAACTGTCTCACGACGTTCTGAACCCAGCTCGCGTGCCTCTTTAATGGGCGAACAGCCCAACCCTTGGGACCTACTCCAGCCCCAGGATGAGACGAGCCGACATCGAGGTGCCAAACCTCCCCGTCGATGTGAACTCTTGGGGGAGATAAGCCTGTTATCCCCGGGGTAGCTTTTATCCGTTGAGCGATGGCCCTTCCACTCGGTACCACCGGATCACTAAGTCCTAGTTTCCTATCTGCTCCACTTGTTGGTGTCGCAGTTAAGCTCCCTTTTGCCTTTGCACTCTTTGAATGATTTCCATCCATTCTGAGGGAACCTTTGAACGCCTCCGTTACTCTTTAGGAGGCGACCGCCCCAGTCAAACTGCCCAACTGACAGTGTCCTTATACTCGCTTCAGAGTATCAAGTTAGAAATTTAGTATCAAAAGAGTGGTATCCCAACAGTGACTCCACGAAAACTGGCGCTCTCGTTTCATAGTCTCCCACCTATCCTGTACATTTAATACCAAATTCCAATGCCAGCCTACAGTAAAGCTCCACGGGGTCTTTCCGTCCTATCGTGGGTAAGTCGCATCTTCACGACTACTACAATTTCACCGGATCCTTTGTTGAGACAGTGCCCAAATCATTACACCTTTCGTGCGGGTCGGAACTTACCCGACAAGGAATTTCGCTACCTTAGGACCGTTATAGTTACGGCCGCCGTTTACTGGGGCTTAAGTTCTATGCTTCGATTGCTCTAACATTTCCCCTTAACCTTCCAGCACCGGGCAGGTGTCAGCCCCTATACTTCATCTTTCGATTTAGCAGAGACTTGTGTTTTTGGTAAACAGTTGCTTGGGCCTATTCTCTGCGACCACTCTATGCTCCATACGCAAGTATCTCACATCTAATGGTACCCCTTCTCCCGAAGTTACGGGGTCATTTTGCCGAGTTCCTTAACAAAGGTTCTTCCGCGCGTCTTAGGATTCTCTCCTTGCCTACCTGTGTCGGTTTTGGTACGGGTATCTTCTCACTCAATAGTACCTTTTCTTGGCAGTTTGGAATCTGTTGCTTCACTACTTATTTTTCGCTCCCCATCACATCTCGATATTAAGAATAGGGATTTGCCTCTATTCTCTACCTACTTGCTTAGACGTGCTCTACCATTCACACGCTCAACATATCCTCCTGCGTCAGTACTTCTCTCAAACATTCAAAGATAGTACAGGAATCTCAACCTGTTGTCCATCGCTTACGCTTTTCAGCCTGGGCTTAGGTCCCGACTTACCCTGAGAGGACGAGCCTTCCTCAGGAATCCTTAGGCTTTCGACGGGAGGGATTCTCACCCTCCTTTTCGCTACTCATGCCAGCATTCTCTCTTCTGTAAAGTCCACTTCGTCTTCCAACTTAGCTTCACCCCTTACACAATGCTCCTCTACCACTAATTTTATTAGTCCACAGCTTCGGTATTAGATTTTAGCCCCGTTCATTTTCGGCGCTCTACCACTTGACCAGTGAGCTATTACGCACTCTTTAAATGTATGGCTGCTTCTAAGCCAACATCCTGGTTGTCTAAGTAGTAAAACATCCTTTACCACTTAATCTATATTTAGGGACCTTAGCTGGTGGTCTGGGCTCTTTCCCTTTTGACTATGAAGCTTATCCCACATAGTCTGACTCCCAATCATCATTTATCAGGTATTCGCAGTTTGATAACTTTCGGTAATGTCTAACACCCCTACGGTATTCAGTGCTCTACCCCCTGTAAACTAAATTGAGGCTAGCCCTAAAGCTATTTCGAGGAGAACCAGCTATCTCCAAGTTCGATTGGCTTTTCACCCCTATCCACAAGTCATCCGATAGCTTTTAAACGCTACCCGGTTCGGTCCTCCATGAAATTTTACTTTCACTTCAACCTGCTCATGGATAGATCACCTGGTTTCGGGTCTATGGCATACGACTTATTTCGCCCTATTCAGACTCGGTTTCCCTACGGCTCCGTAACTTCATTACTTAACCTTGCCGCACACCATAACTCGCTGGCCCGTTCTACAAAAAGTACGATATCATCTCTCTATAAGACTCTATCTGCTTGTAGGCATAAGGTTTCAGGTTCTATTTCACTCCCCTCCCGGGGTTCTTTTCACCTTTCCCTCACGGTACTATTCTCTATCGGTCACTGAGTAGTATTTAGCCTTAGGGGGTGGTCCCCCCATATTCACACAGGATTTCTCGTGTCCCATGCTACTCTTTCTAAGTCAGAATTAGTCTGATTTCGTTTACAAGACTTTCACTTTCTTCGGTTGATCTTCCCAGACCATTCAACTATCTTTCTTCTTCCTTAACTTAATTTGGGCTCTTTCCATTTCGCTCGCCGCTACTTTGAAAATCGAATTTTTTCTTTCTTTTCGTCTGGCTACTTAGATGTTTCAGTTCACCAACTTTTCCCTCTTGTTGCTATGTATTCACAACAAGATACTTGAGGTTTGCTCAAGTGGGTTTCCCCATTCGGACATTCCCGGATCACAGGATATTTGCTCCTCCCCGAGACTTTTCGCAGCTTGTCACGTCCTTCTTCGGCTCTCAGTGCCAAGGCATTCACCTTATGCCCTTGGTCGCTTGACCAGAAATATATTTCTCTTTAATTGTCAGGTTTCT
>NZ_JAYKBO010000011.1:0-524 GCF_035282635.1 Parvimonas sp. D2
CGTTCTGCGCGATCTGGTGCATTTCGGCGGTGCGTATCTGCACTTCGACCGGTGTGCCGAAGGGGCCGATCAGCGTGGTGTGCAGCGACTGGTAGCCATTCGCCTTCGGAATGGCGATGTAGTCCTTGAACTTGCCCGGCACCGGCTTGTAAAGCGCATGCAGCGCGCCCAGCGCGAGATAGCAGTGCGGCACGTCGTTCACCACGACGCGAAAACCGTAGATGTCCAGCACCTGGGAGAAGGTGAGGTGCTTGTCACGCATCTTGCGGAAGATGGAGTACAGGCTCTTCTCGCGACCGAACACGTCGGCTTCGATGCCGCGCTCGGGCAGGCGGGTGCGGATGGCTTCGGTGATCTTGCCGACCACCTCGCGCCGGTTGCCGCGCGCCGCCTTCATCGCCCGTTCCAGCACCCGGTAGCGCATCGGATGCATGGCGTGGAAGGACAGGTCCTGCAGTTCGCGGTACACCGCGTGCAGGCCCAGCCGGTTGGCGATCGGCGCGTGGATTTCCAGCGTTTCGCGG
>NZ_JAYKBO010000012.1:0-514 GCF_035282635.1 Parvimonas sp. D2
ACTGGAAAAGAACAAAAGGTTGTAATAAAGGATAAGATTCCAAAACATACAACTTATGTTAAAGACTCCGCTGATAATAATGGTGTTTATAAAAATGGTGAAATCACTTGGACTAAAGATAAAGTAGCCAATGGAGATACATTCGAAGTTACATTCAGGGTAAAAGTTGATGATAATGTAAGTGGAGAAAAAATTCTTAATAAGTCAAATGTTATTGAAGGAAATAACAATTACGAAACAAACGAAACAACAAACCCAACATCAACAAAACCAGTAAAAGATGTTTTTGATAGCAAAGATGACAGTACAAGTATCGATGGTAAAGAAGTAAAGGCTGGACAAGAACTACTTTACAAAGTTACTTATACAAATACAACTGGAAAAGAACAAGATGTAACAATAACTGATAAGATTCCTGAACATACAACTTATGTTAAAGACTCTGCTGATAATAACGGTGTTTACAAAGACAGAGAAATTACTTGGACTAAAGAAAAAGTAGCTAATGGTGAAA
>NZ_JAYKBO010000013.1:0-505 GCF_035282635.1 Parvimonas sp. D2
ATTGGGACAAGCATTATAATACGATGCATACGTCTGCTGGCACAGATATCTGTGAGATTCAGATAGGAAACTACCTTGGCGCTTTGCGCAGGGGCGGACAATTAGATGATCAAAACAGGTTGAGGAAAGAGCATGGATAATGCGTAAATGGCTGGTAATGCTAGGGGCGTGTTTTCTTGCCAAGACTGGAAAATTAAGTTTGTTTTGGGTGGGTGTTACCTGGTATGCTGGCCATATGCCTAAGCGCGAAGTAGTCTTGAATAAGCCGCCGCAGTGGCTGAAGGTAATGTGTTCTGAAAAGGCATATAAGCAGGAAAGGTCTTGCAAGTGAAGACAAATAATCATAAAATGGGGCCATCTAGGCTCAACCACGGCAATCAGCAGTGTGAGTATTGCCAGGCAACAGACCTGGAAATCAAGTTTGCATTGGGGCCTGATTGCCCGAATGCGCCCAAGATCGAGCTTTGGAAGCTGCAGCGCCCGCTGATGAGCCTGGGGTCGATGA
>NZ_JAYKBO010000014.1:0-489 GCF_035282635.1 Parvimonas sp. D2
CACGGTAGCTAGATACAGCTTAATGGTCAGAGAAGGCGAGGCTGTCAGAATGCGCAGTGTGACTGCTGATCTACTCCTGGCAGGTGCGGTGGTCATTTTTGCTATTTGGACGAAAGCCAAGGTTGGATTTGAACAGGAGGACTCTGTTGCCATAGGAGCATTATACGCATTAACCGCAGACAAGGCAGTCAAGAAGATCCAGACTTGGTGGTTAGGCCGGATAGACAAGAACTTTCCTGCAAATGGCGAGGAAGGTAAGTTTGACCATTAAAGTTAGTCTTGCTGGGCCGACAGTTTGATGGTATAATAGGGCATTCAAGGGCAGGATTTAAGATGACCGATAGAGTTCTTACAGTGGCAACGGGTTCGGCAGATGTCGCATCTGTTCGCACTGAAGAATTCCGGGGTAAAACCTATACGGTGGTCCCCGTCATCGCTGTCGTTGAAGGTGTTCTCCAAGGCGTAAACAGCGACGCCCCTGAGCTGGCT
>NZ_JAYKBO010000015.1:0-415 GCF_035282635.1 Parvimonas sp. D2
GGACGAAACGGCGTATCGCCGCGTCGTCCTCGACGACCAGTACACGGGTGACGGGTTGCGGCGGCAGGTTCATGGTGCACAGTCTGCCGCATGGGGCGCTGGCGCGTCCGGAGGCAGATCAAGGTGCGGCAGCGTCCACCGGAATACCGCTCCGTGCGCCGGCGCTGGCCGGCTGGAGGCCTCGATCTCGCCGCCGTGGGCGCGCACGATGGCGCGGCAGATGGCCAGCCCGAGACCGACGCCGGGCGTGCTCGACTCCGCATCGCCGCGGGTGAAGGTGCGGAACAGCCGCTCCGGGTCGCCCGGCGGCAGGCCCGGCCCGTCGTCACTGACCTCGATCGCGATCCGCTCGCCTTCGCGTTCGGCACTGACCCGCAGGTGGCTGCCCTCCGGCGTGTATTTGGCGGCATTCTCC
>NZ_JAYKBO010000016.1:0-394 GCF_035282635.1 Parvimonas sp. D2
TATTGGTAAATCCCCAGCGTGCTGAGGACATTTCAAACCAATCACCTTGCTCAAGCTCAATGGCCCACAAAGGCAAGGCAAAAGCAATAGTTGCCTGGTTGCGCGTACCCTCATACATGCGCTGGGTAATACGTTGTACCTGGGAATCAGAATTGATAGCCCGGAAAGTATACTGGGCAGAGAAACGTTCCCCGCCGTCGTTTTTCTCCCACTGCTTATTCTGCAGCGTCGGTAAAGCTTTTTCCTGGAAGCCACTTTGGGCATCAACGAAAGTGCCTACGATATGGTTGCACAGTTCATTAATAGGCGCACGTGGCTGGTAGCTCTTCTCCGTGATGTAGGTGACGTGATCATCATTGATCGAGAAGACAGGCGTACGGTTCGCACCAGGCAG
>NZ_JAYKBO010000017.1:0-393 GCF_035282635.1 Parvimonas sp. D2
GATATAATTGCCTCCGCCAAAAGAACAGACACCAACGCACAGATCCTCACTAAGGCACTAATTGCGGCTTTGGAAATGTATCCCTGCTATTAAGGAACAAGACAATGGCAAATGAACAGATTACGCAGATTGAAAAGGCTATTCGCGATAAGTCCAAGCGCGAAGCCGAAGCAACCTTCAAAACTGCCTGGGATGGCTTTGCATATTTACATAGCAGACCAGGTGGTGGTTTGGTAACCAATGCACTTTCTTATGAGGAACGCAAAGTACTCAGCGAATTCCACCAGAAAATGCTTGTGGCATATATTGCAGACGAGCAGGAACGTGCAGTAGATGCATTCGTGGCAACGTATTCCAATCTGATTGTGCAGTTTCCTGATCTTGTGGAACAGG
>NZ_JAYKBO010000018.1:0-378 GCF_035282635.1 Parvimonas sp. D2
TCTCAGTGCCAAGGCATTCACCTTATGCCCTTGGTCGCTTGACCAGAAATATATTTCTCTTTAATTGTCAGGTTTCTTGGTGGAGATGAGGAGATTCGAACTCCTGACCCCCTGCTTGCAAGGCAGGTGCTCTCCCAACTGAGCTACACCCCCAAAATGTTTTTTTACGACAGTATAAATTTTTGGGGGTTCTGCGTACCCCTTATACTTTTATACTATCATTTTGGTATTCTCTTTTAGTTAGCCTTACAGCTTTTGGTTTAAAATTAAAAATTTTAAAAAAAATATGAACCAAAAAAACAGTGATAAAACTAAGAATTTTAATTGAACTGTCGTTCTTTGTACTCCTTAGAAAGGAGGTGATCCAGCCGCACCTTC
>NZ_JAYKBO010000019.1:0-326 GCF_035282635.1 Parvimonas sp. D2
ACAGGTTCATCATTTGAGATGACGATGACTGTACGGCCGGGCGCCATGCTCATTAGCACATTGGCCATGTCTTGCGCACGCTGGGCACTACCGTAAACGTCAAACGTCTCGGCATAATTGATGGTATTAGAATTCATGTCAAAGGCAATAACACCATAAGAGAGCCAAATGCCGATATATTCAGTATCCCCTGGACGATAGATGCCGCTGCTCTTACCCCACGGAGAGTTGTTTGCAGCAATGCCTGTTGCACGAATACGAAAGACGTCAGGCGTAATATTTGCCTTGGCTTCTACCGTAGAGATACGCGCAGACTGTGCTTGATC
>NZ_JAYKBO010000020.1:0-321 GCF_035282635.1 Parvimonas sp. D2
GTCGCCTGCATGGCTGCAGCTGTGCCAGATGGTAGTGGTCTCGCCGAAGTCGCCTGGTATGGGTGAAAAGTTCGAGCCCGAGAAGCTGAAGAAGTTCCTTGACAATTTCGAACAGCGTCATCGTGAAGGACGTTCTAAGCCTGCTGTGGCTTTGAAGATCGTCCTCTTCAGCCAGCAGGACATTGAGTTCATGCTCGACGTAATCGAGTTTGTTGCACACAACACCAATGCAGGTATCCATCCTGGGTTGCTGTTTGCGTCTGTAGGGAACCCGTATCCGCCGAAGCTGATCGACGACAAGCTGACGGATTCGATGCAGTC
>NZ_JAYKBO010000021.1:0-310 GCF_035282635.1 Parvimonas sp. D2
ATTTAGACTGTCCAGGAAGCTCTGTGCTGCAATATACCGTTCCCCAAACAAAGGAACAGACTGATACTGCGCCCACCATGTAGGACTAATCCGATCGATCGACTGGATAAACCCCCCATCGCTAGGGGTGTTTTGCTGACGATATGCCAGCTGGAACTTCTTATCCTTGACGCCGAATAGGATGGGGAGCTGGATTGTAACTTGCATTATGACCTCCCACGCCACTTATTTTCCATTATCCGGTTATCCACCATGGAAGGCAAAGATGCACGCAGCTGCCTGTCGCGTGCATTCATCTTTTCTTCTAGTG
>NZ_JAYKBO010000022.1:0-291 GCF_035282635.1 Parvimonas sp. D2
GACATTTATCCTCAGGAACATAGAATCCCTTAGGCAACCCCGTTTCGGGTCTTCCGGGCTCTATACGCCGAGCGTAACCCAGATCTACCAGGAACATCGGAAGTTCAGGCCTGAAGGTGGCGAGGATATCCAGATAGGTCTGCTCAGGGATGAGAAAGCCGAAATAGCCCATCCACTTATGCCAATCTTCCCTACTGGAGTCAAGTCCACCGAATTTGTCATCGGCAAACTTCATAGTCACTTCTACAAAGCCATCAGCGGCACCACCATGCCATGGACCACGTAGAACGA
>NZ_JAYKBO010000023.1:0-290 GCF_035282635.1 Parvimonas sp. D2
TGGACACGCGGATCACCTCGATGTCCGGATTCACCCGGCGCGCGAAATCGATGCAGCGCTCGACGTCGAATTTCAGATAGGGCAGCAGATCGACCTTGTTCACCAGCATGAGGCGGCTGGCGGCGAACATATCCGGGTACTTCAGTGGCTTGTCCTCGCCTTCGGTCACCGAAAGGATGGCCACCTTGGCCGCCTCGCCCAGATCCCACATGGCGGGGCACACCAGATTGCCGACGTTCTCGATGAACAGCAGGCTGCGCGCCGCGCCGTGATCGTGGCGGTGCAGCCGG
>NZ_JAYKBO010000024.1:0-289 GCF_035282635.1 Parvimonas sp. D2
GCAGGTCGAGGTCGTCTCTCATGAGGGACGGCTGTGGCACGGCGCCGCGTTGTCGGTTCAGCTGCCGACGGTGGACGGAAGCCTGGGTGTGCTGCCTGGGCGTCAGCCGTTGCTCTCCCAGATGGGCGAGGGCATTGTGACGGTGACATGCTCCGACGAGGTCGTGTCTTTCCAGGTCACTGGGGGATTCGCCTCAGTCGACTCCGATTTCGTCACGGTCGTGGCTGATCACGCTACAGTGACAGAACAGTAATTCGACGCAACGCGAGGAGGACCTCATGAGCCTGAT
>NZ_JAYKBO010000025.1:0-288 GCF_035282635.1 Parvimonas sp. D2
TGAAGCCGTTCGAGTTGCAATGGTTGATCTACCCGCCTCAGGTGGCGCGCCACTTCTCGCGCGAATTGGCAGCGCTCGTTGGATATGCCCAGCATCGGCCCAATCTCGGCAATGTCGAAGGACAATGCCCGTCGATCCTGCTCGGTGATCATGTCCCCGATCATCTTCCCGCGATCGACGCGCTACGCCCCGATCAGTCCGAGGCGGCGGCATTGTTCGTCCGTTCGCAATTGGGCGAGATCGGCTGAGGTGCGGACGATGACCAGGCCGGGTCGCGCTGCCTATGAG
>NZ_JAYKBO010000026.1:0-287 GCF_035282635.1 Parvimonas sp. D2
CGCCAGACCGACCCTGCTCTCGCTGATCGCCATCGCCGCCGCGCCTGCCATGCCCCAGGCATCCGATCCCCTGACCAGACCGATCGTCACTGAGCATACGGCCGAATGGCTGGCACCGCGTCCGCCGATGAGGGTCTTCGGCTCGACCTATCTGGTCGGCTTTGGCGGGCTGAACGTCGCGCTGATCAATACCGGCAAGGGCTTGATCCTGATCGACGGCGCCCTGCCGCAAGCGGCTCCTGCCATCCTCGCCAATGTCCGCAGGCTGGGTTTCGCGCCTCGGGACA
>NZ_JAYKBO010000027.1:0-280 GCF_035282635.1 Parvimonas sp. D2
AATTATCTCCATAATCGAGTCCATGAGCAATACCTGCCCCTAATGCGTATATATTTTTTAGCACGGCCGCATATTGTACGCCGATAATATCAGTATTGATAATCGTATTGATATATTCCGTTTTGAAACTTCCTGCTAATAAACCGGTTGCCTGTTCATCAATACCCGAAAAAGTAAGATAGGAGAGTTTTTCAGCAGCAACTTCTTCGGCATGACAAGGACCCAAAATAGTAAAATAGTTTTCTAAATCTAATCCTATAGTTTCTTTTAAATAGTCGTT
>NZ_JAYKBO010000028.1:0-279 GCF_035282635.1 Parvimonas sp. D2
ATCACTATTATGGCATACGATATAGCACAATGAAGCTGTGCAAAAATGGGCTTCCAAAAAACTGTTGTATTGAGTAATAGCATCATTACGGAGCCCAATAAAAAATAGGGTAATGCATTAGTAATAGGAACAATACCACAAACCAATGCCATTAAGCAAACATTTACTCCAACAACCAGATTAAGAATTAATTGGTAATTCCACCTGCGGCGGGTACCTAAAAAATAAAAAAAATAGGACACACAAAAGAAAATGACCCGAATCGCCAGTAAATAAAGC
>NZ_JAYKBO010000029.1:0-279 GCF_035282635.1 Parvimonas sp. D2
TACCTCTGCAACAGGGCAGGCATTCTTGATAATGGCGGCGGCATCCCGCACCATATCCAATGCAACCGCCTCACCCAGTTCCACAAGGGAATTGTCGATGATGACAGTAGGGAATACGGACATATCACCAGATATGCGCTCGAACAATGCCTTAAAGCGTTCGGGCTCTTCCATGATATGATGGGCCAGGAGAAGATGATACTCGCCGAAAGCATCATAGCCATAATTGTAGAGGCTCTCCAGAATCTGGATCGGCGCCACAGGTGCAAAACTTGCCAT
>NZ_JAYKBO010000030.1:0-278 GCF_035282635.1 Parvimonas sp. D2
GTCAGCTCAATCTTGCGTTCAACCGTCGATTCCATAGCCAGGATTTCTGCCTGGGACTTTTCATTACCCCATGCACCCTGCCTATCAGTGACGTAGTCCGTAAAAGCATCTTCGTCCAGAACTTCGTGGCCATTTGGCGTGGCTGTCATCTTCGGGAAGAAGTCGTAGTTCAGGCCCTTAGTGAGCTCGCCCACGAACATCTTGGCAAAGCGGTTCGGCGTGTCCTTGATGCTCGGATCATTGTCAACATCCAAGCCGAGGTTCTTAAACCCCTGATA
>NZ_JAYKBO010000031.1:0-278 GCF_035282635.1 Parvimonas sp. D2
ATTTCGGGAACATGATCCGGGATGACAAGCTTGCCGGCTGTTTTGCTTATTATTTCTTCCACTGAAACCCCTGGTGCGCGTTCAAGCAAAACAAAACCTGTATTGGTAATATCGAGTACTGCCAATTCGGTTACTACTTTCTTTACACAACCAACACCTGTTAATGGCAACGTACAGGCAGGCAGTAATTTACTTTCTCCTTTTGGGTTGGTATGCATCATTGCCACAATAATATTTTGCGCACTGGCTACCAAATCCATGGCACCTCCCATTCCTTT
>NZ_JAYKBO010000032.1:0-277 GCF_035282635.1 Parvimonas sp. D2
GACGCGCTGTCGCGCGCCGTGTTCGGCATGGAGCTGCCACTGTCCCGCGCCGCGGTCTGGGTGACTGGGCGTGCCGGCAGTGCGGACGTCCGCGCACGCGACGCGGCAGGGCGCATCGCGGTGCTGTCCGAGCGCAACTGGCGGGTCGAATTCACCGAATACGACGGCGCCGGCCCGGAGGCGCTGCCGCGCCAGATCGACGCCAGCGACGGCGAATACAGCTTCCGGCTGCGCATCGACGAGTGGTTTCCACCGCAATGAGCGCGCTGCAGGCCGT
>NZ_JAYKBO010000033.1:0-277 GCF_035282635.1 Parvimonas sp. D2
TTCCCAGTCCTGCATGGACTGCAGCAGCGCCCGCACGCGCGCGAAGTCTCGCCGCGCGAACGCCAGTTCCGCCAGATAGGGCACCACGCGAGAGGCCGGCAGACCCAGTTCGCGCGCCCGCTGATAGGCCGCATCCGCCTCGTCCAGCCGGCCCATCTGCTGCTGCAGGCGGCCGTGCTGCAGATGCAGCGCCGGGTCTTCGCGCAGCGCGGCCAGCGCGGTTTCGGTGTGACGCAGAGCCTCGCCCACCGCGTAGTCGAGCAGATCGCCCTGCACC
>NZ_JAYKBO010000034.1:0-277 GCF_035282635.1 Parvimonas sp. D2
CGAAGAAGATCCGGCCGAAGGCTTCCTGATCGGCCACGGTGGTCAGGTTCTTCACCAGCGTCTGCAGATCGGGCGGCTCGCGGAAGACCGAGATGCCGAGCCGATTGGCGAAATCCTGCAGATAGGCGAACATCGCGTCGTAGCGCGCGGCATCGCCGGCGGCGAAGGCGTCGAACTGCGCCGCTGTGCGCGCCCGGTCGCGCCAGCCGACAAACAGCCGGCCGTCCTCGAGCGGGTGGACCAGCGTCGGGTCGGTCATGACAAAGCGCAGGCCATG
>NZ_JAYKBO010000035.1:0-277 GCF_035282635.1 Parvimonas sp. D2
TGTGACACCACAAACTGTGGCCTTTGCACTGTATGGGTGGATGATGAAATTATTTTGTCTTGTGCTTATCCTACATTTCGTGCGCCAGGCCATAAGATTACTACATTAGAAGGCTTACAAGAGGAAGCTGAATTATTGGCGGCTTGTATCGCAAGTGAAGGCGCAGATCAGTGTGGTTTTTGTACAACCGGCATGATGATGAGTGCTATCAATTTGAAACGCAAAAATCCAAAGGCTAGCGATGATGAAATTCGCGAATACCTTATAGGTAACTTGT
>NZ_JAYKBO010000036.1:0-276 GCF_035282635.1 Parvimonas sp. D2
GCCTCTTCCTCGAAGAAGCCGCGGGCGTGTCCAAGTACAAGGAGCGCCGCCGCGAGACCGAGAACCGGCTCAAGGACACGCGCGAGAACCTGACCCGGGTCGACGACATCCTGCGCGAGCTCAATGCCAACCTCGAGAAGCTGGAACGCCAGGCCGAAGTCGCCGCGAGCTACCGCCAGTTGCAGGACGCCGGCACGCTCAAGCTGCACCAGCTCTGGTGGCTGAAGGCCAGAGACGCCGGCGCCGAGGCGGCGCGCGTCAAGGCGGCGCATGCCG
>NZ_JAYKBO010000037.1:0-276 GCF_035282635.1 Parvimonas sp. D2
TACAGGAACTTCAGAAGATGGTTTTGCAGTAACAAATACAAGAGAACCTGAAAAGACATCTGTAGAAGGGACAAAGACCTGGAATGACAAAGACAACCAGGACGGAAAGAGACCAACAGAGATAACAATCAATCTATTAAAGAATGGAACTAAAATAGATTCAAAGAAAGTTACAAAAGCAGAAGGCTGGAAATGGAAGTTTGAAAATCTTGATAAGTATGAAAACGGAAAAGAAATTAACTATACTATTACAGAAGAAAAGGTAGAAGGATATAC
>NZ_JAYKBO010000038.1:0-276 GCF_035282635.1 Parvimonas sp. D2
GTGGCGCTATCGTGAATCTGTTTGATGATGCGCTGGCTTTCGCTGGCGGTGAGGCCCGAGCCTTGCGAGGCCGTGAGGAAGGCTGTCGTCAGTTGCGCGGCCTCCACCAGGGCATGGTCTAGGGCGACGAATGCCTGACGGTTCTGGTCGGCGACGGCCTGGGTCTTTTCGCAGTCAAGGTTCAGCACAAGTCATCTCCTTCGCACAAACGCCGTCTCAGGCGGTGCGTCTATCAGCATGGCGATCTGGAAAGGATCAGGCCAGAACCCGAAAAGC
>NZ_JAYKBO010000039.1:0-276 GCF_035282635.1 Parvimonas sp. D2
AAATCGTTGAGCAAAAAGTGGTAAAATACCCTTGTAGCTAACGCTTCTGGGTCGAGAATTCTCCTCTTGTATGGATGAGGGGCTCGGAACTCGACCCATTTTGAATTATGAAAACAGTCGTATTTTCTCACATTGCTGATTTAGACGGCGTTTCGTGCGCCGTGCTGCTTTATAAGTGGCTCGAATTTCAAGGCCATGAAGTTAAAGTAGTCTTTTCTGATTACGACGAATTGAAAACACTCATTTGTGAGCACGGAAACAGTGCAGATGTCGTTT
>NZ_JAYKBO010000040.1:0-276 GCF_035282635.1 Parvimonas sp. D2
TGTATGTGGTTTTGAATTGTTCCGGTATATCATTGAACAAACGTTGCACACCACGTACTCCAATAAACCTTTTTAATCTCGATGTAAAATTCTTTTTGAGTTGTTTTTTAGCACCCACATTATATGCCAGCCAGCCATCCAAAGTTTGATAGGTATATTTAAAGTCTACCTTGTACAATGAATCGGTGAGATAGCCATTTTCTGTATGACGTTCAGATAACTCAAATCCTCCGGTCCAAGAGTGATAAGGGCTAACCAAGGGTAATTCACCACGTA
>NZ_JAYKBO010000041.1:0-274 GCF_035282635.1 Parvimonas sp. D2
TCGGCGTTGGAATAGTCAAAGGTGGCGCTACGCCAATTAAGAAATTCGACGTCGAAGCCAATGGAAAAAAGATTCCGCTTCTATCTGCAAAAGTTCTTGCTCCTCAGATGAACGAAAATTCAGACGATCCAGAAAAATCCGAGTATGCGGTAGCCATCGAATGGATCAAGACGGTCCCGGTTGAAAAGGCGATATGGCAGAAGGGATTTTTTGCCAATCAAAACACCGTATGCAAGCTGCGCAATCGGTTCACCCTTGAAAAGCTCACCACTTT
>NZ_JAYKBO010000042.1:0-272 GCF_035282635.1 Parvimonas sp. D2
ATGGGCACGCTGCAGGCGGCCGAAGCCCTCAAGCTGATCGCGGGTTTTGGCACGCCTGCAACAAACCGCCTGACCATGTTCGACAGCCGCAGCCTCGATTGGAGTAGCATGCAAACCACCCGTGTGCCGGACTGTCCCGTTTGCGGCAACAAGGCGTAGGAATCGGCTGACTTCCAGGCCGATCCCCCACTGGCACAATCGCCCGCTGTCGCGCAGGACAATGAAGGCCGGGTTCCGCCGGACTCCGATTGCCATCCGCGTCCCTATTGGAT
>NZ_JAYKBO010000043.1:0-272 GCF_035282635.1 Parvimonas sp. D2
TTCCTCGGCGCGACGATCGACCTCGACGAGACGTACGAGTGGGGCGTCGAGGAACTCGCGCGCATGGTCGCCGAGCAGGAGTCGATCGCGAACGAGATCCTCCCCGGCGCCACGGTCGAGGAGGCCGTCGCGTTCCTGGAGCGGGACGAGTCGCGGAAGCTCCACGGCACCGCCGCCCTGCAGGAGTGGATGCAGCGCACGAGCGACCGCGCGGTCGAGGAGCTCGGTCGGACCCACTTCGACATCGCCGAGCCCATCCGGCGCCTCGAGTG
>NZ_JAYKBO010000044.1:0-272 GCF_035282635.1 Parvimonas sp. D2
CGTGCCCAGATAGGCCGAGGTATCGTCCACCACGTCTTGGATCACCCGCGCGGTCACCATCGCGCCGCCGAAGCTCGCCCGACTGGTGATCGCGTTGCGGCGCAGGCGCGTCCAGCCCGAGAGGAAGAAATAGATGACGAGGATGGCGAAGAACATCTCCACCAGCGCCGACGGCGCCGAAGTGGCGAACAGGTCGATCAGCGACCGCGGCGGCGTGGCCGCCATCACTTCGGGCTACTTCATCGGCGCCGAGGCAAAGTTCATCACCGTCT
>NZ_JAYKBO010000045.1:0-271 GCF_035282635.1 Parvimonas sp. D2
TTTATGGATTCCTCCAGACGGCGTTGTGCTTCCTGCCTATCTACCCATGCAATCCATGCATTGTGCATCTCATGCAGAATCTGCAGCTCTTCAGGGAAGCGTAGATCAGTGACTACAATACAATGGGCTCGCGACTTTGCTACAGCTCGAAGCCATGCACGTACGTGGAAATAGCCGTCGTACTGTTCGCGCTTTGCATTGGCATCATCTTGCAGAAGCTTTCTAGGAGGCTGCCAGGGCCAACGCGAAAGAGTCTTTTCCTTAAGGATGG
>NZ_JAYKBO010000046.1:0-271 GCF_035282635.1 Parvimonas sp. D2
GCCGATGATGACCGACTGGCCCCAGCCGCGGTGCGCGTATTCCAGGGCGGCACGCATCACGTTGACGTTGCCGATGCATTCGAAGCTGTGGTCCACGCCCCAGCCCGTCATCTCGACGATGACCTGCTGGATGGGCTTGTCGAAATCCTTGGGATTCACGCAGTCGGTGGCGCCGAAGGTGCGGGCCAGGTCGAACTTGGAGGGGTTGGTGTCCACGGCGATGATGCGGCCGGCCTTGGCCAGCTTGGCGCCCTGGATCACGGCCAGGCCG
>NZ_JAYKBO010000047.1:0-271 GCF_035282635.1 Parvimonas sp. D2
GCTACCGGGTCCCCGGGCTTCTACTTGAGCCAGCTGAAGGACGTTCGCATCCTGGCCGTCGCGGCGCCCGCGCGCCTGAGCAAGATTCCCGACGTGCCGACCTTCGAGGAAGCAGGCTACCCCCTGGCGAATCTTTCCGGTTGGGGCGGGTTCTTCGTGCCGGCGGGCACTCCGGCCCCGATCACCGCCAGGCTTTCAGCCGAAATCCAGAGGATCGTCGCACTGCCGGAAGTGGCGCAGCGCATCCGGTCGATGGAGTACGAGCCGGTGG
>NZ_JAYKBO010000048.1:0-270 GCF_035282635.1 Parvimonas sp. D2
GCAAAATCAGGCGGACGCCGATACTGTAAACATGGTTGAGGCGTATATCAACGCTCATAAGGCCAAATAGCGACAAATCTTTTGGCCCTTGAAAAGCTTTGCATTTCCGTTGATAATGGGTTGTTAAAAAGGAGGATTATATGGCTTCGAATGCTAATGCGCCTGCATACCCTTTCATTGTGGGATGTATCACTTTGCATCCTGGTGAAGGTGAAGGCGATGTTAATGCCTATGTGGAGTATTTAGGCTCACATGGCACCTTAGAGGCTG
>NZ_JAYKBO010000049.1:0-269 GCF_035282635.1 Parvimonas sp. D2
TCCGCGCGGCAGTCGACCGGCGGCTGACTACCGACAGGCTGCCGCTGTCGGTCATCCTGCTCACCGACGCCCATGGGCGTTTCGTGGCGGGTAACATCGCCGAATGGCCGCCCAACGTCCCTGCCCCGGGTGCCGCGACGATCGAGATTTTCCGGATCGGCCATTCGCAACCCGAACGGATGCGGGTGATGGCCACCCGGCTGCCGGACGGGTCGCGGATGCTGGCGGGGCATGTCGTCGAAAGCGAACTCCGCGTCGCGCTGGCCATG
>NZ_JAYKBO010000050.1:0-268 GCF_035282635.1 Parvimonas sp. D2
GCCGCCTCCATGGCCGCGTATGAAGTAGTAACCCACAAATCGACTTCGGGAGCCACAAAGCGCGAAAACTGCCCGTACTTCCAGGAATCATCCGTTCCCCAGTTGAGGACAGGGACGCCCGCATCGCGCACGCTTGCCAATGTTTCGGTCCACACTTCGTACCCCATCAACACGCAGAACAGCAGATCAGGGCGCAGCGCCTCAACCCGGTCTATTAATGCCGTGTTCAGCGCCCGGAAATCGGTGTGCGCATTGCGGTCCCAAGACT
>NZ_JAYKBO010000051.1:0-268 GCF_035282635.1 Parvimonas sp. D2
GAACCTTCCCGTAAGGCTCTTTTCCGCGTAGTCAGCTCCGAGAAGAATGAAGGGGTTGTGTCGTGCTGAACAGCCTACACCAGGTAGCAACGTACTGGGCGTCTAAGGGCGACAACAAGTACAATGAAGAAGTGTATGACATCCCCGTCCTAATCAATTGCCGGTGGGAAGAACGTAATGAACTGGTTCGGACCCCTAGTGGAGATGATATTACCTCTCGTGCTCGGGTGTTTGTGGATCGACGAGTCACTATCGGTGGGAAGCTCAT
>NZ_JAYKBO010000052.1:0-267 GCF_035282635.1 Parvimonas sp. D2
TTTCTTCGTCGGGTATACCTACTCCCTGATCTGAAATACTTAGTATCAATTCATTTTTCTCTGCATGCAGTGATATTTGAATCGGAGATTCTTTGGGGGAGTATTTCATGGCATTTTCAAGCAAGTTATTGACCAACATCTGCAGCAATAGGGTTTCACCTTGAATGTACAAGCCTTCTGTAATCAGCTCTCTTACTTCCCTTTTTGGAAAACGTGTTATAAAATCATCGATACAGCCTTCTACCAAATCTGAAAAATTGATTTCTT
>NZ_JAYKBO010000053.1:0-267 GCF_035282635.1 Parvimonas sp. D2
CCGAGGCAGGTGAGTCTTTTAATGTACCAGCATAATAATCTTTTAAAAATTTCCGGTGTTCATAGGCATTGAATCCGGCGGCGGTAATGGAACTGTCTTCATAACCCAGCCCAATATCATCGTGGCAACGGGTATAACTAATCCAGGTGCAGCCATAGGGTTTCTGTAAAAGGTCATGTTGTGCAGCCAGCATTACCCTTGTATCGCCCGTTGCCAGTGCATCCCATTGCAATGCCATTTGTGTGGCATTATAGGCAACATCGCATT
>NZ_JAYKBO010000054.1:0-266 GCF_035282635.1 Parvimonas sp. D2
CTTGCTCGGCACTTCACGGAAGGAGCTGTCGGTATGCCATAGCCAGGAGAGGTTGATGTACTGCCACTTGGTCTCCTTGGCCGGGATGATCCGGTCGGCCTCGTCGACGTTGGAGACGCGGTAGATCTCGAGATTGCGCGAACTGCGATGCGCCACCGACGGATGAACCTCGAGCGTCCCGAAGTTCCCGCCGAAGGCAATATGCTGTTCGTCGCTGATCGGCTGATGTGGGAATACGAGCACTAAGTGCTCCATCCAAAGCTCGT
>NZ_JAYKBO010000055.1:0-265 GCF_035282635.1 Parvimonas sp. D2
GTAATTGGTACCGAGGCCCCACGTATTGTGAGAGAAACCGGACTTGACTATAAAGACAAAATTGTTCGTCCGCTTACCCGTACTAAAATTCGAGACAATGCAGTTTACTTTACAGCTATTGAATTATACTCTAACAGAAGAGATGATTTCCAAAACCGTATTTTCAAAAGCATTGAAACAGATTTCAAGAAAAGAGGATTGATACTGGAACAATTGCTGGTAAGGAATATCACTTTACCTGCCAATGTAAAAACCTCTATCGAAG
>NZ_JAYKBO010000056.1:0-263 GCF_035282635.1 Parvimonas sp. D2
CGGCTGGGTTATGCCGGCTATATCGGCTGTGAATATAGCCCCGCGGGCATCACCGAGGATGGGCTCGGCTGGTTCGCCGGTTACGCCGGTCAGGCATGAGGAGGCACCGATGGCCCTGACCCTTGGCGTCATCGCCGATGATTATACCGGTGCGTCCGACCTGGCCAATGCGCTGACCCGCAACGGGCTGGCGACCGTGCAGACGATTGGCGTGCCGCGGGATGATTTGCCGTTGCCGCCGGTCGACGCGGTGGTCGTGGCGC
>NZ_JAYKBO010000057.1:0-263 GCF_035282635.1 Parvimonas sp. D2
AGGAGAAGTTTGCAGTGGAGTTAAATTAGGTTTACAAAATATAAAAAATCTGATGGAAAAATTAGGAAATCCACAAGATAAATTAAAAATTATTCATATTGCAGGAACCAAGGGTAAGGGTTCCTGCACTTCTTTTGTAAATTCTGTTTTAGTTTCACAAGGGTATAAAGTTGGGATGTTTACTTCTCATTCTATTTACAATTTTGAAGAAAGAATTAGAATAAATAATAAAAATATTCCAGAAGATAAATTAATAGAATTAA
>NZ_JAYKBO010000058.1:0-262 GCF_035282635.1 Parvimonas sp. D2
GTGCTGGACCACATCGGCGCCAAGCTCAAGTCCCAGGGACTGGGCTATGAGGATGTGCTGTCCACCTCGGTCTTCATGAAGGACCTCAACGAGTTCGCCGCCATGAACAAGGTCTATGGCGAGTACTTCAAGACCGGCGCCCCCGCTCGGGCCACGGTGGAGGTGGCGCGCCTGCCGCGCGATGTGAAGATCGAAATCTCGGCCATCGTCGGCCGCCGCTGACCGCTTGCGCAACGACAGGAGGACCGCATGAACGCACGAC
>NZ_JAYKBO010000059.1:0-262 GCF_035282635.1 Parvimonas sp. D2
GGGCATGAGATCGCCGCGCGCCGTCGCTTCACCGGCGACAGCATCCAGCAGGCCGCCGACGCAGTGCTGGCCGAGGTACGCGACCTGGGCGGCACCGGTGGCACCATCGTCGCCGCGCCGGATGGCAGCATCGCCTGGAGCATGACCACGGCGGGCATGTATCGCGGCCGTGCGACGAGCGGTGGCGAACACAGGGTAGCGATCTACGCCGACGAGGGATAAAACGCGCGTCATGAAGCACTTGCGCCTGTTCGTCGCGATG
>NZ_JAYKBO010000060.1:0-262 GCF_035282635.1 Parvimonas sp. D2
AGGCATAGCCATCCAGCTAATGGCATCATGCTCGTAGATTAGGTGGGTAGAGTTTAGGCGCTTGTTACCAGTCCACGCACGCCAGCGCATCCTCTCCTTACACCAATATACGTCAGTCCATTTCTTCCCTGTTCTAACATAATCACCTACTGCTGCAGAATAATGCCTGGTATGGTGGAATAAGAGTATGCGGGTGCCGTCCATAGGCGCCACTAACATGGCGTAGACTTCCCCACATATGCGGATTGTAGAGCTTTCAGCT
>NZ_JAYKBO010000061.1:0-261 GCF_035282635.1 Parvimonas sp. D2
TTCCTGATGTCGGCCAGCGTGCGCGAGAACATTGCCATGGGCCGGCCCGGCATCACCGAGGCCGACGTCCAGGCCGCGGCCCGCGCGGCGCGCGCGCATGACTTCATCGAGGCGCTGCCGCAAGGGTATGACACCCGCCTGGGCGAGGGCGGGGCGCGCGTGTCGACCGGGCAGAAGCAGCTCATCGCGATGGCGCGTGCGCTGGCGGGCCGGCCGCGGCTGCTCTTCCTGGACGAGGCCACCAGCAACATCGACAGCGCC
>NZ_JAYKBO010000062.1:0-261 GCF_035282635.1 Parvimonas sp. D2
GCCCAGCAGCATGTCCACGTCGTGGAAGTGCAGGCCGGTGGTCGGTTCGTCGAGGATGTACAGCGTGCGGCCGGTGTCACGCTTGCTCAGTTCCAGCGCCAGCTTCACCCGCTGCGCCTCGCCGCCGGACAGCGTTTCGGCCGAGCGGTCCAGGCTCAGGTAGTCGAGCCCGACGTCGATCAGGAAGCCGAGCCGCGCCGCGATCTCGCGCATGATGCGGGCGGCGATGGCAGCGCGCGCGCCATCCAGTTCCAGTCCCTC
>NZ_JAYKBO010000063.1:0-261 GCF_035282635.1 Parvimonas sp. D2
GACCGAGGATTACCCGGAACTGCCGGAGCCGTACAACAACCTCGCGGTGCTCTACGCACAGCAGAAGCAGTACGAAAAGGCCAAGACCGCGCTTGAAATGGCGATCCGCACCCACCCGAGCTATGCGGTGGCGCACGAGAACCTGGGCGACATCTACGCCCGCATGGCCACCCAGGCCTACGACCGCGCGCTGCAGCTGGATTCGTCGAACGCCGGCGCCCAGAGCAAGCTGAACCTGATCCGCGAAATGGTGAGCAACGG
>NZ_JAYKBO010000064.1:0-261 GCF_035282635.1 Parvimonas sp. D2
TCGCCACTGCCGGCGAGCGGCAGGCGCTGCCACAGGGCGTCAGCGTGGCCAGCTACGAGGCGCAGCGCACCGCGGAATTCCAGCGGCTGCAGGGGCGTTTCGGCAACACCACCTACGACGCCAACTACAGCTATCAGCTGAGCACCACCGAAACCGACAACCTGTCGGCCGGCTACGCATGGACCGCCAAGCAGCTCACCACCGCGCTGCCGTCCAGCGTCCTGTTCAAGAGCACGTCGGATACCGAGACGCGGATCGAGG
>NZ_JAYKBO010000065.1:0-260 GCF_035282635.1 Parvimonas sp. D2
GCACTTAGCAATACGAACATGGGTCTTAACTGCTTACCTTTCCGTTTTACGATATACTGCATAATACGGTCTAATAAAGCCACCCTGCTTTTGACAGCTTCTCGGAAATGCCCTTCAAATTGAACCAGTTCCTCTGATATTACTTTTTTAGCTAATTCCATCGTTCTTAATAAGTTGCAATATAGCCATTGTAAGCAACAATCGGTTGCCGGATGCAGCGTTCTGCGTTGAAATTGAGTCTGGTATGAATATTGTTAGTG
>NZ_JAYKBO010000066.1:0-259 GCF_035282635.1 Parvimonas sp. D2
GAATGTCCGCCGGACGCGGTTGCGCAACGTGTTGATCCTGATGGAGAGAGCTTGGATCTCTGCCGAGACACCTTGCTTCCCTTCATGCCGAGCCGCGGGATGCTTGTCGAGAGCGCCGAACATCACGCCTACCTGATGCTGGCACTATCATGAGACCGGAGGGTGTTCGTGTTCCATTAGGGCAAGCTCCAGCGGAACGTTCCAGCAAGCTACCGAAGCGGTTCCAAAAGAATGGTCTTGCATTTCGGAACGGGCGATG
>NZ_JAYKBO010000067.1:0-259 GCF_035282635.1 Parvimonas sp. D2
GTTTTCGCGTAAAAAATTCCATTCATGCATATCGTAAGAAACTTTTTCCCAGGATGTGTCATTGCCCTGCCTGTCTTTCAACGCAACGGAATAGTTATATCGCTGAAGATCCCGATAACTTACGGGTAATTTTACTTCTCTGCTGTACCAGGTAAGATAACTCCTCAGTTCATCATTAACCGGAAAGATGGGTTTCTTTTTAGAAGGTTTTTCTGCCTCGCCCGTTTTGCTGATATGTCCGAATACATTATTCAAGTGC
>NZ_JAYKBO010000068.1:0-259 GCF_035282635.1 Parvimonas sp. D2
GCGCAACATCGGCACGCCGGCCTGGCGTGACCAGCACCGGTCTGGAGGAGGCACGGGCAATGGGTACGATCAAATACCCGCACAACAGTGATCTGCGTCGGCTGGTCAGATTCTCGGCCGACGACGGACTGATCTGGCTGGCGGAAAACCGCATGCTGCTGATGCATTGCGTCGCCATGTCGGCGCTGCGCGCGCAGCTCATCCGGTCGGTCGGGCCGGAATCGGCGCGCCGCATCCTGACCCGCATGGGCTACGAATC
>NZ_JAYKBO010000069.1:0-258 GCF_035282635.1 Parvimonas sp. D2
GTACGTGCCCATGGATGGCCCGGGATCGCCGGACTCGACTGCAGCGAGCGTGCTGCGGGATATACCTACGCGCGAGGCCATCTCGACCGTGCCCAGCCCCTGCTCCTTGCGCAGATGCTTGAGCCGGTCACCGAACTGCAAAAGCAGTTGGCGCTGAAGAAGGGTGGACTTTTCTGGCGTTTTCATTTGTCCATTATTCTAAGCAAAACCTGAATTTTTGATTGTTTTTCTAGACAAATTAATTCAAGTCCAGTGCTT
>NZ_JAYKBO010000070.1:0-256 GCF_035282635.1 Parvimonas sp. D2
CTGCCAGACAAAGTGCGGCGCGTATAGCACCAATCCACTGTGGAGTATGTAGGGACGCATTACTATGGTCCTGAGCCTTCCACGCATAGACTTTATAGTCTTCGTAGCGTACATGGAATGGTTCATAGCGCTCCAGGAAGTCAAGTAGTTGCTTAAAGGATAGACCAATATCTTTGGTCTCCCATTGCATCAGCCACAGCTCGTCCGAATTGAAATCCTTCCAACACACGCCGGTGGTCTCACCTGGATCGAGTGT
>NZ_JAYKBO010000071.1:0-255 GCF_035282635.1 Parvimonas sp. D2
TGCAAACAGTCCCATGATGAGTTTTTTTTATAAATATGATGCTCCCGAATATAAAAAATACATGAATAAAGAAGGTGAATACAAACCTGATAATATTGTTTGGCACCAAGAGAATAATACCTATTTGTTTTCGTATGGATTGGGGGCAGTTATTGTATTAATCGGATTATTCATTGCTTTATACCCTTTATTTCCGGCATTGTCAGCGGTAGGTAGTTTTTTGGCGTTTATTATGTCGCTGGTTACTTTATCCTT
>NZ_JAYKBO010000072.1:0-254 GCF_035282635.1 Parvimonas sp. D2
GGGTGGCGCGCGCCACGCTCAACCATGTCGCGCTCACCTGCCTGGATGGCGCCATGCACCGCTACCTGGCCGACGAAGGCGTCGTGCTGGACCGGCCGATCACCATCCAGATGCCGGTCAACCTGCGGCGCGAGGGCGAGAAGGGGGCAGGCAACAAGATCGGCATCATCCTGGTGGACCTGTCGCCGCCGACCGACGACGCCTACGTGCGCCTGCGCAACGTGGGCTACTCCTTGCGCAACCTGCGCGCCATG
>NZ_JAYKBO010000073.1:0-252 GCF_035282635.1 Parvimonas sp. D2
TCAGGCGGTCTGCCCGATCCGCCTGACTGCCGGCGGCACGCCTCAGAACGGCAGAGCAAGTGCCGGCCGGGCGCCCAGCAGCACGCGGCGGAAATCCGCCTGGATGCGCGCCAGCGCGGCTTCGTTGTCCGCCTCAAAGCGGAGCACGACCACCGGGGTGGTGTTCGATGCCCGCATCAGGCCGAAGCCGTCGGCGTACTCGACCCGCAGGCCGTCGATCTTGATGATGTCGCGGGCGCCGTCGAACACCGC
>NZ_JAYKBO010000074.1:0-252 GCF_035282635.1 Parvimonas sp. D2
TGCGTACCTGCTGATCAGGGATGTGTGCTACGAGGGCTTCTGCCTTCGCACGGGTAGAGACCGGGAAACTCATACAATTATCCTTCCTGCTGGATTACCAACTTACAGAGATGACCAACGATTTTGGTATTGCTATTAAGCGGTCTGTGCAACCGCTTGATAAGGCGAAGACTGCATGCCGAAAGGCAACGCAACTACCGATGCATCCTCTTCCATATGCGTGTGATTATCATTCACGACGTCTTCGAGCTG
>NZ_JAYKBO010000075.1:0-250 GCF_035282635.1 Parvimonas sp. D2
GATAATATAACTTACGGCAATGTATACGGCGAGAAAGACCATAAAGCCCATCCATGATGCCAACTTCTTACGCATTAGTCATCAACCTTATCTGGAAAGGTCATGCAGCCATCATTTAGAATATAGTCTAATGCACGGCGCAAAATTTTCGGACTATCTTGGAATTTGCCTAGACCGGTGTTGCAAGTGACGCACAGCAGTCCACGGACTTTGCCAGAAGAATGACAGTGGTCCACATTGAACTGGGTTG
>NZ_JAYKBO010000076.1:0-249 GCF_035282635.1 Parvimonas sp. D2
GCGGCCGAGCGGCAGGCACGCGAACAGTCGGCCCGTCAGGCCGAACAGCTGGGCCAGCGTCTGACCGAGCGTGAACGCGAACTGAACGAGGTGCGCAACACGCTGGCCGGCACCGGCCGCGATCTCGAACAGTCGCGGGTGAAGGCGGAGCAGTCGGCTACCCGTCTCGCCCAGTGCGAGAAGGACAACCGCGCGCTCTACGGCACTGGCATCGAGGTGCTCGACCACTACCGCAATCGCACGCTGGGT
>NZ_JAYKBO010000077.1:0-249 GCF_035282635.1 Parvimonas sp. D2
GTCGCGGTCATCGGGTTTGGTAGGGGAGGTAATCCAAGCTATGCAGTCTATGTGCATGAAATGCCGTTTGCACATAAGGCTCCAACCCGTTCGAAGTTTTTGCAGGCTGCTCTCGATGAAGACATGGGGGAAATCGAGAGTAAGTTGGCCGCGTCCGTTAAATATGCATCGGGGGTTTAAATGAGTCCGGCGGAGGGGTTAGCTGCCATTGTAGAGGGGGTACCTGGATTGCTGGGTAGCTTTACTTTG
>NZ_JAYKBO010000078.1:0-248 GCF_035282635.1 Parvimonas sp. D2
GGAGGGGAAGTGCCGGAGCTCCGCCCGGGCAGCAGACAAAACTCTCTGTCTGCCATTAGCAGAGGGGCCACGCCCAGCATTCAGGGCTCCCGGCAGAGGCTCGGACAGAAGCCCAGAGGGCGGGGCGACCCCCAGCTGCCGTTGCCCACCCGGTGAGGCTAGGGATTGCCGGAGATCTCGGAGAGGACTGGGGCTGGAGAGAGTTCCAGAGACCCAGCTTAGTAGCCTAGGGGGAAACCCTACAGGCT
>NZ_JAYKBO010000079.1:0-247 GCF_035282635.1 Parvimonas sp. D2
TCATGTGCATTTTCATAAAGCAAAAATGTTTCTGGAGTTAAATCAGGAGCAACTATTGGAATAATTTAACCTTTTTTCTCTTCAAGGAAATATCTCATCATAACAGGGTCTACACCTGATGTAGTTCCTGCAATAATAGAAGTTGAACCTGTCGGAGCAACAGCTAAAAGATAAGAATTTCTAAGTCCATTTTTAGAAAATTTTTCTTTAAGTTCAATCCATTCTTTAGAATTATATTCTCTTTTTT
>NZ_JAYKBO010000080.1:0-247 GCF_035282635.1 Parvimonas sp. D2
TGTCCAGATGCATGCCCCAGGCCAGCGCGCGATCGAATTCCAGCGCGCGGTTCACCTCGAAGAAGTGGAAATGGCTGCCCACCTGTATCGGCCGGTCGCCGGTGTTCAGTGCGCGCAGCGTGGCGCGACGGCGGCCGGGGCTCAGTTCGATGCGACCGTCGGCCGGGATGATTTCGCCCGGTACGCGATCAGGCACCGCGTGCTTCGCCGCATCGGGTCCGGGCCGTATCGGGTCGTGCACGGTCAC
>NZ_JAYKBO010000081.1:0-246 GCF_035282635.1 Parvimonas sp. D2
GGATCGAGGTCATGTCCTTCTCGGCGGCGTCCTTGACCTTCTTCTTCTGGTCGGCCTTGGCGCCCTCGGCCTCAAGGGCCGCGAGCTCCTCCTCCAGCTTCGCCAGGCGAGCGGCGATGCGCGAGTCGCGACGGTCGCCGAGCGTCTTCAGCTCGAGACGGATGTTGTTCTCCTGCGTCGCCAGGTCGCGGTGACGAGCATCCTCGTCGACCGAGATGACCATGTAGGCGGCGAAGTAGATGACCT
>NZ_JAYKBO010000082.1:0-246 GCF_035282635.1 Parvimonas sp. D2
GGTATTCCTGCTGGCCAATGCCTGGCTGTTGTCGCGCGACCTGGGCGATATGGTCGCGGCGCGGCATATGGACCGCGCCGCCCTGCGTCGCTGGCGCAAGGCGACCGGGCCTGGACGCTTCCTGTTGGGGCTTGCCGCCGCCGCCCTGTTCGTGGTTCCGGGGCTCAATCTGCTGGCCCCCGTCCTGGGGGCGAGCATGGCGACCCATTTCTTTCACAGGAGACGACAGGCGTGATCCGTACCCCT
>NZ_JAYKBO010000083.1:0-246 GCF_035282635.1 Parvimonas sp. D2
TAACTCTCAACCCAAACTAAGTCGTAGGGCTCAGTCGGCTTCCCCATGACCTGACCGGCTGGCTTTGGACCGGGCTGAGTGAGAGGATCAGCCTGGATCAGAGGAGTTGGGAATGAAGCGAGGACAGAGGCCGAGCGCGGACCAGGTCGTGCTGATGCTGCGCCAGATCGAGGTACAGACGGCGCAAGGCAAGAGCATCGCCGTCGCGTGCAAGGAGGCGGATGTCTCCGAGCAGAGCTTCGTGAC
>NZ_JAYKBO010000084.1:0-245 GCF_035282635.1 Parvimonas sp. D2
GAAGGTGCGGCTGGATCACCTCCTTTCTAAGGAGTACAAAGAACGACAGTTCAATTAAAATTCTTAGTTTTATCACTATATGGGCCTGTAGCTCAGCTGGTTAGAGCGCACGCCTGATAAGCGTGAGGTCGGAGGTTCGAGTCCCCCCAGGCCCACCACTACAACATTAGAAACCTGACAATTAAAGAGAAATATATTTCTGGTCAAGCGACCAAGGGCATAAGGTGAATGCCTTGGCACTGAGA
>NZ_JAYKBO010000085.1:0-245 GCF_035282635.1 Parvimonas sp. D2
TGGGCGGCGGCCTGCGGGCCGCACCGCTGGTCGTGCGGCTTTTCCGCCAGCGGCAGACGGTGGCGCAGAGCCTGGCGCTGGCGCTGGTCACGCCGAGCGCTGCCGTCGCGCTGGCCACCTATGCGCAGGCGCAGCGGGTGGACTGGGCCATGGGTCTGCCGATGGCGATCGGCGGCCTGCTCACCGTGTCGGCCGGCGTCGCGCTCGCCCACCGGCTGCCGGAAGCGCGCATGCGCACGCTGTTC
>NZ_JAYKBO010000086.1:0-245 GCF_035282635.1 Parvimonas sp. D2
TCTTTTAGATATTCTACCGAATTGTCAAAAATTTTTCTCTGCAATTCTATTATTGCATCAATACTTTCTTTGCTTATAAATAATTTTATTTCATACTTTCTGTCCATAACTCCAATTCCTGAACAAATAACATCACAGAGTATATAGTCAAATTGTTCTTTATATTACTCTTTGCAAATTGAAGCGTAAAAATTAAATAATTTTAAAGTCTTTACATAAATTCTTTTACAATTTTCTTATATCTT
>NZ_JAYKBO010000087.1:0-245 GCF_035282635.1 Parvimonas sp. D2
TGGGGTAATGATGACGACTTTGACATATTCACACAGTTGGAGCTTAGGTACTTCCCTATTCGTAGTCATACACCATGTGGGTGGACTATTAAACAGCATAACGGTAATGGTTGGAGATTCATTTCCAAGCATTCCACCAAGCAATACGCATTGCCTACCATTGAAGATGCTATTAAGTCCTATAGAGCACGTAAGGAACGCCAGGCTGCCATTTATCAAGCCCGTGCAGATAAAGCCAGACTAGC
>NZ_JAYKBO010000088.1:0-245 GCF_035282635.1 Parvimonas sp. D2
GTCGCTGAAGGGGCTGGACATCGCCTCCGTGGATCTGGGCCCCATCTGCGTGGTGCTCTTGCTGACGTTGATCTGCATGGCCGTGATGCTGCTGCTGGCCAAGTCCGGCGCCGAGCAGGTGCGGCAGGCCCAGCCATCGCCCCAGGCCAAAGGCCCTGCTCCCCGACCGCAACCGGCGCAGCCCGTGGCAGAACCCGCCCAGCAACAGACCTGGATACCGGCCTTGCGCACCTGAGCGCGGCAAG
>NZ_JAYKBO010000089.1:0-245 GCF_035282635.1 Parvimonas sp. D2
GGGATGCCGCGCTCCCGCGCCCCGGCGAGGAGCGCGAGCTCCCACGCGTCGCGGTCGGCGCGCGGCGGGTCGGTGAGCGGGTGGCGCTCGGCGCCGTACAGCTCGGGCTGCACGTCGAGGCCCCCGGTGAGGATCAGCCCGTCGAGGCCGTCGAGCACCGCGGCGGCGGCCTGTTCGGGTCGGGGCTGCGGTGGCAGCAGCACGGCGGTGGCCCCCGAGGCGGTCACGGCGTCGAAATACTGCTG
>NZ_JAYKBO010000090.1:0-244 GCF_035282635.1 Parvimonas sp. D2
TTTTTAAAAATTTTAATTTTCATTTTATATTTTTTTTAGGTCTATTATAATTTTTTTTATGGATTATAGAAGTTTTTTTATAGTAAATATAACCGATGATTCTAATTGGAAATTTAAAATAAAAGTTACCACTATTTTCCTAGGCGAAAATCTTAATTAAATAGAAGTTACTAAGTTTAAAGAATATAGCTATAGTAGATTAACTCAAGCAAAAGGAGATTATTTTGTAGGAATTTTGAAGAAA
>NZ_JAYKBO010000091.1:0-243 GCF_035282635.1 Parvimonas sp. D2
TATCCTTTATCAGAGAAAAATTTTATTGATATTGCATCATCATTTTTTATTTTCTCAAAAATTTCTGAAAAATTAATAACCTCAAAATCAATATTTTGGTCTGCTTTTACGTCGCTTTCTTTTTTTATATATTTAAAATGCTTATTAATAATACTCTTAAACTCTAATTTTTATAATTTTTCAAGATATTCATTAGAAAAATCTTTAATTTCAAAATATTCAATATTTATTTAAATATGAAAA
>NZ_JAYKBO010000092.1:0-243 GCF_035282635.1 Parvimonas sp. D2
GCCCATAGGGTACCGGTTCTGCCAAATGCTGCCTGAATTTCATCGAATACCAGTAACACACAATGTTCATCACATTTCTTACGAATGGCCTGCAGCCAATTCTTTCGCGGGGCTTTAATACCGCTTTCGGCCTGCACTGTTTCCAGTATTACACAGGCAACAGAAGAATCAATAGCAGCAATAACTTCATCATCATCATAATCGTAGTGAAAAATATCGGGCAGCAAAGGCCTGAAAGCATTT
>NZ_JAYKBO010000093.1:0-243 GCF_035282635.1 Parvimonas sp. D2
TGGCAATCAGAAGTCCATTTATGTTTGTATTTTCTTTTGTTATGTAATTTATTATGTGTTGAAAACTTTCATTTATTTTTGTTATAGTTGTTCCAATACTTTTAATTTGACTTGCATTTATACTTATAAAAGCGATGAAAATTTTCAAAAAAAGATTTTATAAATATGATGATATGAATAATACTATTCAAGATAATATAAAGGATATAAGACTTGTAAAATCTTTAGTTCGCGAGGATTTTG
>NZ_JAYKBO010000094.1:0-243 GCF_035282635.1 Parvimonas sp. D2
ACATTGCTTTGAATAATAAGATTATAAGAAATATTATTATGGTTTTTTATTTATTTTAATTAATTTAGAAACTTTAAAGAGCTATGTTATATTTTTCAACATTGCTCTTTTTTCATCATAATTTTATTTAAAGTACAATTTTTTTCAAATTTTCAACGTAAATTGTTTACTTTTTATAGTCAAAGTCTTTTGTTATTTCAAAAAATTATCCTTTATTCATAGGTTCATAAACCATAACTGTTT
>NZ_JAYKBO010000095.1:0-242 GCF_035282635.1 Parvimonas sp. D2
TGGGACACGAGAAATCCTGTGTGATTTTGGGGTGACCACCCCCTAAGTCTAAATACTACACAGTGACCTATAGAGAATAGTACCGTGAGGGAAAGGTGAAAAGAACCCCTGGAGGGGAGTGAAATAGAACCTGAAACCTTATGCCTACAAGCAGATAGAGTCTTATAGAGAGATTATATCGTACTTTTTGTAGAACGGGCCGGCGAGTTATGGTGTGCGGCAAGGTTAATTAATGAAGTTAC
>NZ_JAYKBO010000097.1:0-242 GCF_035282635.1 Parvimonas sp. D2
GTGCTCCAGCCGCATGCGCAGTTCCGCCTCTTCGCCACCATGAACACCCTGGGCCAGGGCAACCTCAGCGGCCTGTACCACGGCACGCAGATGCTCAACCACGCCCAGCTCGACCGCTGGAACCTGGTCACCAGCCTGGACTACCTGGCACCGGCCGAGGAAGCCGCCATCGTGCTGGCGCGCGTGCCGCAGTTGGCCACGCCGCAGGGGCGCGAGCAGGTGGCCGCCATGGTGGCGCTGGC
>NZ_JAYKBO010000098.1:0-242 GCF_035282635.1 Parvimonas sp. D2
TTACCGGTCCGAATATGAGTGGTAAGAGTGCCATACTTAGGCAAACAGCGCTTATTACCTTAATGGCGCATATGGGAAGTTTTGTACCTGCATCATCGGCTCAAATTCCTTTAACAGACAAGATATTTACGCGTGTAGGTGCCAGTGATAATTTGAGTGGAGGAGAATCAACCTTCATGGTAGAAATGAATGAAACAGCAAGTATCATCAATAATATTTCATCACGCAGCCTGGTATTATTG
>NZ_JAYKBO010000099.1:0-241 GCF_035282635.1 Parvimonas sp. D2
GCAGGTAAAGAAAATATTGATTCAATTTTTAATTTCAATGATAAATTAAAATCTGAGTTGAAAAAGGACTTCTTAAATCTTACTGTTGTTGTAGAAGGTAGACTTTATAAGATAAATGAAAGTGTTGAAGTTAAGCTTGAAAAAAGTTTTGAAGATACTAAAAAGACATTTAGTAATTTTATGCAAATTTTATTAAGTCTTGATGAATCACAAAAAAAGATGGAATTTTTATCTAATAATG
>NZ_JAYKBO010000100.1:0-240 GCF_035282635.1 Parvimonas sp. D2
GGTTATACTTACGATTTAGAAAAAGCTAAGAAACTTCTTGAAGAAGCAGGTTACAAAGATACTAATGGTGACGGAATAAGAGAATATAAAGAAGGTAAACCATTAAAGATTAAATTCGCATCAAAGTCTGGTGGTGCTACAGCTGAACCTATAGCTAACTACTATATCCAACAAGGGAAACAAATTGGCTTAGATTTTGAACTTACAAACGGAAGACTAATATAATTTAAATCAATATAT
>NZ_JAYKBO010000101.1:0-239 GCF_035282635.1 Parvimonas sp. D2
ATCGAGGTACAGGAAGTTGATATCTGCGCGGATATCCATTGCCTCACATAGTTCCATGAACTCTTCAACGATCAAGCCAAAACGCATAGCTAGGCGAAGTTTGGTAATGTGGGAGAAGTCTTCCTTGGCATCAGCAGGCTGCACAATCGGCAAATCGTAGACACGATGAAAAACCTTCACCATGTCGCGGATCGATGCAGTACCTGCCAGACTCCGCATAGCCAGATTGCGTACCTGCT
>NZ_JAYKBO010000102.1:0-238 GCF_035282635.1 Parvimonas sp. D2
AGTTTTTAGAAAAATATTTAGGAGGAAATAGTGTACAAATTAGGAGTTATCGGAGGTATGAGACCTTTAGCAACTGTTAAGTTCTACGATAAAGTCGTTTTAAATACTGAGGCGCATAATGACAATGAACATATTTATTTAATAGTGTTAAATAATTCAACAATGCCTGATAGAACAAGATGTATTATAGAAAATAAATATACTGAATTTCTAAATGAAATAAAAAAAGATTTGGAAA
>NZ_JAYKBO010000103.1:0-238 GCF_035282635.1 Parvimonas sp. D2
CTAATGGTTTTACAGCTACAAGTGGTACTATTCAAATGTCGTCTGTTCAGTTTTCAGATTCAGGATTGTATCTGGTAAACATACAAACACCCGCAGGTTGTAACCGGAAAGACAGTTTTCAGGTACAGATTTTTCAGGGCGTTACCGCAACCGTAACAACTGATGGTAATATTTGTGAGGGCAGTGGTAAACAACTGGTGGCAAGTGGGGGTAGTCAATACCAATGGTCGCCAGCAAT
>NZ_JAYKBO010000104.1:0-238 GCF_035282635.1 Parvimonas sp. D2
CGCCAATAATACCGCAGGCAATCTCATCGGGTTCTTCCTTGGTGGAGGTATGCGTGCATTTCTCCCTGACGCCAAGCCCAAGGCAAAGCCGAAGTTTCAGCACCTGGCTGACAAGGATGCCAAGATCAATCGTTGGACTGGCCAACCACACAACAACCTGCGTCCTTACGCACGGTATTATGGTATTCCCTACAAAGCCGTGTATTCGAAATGAGGTGGTTGTGGCGTAAGCGCAATG
>NZ_JAYKBO010000105.1:0-238 GCF_035282635.1 Parvimonas sp. D2
TCCCATAGTTTTTCTTCAGTTATTTCCACATCAAAAGTGTCTTCCAACTTTCTTTTGAATTTATAAATTTCATTCGTCCAGAGTTTCAATGATAACTCATCATTATTATTTGGGGGTAATTGCATTACATGAACATTTTTAAAATCTCCCATAAGTGCGTACATTTTTTTCTTTCCGTCACACGTTGTTTCTCCAATTACAATATCCGAAAAATAAAAATATGGGCAAGTGTCGCTTA
>NZ_JAYKBO010000106.1:0-238 GCF_035282635.1 Parvimonas sp. D2
CGGAACATGGAAATGTCCTGTCCGGAACAAGGCGGGACGGACGCCCGCTGGCGCCCGTGATTCAATGGTGGGCCACCAGCCGTGGCCCGAGCGGCGACCGCCGGCTTTCAGGGAAAGCCGGCGCTTGAGGCGTTCAGTTGGTCGTCGCGACCTTGATCTCGCCAGGCTGCGGCGTAACCGCGACGCCGGGGCGGACCATCGGATTGGCGTTGCCGCCGACGATCACCTTATCCTCCGG
>NZ_JAYKBO010000107.1:0-238 GCF_035282635.1 Parvimonas sp. D2
TTTTTGTCTTCACACTGTTCACGTATGGACAGTGTAACATCCTTGTCCTTCAAGGTTGTTTCGAACAGTTCCTTGATAGCTTCGAATGCACGAGTCTTACCGCTTGCGCGGGGTCCATAGATTTGTACATGGATAGTCAGATGATCAGGTTCCATCAGTAATCACCCTTCTTAAATAAGTGGTCATGGAGAACTATTGCTGCAACCATCCCGCAGGACGCACCAGTTCCTGCAGTTAA
>NZ_JAYKBO010000108.1:0-238 GCF_035282635.1 Parvimonas sp. D2
CCTCTTAAAACTCCAATATATTGAGGTTTATTTCCTCCTTTTGAATGTCCCGAAAAATATATATTTTTTATATCTTTTAACTTTTTAACCATTTCATCGAAGTATCTTAATGCTCTTCTTTTTTGTTTTGTATCTGTTATATTATATGTTCCTTCTACATTATAATTACATTCGTAATCTCCATCGGTTCATTTATAAACTATAATCAAATTGTCTCAAAACTGAAAAGTTAAATTTA
>NZ_JAYKBO010000109.1:0-237 GCF_035282635.1 Parvimonas sp. D2
TGATACCGTTTGTGTGTTCCGGCGCGCGACTTGCCGCAGCAGGACGCGTTAAACTCAGACCATTGAGGTCGTTGTCGCGAACGCGCCGCTGGCAGTCCGGTCTTCCGCAGGCCTGCCCCCCTGAATAGAGCGCACCGGGGTTTCCCCTCTACGCGGCAGCGCATGTCCCGGTCCAGGCCGGGCCCGAAATTCTCAGCAGGTCGGTCGATACCGCCCCGCTTACCAGGCCCATGCCGT
>NZ_JAYKBO010000110.1:0-237 GCF_035282635.1 Parvimonas sp. D2
TGCCGATCAGGCGCTCGCCGTCCTTGGTGAAAGCCACGATCGAGGGCGTGGTGCGCGCGCCTTCCGAGTTCTCGATGACCTTGGGCGTGCCGCCATCCATCACAGCCACGCAGCTGTTGGTGGTGCCAAGGTCGATACCAATAACTTTAGCCATGATTCCCCACATCCTTGTAAAGACAGACACCGCGCCCGGGCGGAGTTCCCCGATTGGGCGAACGCCGGTTTCGCGGCTCTTCA
>NZ_JAYKBO010000111.1:0-236 GCF_035282635.1 Parvimonas sp. D2
ACGGTATCAAAAGGCAGCGCGGATCAGGCGAAGGGTGCGTTCAGACGGACGATGGCCAGATTGAGCACGGCCGCAAACGCGACCCAGGCCGCATAGGGCAGCAGCAATGCTGCCGCGCGCGCGGACCACGGTCGCAGACGCACCATCAGGAACAGCACCGACAGCCACAGCAGCACGACTTCGGCCAGCGCCCAGTCGGGACGGCGCAGATGGAAGAACAGCGCGCTCCACAGCAC
>NZ_JAYKBO010000112.1:0-236 GCF_035282635.1 Parvimonas sp. D2
AGGGGGGGGGGGGGGTGGGTGGGCGGTGGGTTGGGCTTGTTAGGCCAGAACTAGATTTGTTTTTAAATTAATAATATAAAAAAAAAAAAAAAAAGTAAAAAAAAAAAAAAAAAAAAATAAAAAAAAAAAAAAAAAATAAAAATAAAAAAAAAAAAAAAAAAAAAAAAATATATAATAAATATTTTTTTTTAAAAAAAAAAAAAAAAAAAATTAATATATTAAAAATATAAAAAAAA
>NZ_JAYKBO010000113.1:0-234 GCF_035282635.1 Parvimonas sp. D2
AAAAATCTATGCATTCTTTCTCCTTGCAATTACACAAACCCAATCTTTGTTTTTGTTTACTTCCAAAATTTAAAAATTATTTTTTATCAAGGCGTTTTCAACATCGGAATATTTTTCTTATATTATTCCAGAACCAATAAAAATTCCTTCATCTTTTATAAATTTACTTATATCATCCAATAATTTTACTATAATATGAGCAAGAATATTATCAACAATCACATCCGCTTTTGA
>NZ_JAYKBO010000114.1:0-234 GCF_035282635.1 Parvimonas sp. D2
TCTCTCTCCCGGAACAAATACTATAATAGGTTCTCCTGCAACAATCAAATCTATCGCCTTAATACATTTTGAAGCCTCGTGTTTTAAAAAGTTTGCAACATCTTCTATTGTCTTGCAATTTGGAGTATAAACCAATTCAAGTTCATTTTCATCTCCACTTTCGTCAACTTTGTAAATAACTTCTGCTTTTTCATCTGTAGAAGCATATCCGCTTTCATCACAGTAGCAGATAAC
>NZ_JAYKBO010000115.1:0-234 GCF_035282635.1 Parvimonas sp. D2
AAAACAATACTTTTACTATGGACTTTTAGCAAGTATAATTGGAGGAATAATAGTTACTATCTTAGGTTTTAAAGTTATTTCTCCACTTGTTTACAGATCCTATCTAAAAGCATTTATATTTAAAAAAGTTTTTGACAATTACTATCCAAAAATAATTATTGTAGTAATATTAATTGAAATTTTCTTCACATCTTTTGTATCTTATGTAACATGTATAATAAATTTAAAAGAAAA
>NZ_JAYKBO010000116.1:0-233 GCF_035282635.1 Parvimonas sp. D2
TCGAACCCACAACCTACCGGTTAACAGCCGGGTGCTCCACCATTGAGCTACCTAGGAGTTTGGCTGTTTTCTATTCTCCCAGTACGAGATGTACTAGTACCTTCGACGTTTAAGAGCTTAACTTCTGTGTTCGGGATGGGAACAGGTGTATCCTCCTAGCCATCACAGCCATACTTGTTTATTTACTTTTCTTTGCCGTTAAGCTCTGAGCTTTCACTGTCGAAACTTACCAT
>NZ_JAYKBO010000117.1:0-233 GCF_035282635.1 Parvimonas sp. D2
ATATTGAAGAATCCACAAGAATTAAATGGATGATTGGTTATGTGGGGAGATTTGTCGAAAAGGAAAAAGGTTTATCCGCTTTGAAAAAAGGTCCCGTTGTTTATACATTTATTGAACTTGAAAAAGAAGCTAGTTCTTATGATTACATTCCAGATTTTAATATTTTGAGTTAAATAAGTAAAAAGGTATATTCAAATAATCAAAGATTAACAGTTATAGATAATACAATTAAA
>NZ_JAYKBO010000118.1:0-233 GCF_035282635.1 Parvimonas sp. D2
CAGGTGGAGTGGATACTGATATGTTAAAAGACTTGCCAAAGGAGATCATTGACGGGTACTGTTCAGAATTTCCTCTACAAAGACTTGCTAAGCCAGAATAAATTGCAAATGCCGTAAAATTTTTAATTTCAAAAGAAGCTTCTTATATAACAGGACATGTTTAAAATGTAAATGGGGGAGCTTTTATTTAAAAAATCTTGAAAAAAACATAAAAAAGATATTTACAAAAGATA
>NZ_JAYKBO010000119.1:0-233 GCF_035282635.1 Parvimonas sp. D2
AGCCAAAGGTATTTAGAGAAGACTGAATTAACACAATTGATATGCTAAATACCATACCTTGAAGTCCAGCTGGAAGTCCTATTCTTAAAATACTAATAACTTTATCTATTTGTAATTTTATTTTTCTCAAATCTAGATGCATATAACATACATTATTTGTTAAAAATAATATCATCATAATAGCCGAAACATATTGAGAAATTAGTGTTGCTATTGCTACTCCATCAACGCTC
>NZ_JAYKBO010000120.1:0-232 GCF_035282635.1 Parvimonas sp. D2
CGGTAGAGAAGCTGCCAAAATCGCCCGGAGGCGCCTGGGTTTGCTGATTAACTTTGCTGCCAAAAGTCCGGGCGCCGCCCTGATTCTCGAACGACCCGATAAACTCGCCGCTGCCTTGATTGGAGAAGCGCGGTCCTTCGTTCATGGCAGAGAAATCTCCGCCGGCGAGATCGGCAAATTTGGTAAACTTATTGATGAACCGGAGCTGCACGGTTTCGGTTGAACCGGAGCG
>NZ_JAYKBO010000121.1:0-232 GCF_035282635.1 Parvimonas sp. D2
GTCTTGGAGACCTACCAAATTGGTTTCCTGGCCAATACCAAGCTCGACGGCACTAAGCTGAAGACTGAGGCGTGGCTCGACAAGGACATGATTGATGCCATCGGTGGTGATGCCACTGAGACGTATCAGCGTGTGCTTGACGGTGAAATGGTTGATGTCTCCGTGGGTGCTTTTATCGACATTGTCGAAGGAGCAGGCATCCACAATGGCAAAAATTACGCTGGCTCATGGG
>NZ_JAYKBO010000123.1:0-230 GCF_035282635.1 Parvimonas sp. D2
GCGTACGCTTCCCGATACCCGGAGGCATGATCGAGACGGCGGAGAACTTACGCCGCGAATACAACATCAGTCGAGAGGAACAGGACGCGTGGGCGCTGCGTTCGCATCAGCGCGCGGTGGCCGCGCAGACCAGTGGCAAGTTCGACGCGGAGTGTGTGCCCGTCACCACCAAGCTGGGCAAACAGACAAAGATCGTTACACAGGACGAGCATCCTCGCGCGGACGCGTCG
>NZ_JAYKBO010000124.1:0-229 GCF_035282635.1 Parvimonas sp. D2
TGCCCAGCAGCCACAGAGCGGTGAACAGCGCGCTGGTGAGCCGCACGCCGTCGGCGAAGCTTGCGCCGACCAGATCGGCGGCGCGGCCGGTGATTGAGGCGAGCCAGTGGAACAGCGGTGGCGTGTCCAGCCAGATCTGACCGGCCAGGGTCGGAATCAGCCACCCGGGTTCGCGTGCGAAGCCGAGGGCGACCGCGATATGGAGGGCATCATCGCCCTTCCATGGGTC
>NZ_JAYKBO010000125.1:0-229 GCF_035282635.1 Parvimonas sp. D2
AACACCTATTCCTAGGACAATGCAAATTAGTTTTGTTTGAATTAGATATATGAGTTTTTTAGTTGATACACAAGAAGAAATATTTACTATTGCTACTTTTGTTTTAGAATATAATGATTCATTAATTCGATAAGCAATATACAAGGAGTTTTATAGAGGTGGACAAGTTTATTTTTTCTATAATAGGTTTCATGATATGGAAAAAATGTATTTTGAATTATCGAAACTA
>NZ_JAYKBO010000126.1:0-229 GCF_035282635.1 Parvimonas sp. D2
GTAGTATTAACTTCTTCAAGTATTTTAATAACTGCCTTGACACTTTCTGAATTGTCTTCTAAATTAAGTTTCCATAAATCAGTAAGCAAAGTGTCAATTTTTTTGAAATAGTTTTGAAATTCAGCACTTTCATAAGAAGGATAAATTTCAACTAAAGATTATTGTTGATACATATTTTTCTCCTTTATATATTATTTTTTAAGTAAAACATTCCAGTCGTTTTCTTTAA
>NZ_JAYKBO010000127.1:0-229 GCF_035282635.1 Parvimonas sp. D2
TTAAAAATTATAGTATTTTCAAAAAGATTTATTAATAAAATAGTAACTGATATTTTATATTTAGTTGGATTGTCAGATAGAGCAGACTCATTTCCAAATCAATTATCAGGTGTAGAGCAACAAAGAGTTTGTATTGCAAGAGCTCTTATAAATAGACCTATGTATTTAATTGCTGATGAACCAAGAGGAAATTTGGATCCAAATACTTCAGAAGATATAATGAAGTTAC
>NZ_JAYKBO010000128.1:0-229 GCF_035282635.1 Parvimonas sp. D2
ACAGCGGAGACATCCCCCATAGTCAGGAGCTTTCTCGATCCGCCGCCGCGGACTCGACATGACGCCTCTCTAATAAAAATCGTCATGTCGACCAAATCCCGACTGCAAGTCGGGACAGCGGAGACATCCCCCCAATATTAGCACCATCCTCATGTCGACCAAAGCCCGACCAACAGTCGGACCAGCGGAGACATCCCCCATAGTCCGGAGCTGTCTCGATCCGCCGCCG
>NZ_JAYKBO010000129.1:0-228 GCF_035282635.1 Parvimonas sp. D2
GTCGGGCACGCTCAGCCTGACCGGGGCTGTCACCAGCAGCGGCACGATCACCGCCGGCACCGGCTTTGCCGTGCAGATGACCGGAGGCGGCAACCTGGGCGGCACGATCGGCGCAGCCACGGCCACTGGCACGATCACCGCCAAGGCAGGCGCGTTCACCACATCGGCCAGCCTGAGCCTGGCCGACGAGGCGAGCGCGACGACGCTGCATCTCGCCACCGGCTGGAC
>NZ_JAYKBO010000130.1:0-228 GCF_035282635.1 Parvimonas sp. D2
ACTTACCACAATTACATTCCCAGTCTTTTACCGGTCCAAATATTTTTTCACAGAAAAGAACATCTTTTTCAGGTTTTAAGGTTCTGTAATTTATGGTTTCTTGTTTTTTAACTTCTCCTCTTGACCAACTTCTTATTTTATCAGGTGAAGCTAATCCAATTTTCATTGCATCAAAATTATTTAATTCCAACAAGGAGTCCACTCCCTTCCTCTATGTTATTGATCAAT
>NZ_JAYKBO010000131.1:0-228 GCF_035282635.1 Parvimonas sp. D2
GTTCACGCTCCTGGTCTGCCAATTCTTAGAGACCTTCACCCAAGAACGCAGGTTCGCTACCACCCGCAACCTCAGGCCGCGTAAAAAGTTGAAAATCAGATGAATAGCTGTCTGTCGTCGCAAATAGGTTGACGAGATATTCGCCAATATCCGAAAAGGACAATTCACGCTTTGCCAGCCTTGAAAGATAAAGGAAATAATTCTTACGCTCATCGTCCATAGCTCGCA